>NZ_JBHTGV010000003.1:340114-522131 GCF_042675445.1 Cohnella sp. GCM10027633 | reverse complement strand
CGGTGAGCAATAGGCGGGAAAAGTCGGGTTACTGGGATCAATCGGCGCTCAGGCGGGCTATAGGCGGGAAAAGTCGGGTTACTGGAGAAGAAACGGCGCTCAGGCGGGCAATAGGCGGGAAAAGTCGGGTTACTGGAGAAGAAACGACGCTCAGGCGGGCAATAGGCGGGAAAAGTCGGGTTACAGGAGTAGAAACGTCGCTCAGGCGGGAAAAGTCGGGTTACTGGAGAAGAAACGGCGTTCCGGTGAGCAATAGGCGGGAAAAGTCGGGTTACAGGAGAAGAAACGGCGTTCCGGTGAGCAATAGGCGGGAAAAGTCGGGTTACAGGAGAAGAAACGACGCTCCGGTGAGCAATAGGCGGGAAAAGTCGGGTTAAATAAAAAAACCCATCGCATTCGCGCGATGGGGCGATCATTCAAACCAATCTCCCTAAGTCCGCTCCCGAGGGAACAACGCGCCCTCGACCCGGTCGAGGTCCTCGGCGAACTTCTCGTGGGTCGTATTGAGCACTTGCATGAAGGCGCCGCGAGTCGTACGGCGCAGCACGTCGAGCGCGGCTTCGGTAATGCCGCCGGGAACGCTCACCTTCGCTTGAAGTTCGGCTGGCGTGCACGGATATTCGAGCAGCAGGCGAGCCGTGCCGAGCATCATCTCCGCGGCGAGCGAAGTGGCCGTCTGCCGGTCCATGCCCATCGATACGGCGGCGACGATAAACTCGTCGAGCAAGTACGCGAGGAACGCGGGACCGCAGCTGGACAAGTCCGACGCGGCGCGCACCTCCTCCTCTTCGATCTCGATCGGCTGGCTGATCGAAGAGAACAATTGATACAGCTCGGCTCGATCATCCGAGCTTAAGCGAGAGCCCCACATGAACAGGGAGGCACCGCTGCCGACGCCGTTGACGACGCTCGGAATGATTTTGACGACTTTGCACGGCAGCAGTTCTTCCAGTTGGGCGAGCATGACCGGACTGGTGATCGAGATGACGATCTGATTCGGCGTTAACGAAGGCGCGATATCGTCGATGACTTTGCGGTAGTCCATCGGTTTCACGCATAGCACAATATAGTCGGAGCCTATAGCGGCTTGGCGATTGGAGCTTGCGATCTGCAAGCCGGGATAGCGATCCGATAGAGCCGAGAGTTTGGAGAACGTCCGGGAACTCGCGATGATCTGGTCTGGCTGCAAAGCGCCGTTGCGTATGAAGGCGCCCATTAGCAGACTGCCCATGCTTCCCGCGCCGATAAATCCGATTCTCATTTCCGCAGACCTCCTCCGGCACCGTTTTCTTCATCCCATTGTATGAAGCACGGGTTGGCCGACATGACGTTTTTCGATAAACGATTCCATAAAAAAGAAAGAAGGGATTACGGTGAAGCCAGTACGAACGCGCATCGCGATCGGATTAGCGACTCTCGGGACGTTGATGGCGGCGATCGCTTGGCATGCCTCCCGTTCCGCGGACGGACCGAGCGGATGGATCCCGGTGAACGGGCAGATCGAGACGGCATTGGCCGCCATGGAAGCGACGACGACTCCGCAACCGATAACCGTATCCGAGCAAGATGGAGCGGACCGAACGGCAACCTCGCCGTCGGCCGAGAGAACGACGCAGCCTACGCAACAAGCAACTCCATCTCCAAGCGAACAATCGACAATGCCTCCAACGCAACAAGCAACTCCATCTCCAAGCGAACAATCGACAATGCCGCCAACGCAACAAGCCACGCCAACTCCGAGCGAACAATCGACGTTGTCGCCGACGCCGTCCGCCCAAGTCGCCGATTCGCGCCTCGACCTGAACGAAGCGACGACGGCGCAGCTAGAACGGTTGCCGGGAATCGGCCCGTCCAAGGCAAAAGCGATCGTGTCCTACCGCGAACAACACGGAGGGTATCGGTCCGTCGATGAATTGCTTGAAGTGAAGGGCATCGGACCGAAGATTCTGGACAAGCTGTCCCCGGACATTTATGTTCGATAATCCGAGCGAACAACTTGGCTTTCCTCCAATGCGAAAATATGAGAGAATACGAGAGATAGCCATTATTTCATGTATCTTGGGAGGTTTGTTCCATGGCGAAGGAAGAATCGTATTCATTGGAAACGCTAGCCGTGCACGGAGGGCAGCATCTCGATCCGACGACGTTGTCGAGGGCGGTCCCGATCTACCAAACGACGTCTTACGGATTCCGCGATACCGATCATGCTGCCAATTTATTCGCGCTGAAAGAATTCGGCAACATCTATACGCGGATTATGAACCCGACTTCCGACGTTTTCGAGCAGCGGGTCGCCGCTCTCGAAGGAGGCGCAGCCGCGCTTGCGGTCGCGTCCGGACAAGCCGCCATCACGTATTCCATCTTCAACATCGCCGGAGCCGGCGACGAGATCGTCTCGTCCGCAAGCTTGTACGGCGGCACGTATAACCTGTTCGCGATCACGCTGCCGAAGCTCGGCATTACGGTGAAGTTCGTCGATCCATCGAATCCGGACAATTTCCGCGCTGCCATCACGCCGAAGACGAAGGCCGTCTTCGCGGAGACGATCGGCAATCCGCGCGGAGACATTCTCGATATCGCGGCGGTCGCTTCGATCGCGCACGAAAACGGCATTCCGCTCATTATCGACAACACGTTCGCATCCCCGTATCTGTGCCGTCCGATCGAGCATGGCGCGGACATCGTGCTGCATTCCGCGACCAAGTTCATCGGCGGCCACGGCACGTCCATCGGCGGCATCGTCGTCGACGGCGGGAAATTCGACTGGGCGGCCAGCGGTAAGTTCCCTGGATTGACTCAGCCTGATCCAAGCTACCACGGAGTCGTCTATACCGAGGCGGTCGGACCGGTCGCGTACATTATCAAAATGCGCGTACAACTCCTACGCGATATGGGAGCCGCGTTGGCACCTTTCAATTCGTTCATGTTCCTGCAAGGACTCGAGACGCTGCACCTGCGGATGGAGCGCCATAGCAGCAACGCGCTCGCGGTCGCGCAATTCCTCGAGAAGCACGAGGCGGTCGAATGGGTGAACTACGCGGGATTGCCGAGCCACCCGTCTTACGAGCTCGGGCAGCGTTACTTGCCGAACGGCCAAGGCGCGATCATGACGTTCGGGATCAAGGGCGGAACCGAAGCGGGCAAAAAAGTGATCAACTCCGTTAAGCTGTTCTCTCACTTGGCGAACGTGGGCGATTCGAAGTCGCTTATCATTCACCCGGCCAGCACGACGCACGCGCAGCTCTCCGAATCGGAGCAAACGGCTGCCGGCGTGCAGCCCGGCATGATTCGACTGTCCGTCGGCACGGAAGGCATTAAAGATATTCTTAACGATCTGGGTCAGGCGTTGGCGGCGAGCCAACAGTAATCGTACAGCAACGGAGGATTACCGAATGAACTCCCTGCGCAAAGACTGGGATACGTATTTCATGGACATCGCCTTCATGGCGTCTACGAGGTCGCGTTGTCCGAGGCGGCATGTCGGAACCGTGCTCGTCCAAGGCAAGAAGCTGCTCGGGACGGCTTACAACGGCGCGCCGATGGGCGTGCACGATTGCTCCGAAGCGGGCTGCATGATCGTCGAGGAGTACGCGCCGTCCGATAGCGGCATGGTTAAGAAGGAGCGCTGCATCCGTACGATCCATGCCGAACAGAACCTGCTCTTGTTCACCGATCGAGTCGACCGCGAAGGCTCCGTCGTGTACGTGACGGACCAGCCTTGCTGGACGTGCGCGAACATGCTCGCGAACAGCGGCATCGTAGAAGTCGTCTACCACCGTCCGTACTCGAAAGACCATGACAAAGTAACCGAGCTTATGCGTCAGCGGGGCATCTCGTTCCGTCGCATCGATAACTACGCGCCGCCTTCGGATACGGAAGTTCAGGACGGCTCCTAATATTTCGCGAATCGAGGAAGAACCTCTTCGGCCGAATCATCGGCGAAGAGGTTCTTTTAGTATTCCTTCATGAAGGGTGAGCGCGATGAACCGTAGACCGCTCGTATCCGTCGCGATCTGCTTCGCGACCGGAACCGCGATTCCGTCCCTATGGCCCGGCGAGAGCGGCTGGTATGTCCTAGGCAGCTTGACGCTCTTCTTGCTTGCGATCGGCATGTTCGGTTATGCCAAATGTCTGGTTACGATGCTCAGCGTGGCGGCGCTGCTGTTCTCGTTCGGCGAACGCCTGTGGGTCGAACAAAGAGGCGAGACGACGATCGCGCTGCCGAACGGACAAGCCCAAGACGAGGCCGACGCGGAGTTGACCGGCACGCTTACGTCGGCGATCGAGGTAGACGGAGATCTCGCGACGGCAACGCTGCGTACGGCATCGATCGTATGGCCTTCCGGCGGTGCCTCCCGCGAAGCCGAAGAATCCGTCATCGTTCGCGTGAAGCTCGCCAAGCAGGAAGATCAGCACGTCGCTTCCGGTTGGGAGAGAGGAGACCGGCTCCGTGTATCCGGCGTCCTTGCGGCTCCCGGCGATGCGGGCAACTTCGGAGCGTTCGACTATCGCGATTACCTGAGCCGACATGGCATTCACTGGGTTCTGAACGCCAAGGGAATAGACGCCGTCCAACGGCTGGAAGGGACGATCCCCTGGCAGTTTGTTCCGCTGCGGCTGCTCGATCGATTCCGCGCGAACATCGGCGCGCTGATGGACAGGCTGTACCCTAGCGGAGATGCGGGATATATGAAAGGGCTCGTCGCGGGCATCACGTCGGACTTCGATCCCGGGCAATACGATGCGTTCGCCAGACTGGGATTAACGCACATTCTCGCGATATCCGGGTTGCATGTCGGCGTCATCGTCTTTTTGCTGCTGCAGCTCTGCGCATGGGCGAGGCTGACCCGCGAGCGCGCGATCGACGTCACGATCGCCATGATGCCCGTCTACATGCTGGCGACCGGCGCTTCCCCGTCCGCCGTCCGCGCCTGCTTGATGGCCATGCTCGCGCTATGGCTAGCCAGAAGCCATCGGCTCAAGGACGGCTTGCACTTGCTCGCGGCCGCGGCGATCGCCATGCTGCTCTGGGAGCCGCGATTGATCGAGAACGTCAGCTTCCAGCTATCCTTCATCGTGACGGCCGGCTTGCTCTTGTTCGTGCCGATCGCGACGGCATCATTGACGCTGCCGTGGGCATGGCTGCGCGGGTCGCTCGCGGTCGCGCTCGTCGCGCAGGCAGTCTCGTTCCCGGTAACCGTGTATTATTTTCACTCCGTGCACCTGCTGTCGCTGCTCGCCAACTTCGTGCTCGTGCCGTTCGTCAGCTTCGTCGTCATGCCTCTCGGCATGGTATCGATCGCCCTCGGCGCTTGCTGGGAGCCGCTAGGGATACCACCGGCCAAGCTCGCGACGATCGGCAACGAGATCACGTTCCGGATCGTGGATACGTTGGCGTCGTACGAACGCTTGCGTACCCTATGGCCGCAGCCTAGCTTGATATGGGTCCTGGCCGGGTTTGCCTTGTTGGGCTTATTCAGCTTCGTATTGCATCGCCGTCTCCTCCTAATTAGAGAGCGACAATGGTGGGAGGAACATCGGAGAGAGGCGCAGCGGCAGGCCGGGCATCTCGCCGAGCCATTCATCTTCGATGAACCCCGACTCCGCGGCAAGAGATCGGCGACCGCCGCGGTTAACGCGGCGTTGGCGGCGCTTAGCTTGCTATGGCTCTTGTGGGGCGTTCGTCCGGCATGGACGAACGACGCGGGGCAGGTCATGTTTGTAGACGTCGGCCAAGGAGACAGCATTCTCATTCGTACGGGCGAAGGCAATCACGTGCTCGTCGACGCGGGCGGAACGGTCAGCTTCCGCAAGCCGGGAGACGAATGGCGGGCGCGCAGGGATCCATACGAGGTCGGCCGGAAGCTGCTCGTCCCGTTGCTGCTTCAACGAGGCGTGCGGGAGCTCGACGCGCTCGTGCTGACGCACCTGGACGCGGACCATATCGGAGGGGCGAAGGCGGTGATCGAGAACATCCCGGTGCGCGCGATCTTGTTCAACGGGACGCTCAAGGATGCGCCGGGGACGAAGGCGTTATTCGAGTTGGCGATGAGAAAACGAATTCCGTGTTATGCCTTAAGCGAACCGATGACATGGGCGGTCGACGAATCCATGATGCTGGAGGTGCTCTATCCTTCATCGGTCGATCATCCCGGCGTTCCCGTACTAGATGACCAGAACGAACGTAGCGTCGTCCTGCTCGCCAAGCTGTACGGTCGCACGTTCCTTCTCCCCGGAGATTTGGAGGCGGAAGGGGAGCGTGCCGTAGCGGCCGCCGCCTTGTCAGCCACAGCCGCTCGGACGCCGGTCGACGTCCTCAAAGCCGCGCACCACGGGAGCAAAACCTCGACGACGCAAGAGTGGCTATACGCTTGGCAACCGTCGGAAACCGTCATATCGGTCGGACGGAATAACCTTTACGGACACCCGCATCCGACGGTCATTCAACGGCTTGAAGCGTCGGGTACCCGCATCTTGCGTACCGATCTCGACGGAGAGGTGCAGTATCGCGTCCACCCGGACGGTACGATGGAGCGTCGGAAGAAGCGATAGTAAACTACGTTAACGCAACCGAATCCATTATCGAACGAACGAAGCGTCCCTACGCAATCGGCATAGAGACGCTCGTAAGACACGTTTAGTAGTATATCGGCTCCGGCGAGAACTTCACGTTCGCGACCATCGCGAGCAGGATCGGCCTTACCTTATCTTTGTCCGCCGGCTTATACGAGATCTCGATATAGACGCGGTGATCCTCGTCCTTCTCGACGACGAAGTAGTCCGTGCGCATTACCGCGCCGTCGACGTCCATCGAAGCGGTTCCCGCGTAATTAGACAGTCGGGACATGTCGTTCTCGTAGACGTAAGCGACGTCCGGCGGTCCGTCACGGAAGATGACGGACCCCTTGCCCCGCAAGACTTCGTACCGATATCGGCCGTTCGGTTCTTGAATCGCAACGGCGCTATCCGGCAAGTAGAGACCGAAAGACTGCAGGGGATCTTGGAACCATTGCGCGTAGAGGCTGTATCCTCCGATCGCCAATTGAACGGATCGGTTGCCATCGAACAGCGCGGGCTCGCTCGGCATCGGCGAAACGTCGACCGGCGGCGCGTCGATCCGTTCCAGCCGATCTCCGTCGGCGGAATACTCGTAGCTACGAATATCTTCGGCTGTTACGAGGTTGAATGTGCCGTTGCCAGCGTCGAACGAGACCGAATCGGGATATTGCGCGCCGAGAGACCGTCCGATGTCGGCATAGCGGAGTTCGCCGCCGATCTTCTTGTAGACGAACGCGTTGCCGCTCTTGCCTGCGATCGATGCAATCAACTCCATACGGCCGTCGCCGTCCAGATCTCGCTCGATCGTCGGAACGTCCAGATGCAGATCGACCACGGGAACGCCCGAGTCGAAGGAGATCCAATCGGTATAGACGCACGGACTGCCGTTGCACGGTTCCGCGTACATCTTCGCGCGCTTCTCTCCGAACAGCGAGCTGGCCGATAGCTCGAAGGCGTCCGGGTATGCGTAGCCGTATTCGTAGAACGAATCCGAGGGCGTCTTCATCAACCCGTCTTCGAACGAGAGGCCGATGCGGTAAACTTCCGAATCGCCTTCAAGCCGGTAACTGTATAGGGTCCCTACCCCCGGGAAATTGCGTTCGCTTACGATTTCGACGCTCGATTTGGAGAGGCGTTGCATCGGCGCGGTTTCGAAGCTGGAAGACGAATCGCCGGGAAGCTTATCGCCGGTCATGAACGTAAGCGCGAAGGATTCCTTCGGAACGTTCGCGTTCTCCGCGTATTCGTCGACCGGCCGATTCAGCGTCCAGACGACCGCGGTCGCCAAGACGAGCATCGCCGCGCCGGCCGATAACCATCTTTGCCAATGCCGGATTCGCGCGCCGCCTTCGGCGATCCGTCGATTCACCTCTCGCTTCATCTCTTCGGTGAACACGGGGCTCCGGTTCGCCGATCCCCGCGCCATCCGATACCAATCCGGCTTCGATTCGTTCATTCTTCCCACCCCTTCAACTCTTGTTCGACTTTACGGCGCGCGCGGTGCAATCTGGATTTGACCGTCCCTTGGGGAATGCGCAGCAGTTCGGCGATCTCGTGAACGGACAGCTCGTGCTGCAGATCGAGAACGAGCGCTTCCCGGAGCTTGTCCGGCAACGCCATGATGACGCGCCATATGTCGTCCGCGGATTGCTTCCCGATATAAGCGGCCTCGGCCGATATCGCCGATTGGCGCGATTTGATGTTGGCGAACGACAACACTCGGCGGATATAGCCGGACGACAAGTGGTTAAGCGCAAGATTGCGCGCGATGGCGAATAACCATGTCTTGACGCTGGATTGCCCTCTGAAAGAATCGATCTTATAGTGGGCTTTGATGAACGTCTCTTGCGCGACGTCCTTGGCCAGCTCCCGGTCCTTCGTGATCGCGTACGCGTATTTGACCACGTCGTCGCCGTACTCGTCCATTAGCCTGCCGAGCTCCGTCGATTCGACGGCGCCGACGTGCTTTAGATATTCCAAACCCATTCGTCCACCTCCAACCTTTTAGACAGCAACGGGCGCTTTTCGGTTCCGTAAACTTCCATTCTAATAAACCCATCATAAAACATTAGGCGTTTTCGCTCATTTTTGCTAGACTGAATGATGAAATACGATAGGTAGAGTCATTATCTAAAATTATCATAAAGAAAGTTGCAACCTTTCTCGAGACGACCGCGTCTGAGAGGGTGCATGGGAGGTGGATCTTCTGTGATCGAGCCGGCTCTCATCAAATCCGCGCAAGCGGGCGATCGGGAAGCTCTCGTGGAGCTGCTTCGCGAAGTCGAGAATCAAGTGTATCGCACGGCTTATTACCTGTTGAACCATGAACAAGACGCGATGGATGCCGCGCAGGAAGCGCTCATTCGGATCTACACGAAAATCAATTCGTACGAGGAAAAAGCGCAGTTCCGGACATGGGTGCAACGCATCGTTACGAATATTTGCATCGACAAATTTCGGCGCAAACGTCCCTCCGTCTCGATCGACGAGCACGAATTGGTCTTTCAGTCGGGGGACAACGTAGAAACCGAGGTTCTTTCGGCGTACGCAGCGGAGGAGATACGGGAAGCGATCGGCAAGCTGCCAGAGCATCATCGCACGGTCGTCGTATTGCGCTACTTGCAGGATTTCTCGTACAACGAGATCGCGGAATCGCTCAACTTGCCGCTTAACACGGTGAAATCATACTTATTCCGCGCAAGACAACAATTACAAGCTTTGCTCCATGATTATCAGAAAGGTGGTGTCCGGGGATGAATTGCCAAGAGGTGATGGAACTCATGCAGCGTCATATCGACGGAGATTTGAATCAACAAGAAACTTCGCTCATGACGGATCATGTTGGCCGTTGCCCGGAATGCGCCGCCATGCTGGACCGCTTACGGCGATTATCGAACGAACTGGCGCAGCTGCCCCGGGTAATGCCCAGGTTCAGTCTGGTCGACGCGATCATGCCCGAGCTGAATAAGCTCGACGAAGAGCGGAAGCGGGAAGCCGAAGCGGACGACGATGCGGTCGGCGTTCCAACGGTAAGCAAGCGCTCCGAGAGACCGGGCAGACGTTCGTTCAGAGGGTTGTCCGGCGTCGTCGCGATGGGCGTCATCGCGTTGGCGCTCGTGTTCTCCTCGCAGCTGAATCTCGGCGGCGGGCACTCCGACAACGATGCGGCGATGCCTAACGAATCGGTCAGCGAAGCGCCGCGCGAGATGGCATCCGGCGCGGAATTGGCAGGCGAGGGCGGCGAGGCGATCGCGAACGAAACGTCGATCTCCGACGATGCGCAGGCGAAAAAGGATAGCACCGCGCCGAGCAACGAAGGAGAAGGCGGCGGCGTCGATCCGCAATATTTGTCAAGCGAGCAGAGCAGCGCGCCGGGCGAAGTTAATGGAGAAGCGACGCAGGTCGATCAATTCGGCGCGAGTTCCAATGAACCTGCTGCCCCGCCTACGGCCAAGACCGTAGCGCCGACGGCAAGCAGCTTCGACGCGCCGGCGGCATCGGAGACGGACGACGGCGTCGAGAGAAGCTTCGGCATCGCCGCGGCTACGCCGGCCGCGATGCTAGTCTCGCCGGACGGCAAGTGGCGCGCCATCGCGGTAACCAGCAGCGGAACCGTTCAAGTGTACGATACGGAAAACAACGTCTTGGTCTTCGAGTCGGAGGCTCGCGAAGGCGCGATCAGCCACCTGGCTTGGGAGCCGGACGGCAAGCGGTTGACCTACGTATGGACGGACGCGCAAGGCAAGGAGACGCCGCTCGCTTACGAGGCGGACGGCAAGCAGGAAATTTCGCGTTAACGTGCGTCACCGATCGCGCGCATCGCGCGTATCCTATACGGAGAGAGTTGACGTTCGTCTATCGGACGGCGTCGCGGTCGTTCGCGCACGGCACCATGGGCCGGCCGGCGGACGTTGATATAGATGTCCGAGGACAGAGGGATCACGCCAGACAGTAGGCGTGATCTCTTTGTTGTGTTACAGTAAGGCGAATGGAGGTGCTGGCAACATGGACGTCAAGCAAGCGTTCCGCGAGATGAAGCAGGGCAAAGTGTCCCCCGTATACGTGTGCTACGGCACGGAATCCTATCTCATGAACGAGTTCACCGAGCGGTTGATCGACAAGCTCGTCGAAGCGGAGCATCGCGAGATGGCGCTCATTCGCTTCGATACGGGAGAAGCGACGATCGATACGATTATCGAGGAAGCGGAGATGCTGCCGTTTCTCGTTCCCCATAAGATCGTCCTCGTTCGCGACAGCGTGCTGTTCGCGGCGGGCAAAGAGTCGAGCAAGGTCGAGCATCGGCCGGAGCGATTGCTCGCCTATTTGGAGCAGCCTTCGGAGACGACCGTGCTCGTGTTCCTCGTCCCGCACGAGAAGCTGGACGAACGCAAGAAGTTGGTGAAGGCGGCGAAGGCGAAGGAGCTCGTCGTTCCGTTCACGCCGCTATCGGCCGAGGAGCTGACGCAATGGCTGCATAAGCGCGCGGCCGGCCGCGGAAGAACGTTGGACGGCCGAGCGGCGGAAGAGCTGTTGCGAAGGGTCGGCACGGACATGCATTCGCTCGCCGCGGAGACGGACAAGCTGATCTTGCACGCCGGCGCGGAAGGGACCATTACGGTGGAAGGCGTGAACGAGCTCGTCATGGTGGCGACCGAACAGAACGTGTTCAAGCTGACGGAAGAGCTTGCCGCGCTCCGTACGGGTCCCGCGATCGCGCTCTATTACGATCTATTGAAGCAGCGCGAGGAGCCGATCAAGCTGATGGCCCTCATGGTGCGCCAGTTCCGTAACATGCTGCACGTGAAGGAGCTCGGAAGTCAAGGGTATTCCCCGCAGCAGATGGCGGGTCAACTCGGATTGCATCCGTACGCCGTCAAGATTACGGCCGATCAAGCCCGCAAGTTCAGCGCGGAGCGGCTCGCGACGCTGCTCTCGGAGCTCGCCGAGCTTGACTTCGCGATGAAGACCGGCCGCGTCGAGAAGACGCTCGGCTTGGAACTGTTCCTGTTGAAGACGGGCTCGGCCGGCGCAGGCTAGTATCGCAGACGAAGAGCCATCCCTTCGCAGGGATGGCTCTTCGTCTTCATATGCATCAGGCACAAGATTACGCTTGTGCGGACAATGCGTTCAATTTTTTGGCCAGACGGGATTTTTTGCGGGCAGCTGCATTTTTGTGAATGAGCCCTTTGGTTGCCGCTTTATCCAATTTCTTCTGAGCCACGACCAGCGCCGCTTTCGCAGCTGCAACGTCCGTTCCGACTACCGCGTTGTCGGCTTGTTTAACAGCCGTACGAAGAGCGGATTTTTGCGAAGCGTTGCGCAGACGGCGAGCTTCGTTCGTTTTGGTACGTTTGATTGCGGATTTGATGTTTGGCATTCTTTTCACCTCCTGAAAAACAGAAGTATTTCTCCACACAACTTGTAACATTCTATCATGGAGGGGGTTAAATAGCAAGGCTGCAATCCCTGTGCATGCCGGCGCGTCCCGAATGCCATCCTAAGACGACCACCCGCATAGGAAAGGGGTTCGACCCAGACAGATGAACAACGACTTGTCGATGTACGACGTTCGAACGGATTTGGCGCTCGAGGCGAAGGAACTGGCGTCGCCCGGAGGCGAGGAAATCCCCGGCGTATGGTCGGAGACGGACACGCAGGACGAAGTGACGATCAGCAGAATGCACATTCAGACCGACGAAGGCTCCAGGCGCATCGGTAAAATGCTCGGACATTACGTCACCCTCGACGTGCCCGGCATGCGCCAAGGAGACACCGAGCTGCAGGACCGGGTCGCGACGATATTCGCCAAGGAGTTCGAAGCGTTCTTGCAGCGCATCGGAACGAACAAGACGGGCAGCGTGCTCATCGTCGGCCTCGGCAACTGGAACGTGACGCCCGACGCGCTCGGACCGCTCGTCGTCGAGAACGTCATGGTGACGCGTCAGTTTTTCGAGCTGATGCCCGATCAGGTGAGTCCCGGCTATCGTCCGGTCAGCGCCGTCGCGCCTGGCGTTCTAGGAACGACCGGCATCGAATCCAGCGATATCGTGCAGGGTATCGTGGAGAAGTCCAAGCCCGACCTCGTCATCGCTATCGACGCGCTCGCTTCGAAAGCGCTCGAGCGGGTGAACACGACGATTCAGATCGCCGATACGGGCATTCATCCCGGATCCGGGATCGGCAACAAGCGCAAAGGGTTGACGAAGGACATTCTCGGCGTGCCTTGCATCGGCATCGGCGTGCCGACGGTCGTCTACGCGTCAACGATCGTCAATAGCGCGATGGATCTCGTCTTCGGGCATATGAAGCAGCATTCTCCAAACACGGGGCAGATGTTCGGCGCGTTCGGATCGATGGCGGAACAGGAGCGCCTTCAGCTCGTGAAGGAAGTGCTGCAGCCGATCGGCCACGACTTGCTCGTCACGCCGAAGGAAATCGACAAGTTCATGGAGGATATCGCGAACATCATCGCAAGCGGGCTGAATGCCGCGCTTCACGAAGCGGTCGATACGGATAACGTGGCCGCCTATACGCATTGATTTATAACGGCCGCTTCCACTGGCGTGGGGCGGCCGGTTTTTTTGCGCTTTGCGCCGATATCCCCCTTGCTCAGGCAGTTGCGGAATATCGCACATCGCGCCTGCTCCAACGGTGCCGCGCACCGCTGCAGCCTGCAATCTCGCAACGCGTCTGCTCCAACGGTGCCGCGCACCGCTGCAGCCTGCAATCTCGCATCGCGTCTGCTCCAACGGTGCCTCGCACCGCTGCAGCCTGCAATCTCGCATCGCGCCTGCTCCAACGGTGCCTCGCACCGCTGCAGTCTGCAATCTCGCATCGCGCCTGCTCCAACGGTGCCTCTCACCGCTGCAGCCTGCAATCTCGCATCGCGCCTGCTCCAACGGTGCCTCGCACCGCTGCAGCTCCCCTGAGCGAAGGGGATGTTGGCGAAAAGCAAGCTCTCGCGGTACCATGTCCCCCCGCTCCCTCGCTCCCGACTCTATCACTCTATCGATTTTTCCGGTTCTATCGATTTGCCTCCTCTCATAAGCTTCAATACCTAGCAATTCCAAGAGAGAGGGCATCGCGATAGAGGCGCCCGGGAGGTAAACCGATGAAACGAATCGTCGTGGCGATGGATTGGGCGAGTATGCGCGCGAAATGGCGGAGGGTGCTCATTACCGGCAAAGCTTACGTCGTCCTGAGCTTATGTTCGATGGCGCTGTTCATCGCCTTGGGTCTCGGAGGCATGCTGCAGCAGGCGATGTCGGCGTCCCCCGTGCAATCGATGAGAGGGCTCGCGGCTTCGCTGTCCGGACAAGTGTTCCAGACGCTGCTAAGCATGGAGCTTCCGAATATGAAGGTCGAAGAGGAAGGTTCGCCGCTGCAAGCGGATAAGATGGCGTCGTTCCTGCTCCGGTTCGTGACCGGCATCAACCCCGGCGATCCGAAAAGCCTGCTCGCGCAGGAGCTGCCGGGCATGGATCGCGATCATTCCGTACTGCTGCGTCCCGGCGCGGGCGAGCCGGAAGCGCCCGAGGACCACGGTCCGATCGAGGAAGGCGGACAGCCGTCCTCCGGAGACGCGCCGGATCCGACGGTTGCTCCGGACGCCGGAACGGACGAACCGCAAGCGGAACCGGAGCCGTCTAGTACGCCGGACGAGCCTTCGCAAGTCGCCGATCCGAACGAGAATTCGACCGGCGGACGCAAAGTCGTGTTCATCTACCATTCCCATAACCGGGAATCGTATTATCCGGAGCTGAAAGACGGCGTGAAGGATCCGAATTCGGACAAAGTCAACGTAACCCAAGTCGGCAAGCGATTATCGCAGCAGCTTGAGAAGAACGGGGTCGGCAGCACGCATTCGAACAAGGATTATCCGACGTCGGTCAAAGGCTATAATTGGAATTATTCCTACAAATATTCGTTGCAGACGGTGAAGCAGGCGCTCGCGCGCAACGACGATCTCGCGTTCTTCTTCGACATTCATCGCGACTCGCAGCGCCGCTCGAAGACGACGGCGACGATCAAGGGCAAAGACTACGCGCAGGTATACTTCATCATCGGCCACCGCAACCCGAATTGGCGGGAGAACGAAGCGTACGCGAACGAGATCCACGAGAAGCTGGAGAAGGCGTACCCCGGGTTGTCGCGCGGCGTATGGGGCAAGACGGCTGCTAACGGCAACGGCGAATACAACCAATCGGTGTCCCCGGGCAGCGTGCTCATCGAGATCGGCGGCGTGGACAACACGCTGGAGGAGTGCTACCGGACGGCGGACGCGCTGGCGAAGATCATCGCCGAGCAATATTGGGAAGATCAGGACGCCGTGAAGGCGAACGCACGATAAAAGCGGGAGAAACGGAAAGGGGCTCGACGCTATGCGCAAAGATACGTTCAAGCTGCTCATGCTCGCGGGAGTCGTCGCGTTCGCGGTGTTGTACGGCATGGAGCTCTCCTCGAGAGGAATCGAGAACGTGAACGGCAAGTACGAACCGATCGGGCAATCGCAAGAGGATCCGGACAAGGCCGACGAATGGGTGTTGCCGACGCGCCAGCCGGATAGCCGGCAGAAGCCGCAAGCGACGGAGCGTCCTTCCGAGGCGAGCGAGCTGGAGGAGCTGAACGATTACGACGCGGAGCTGTACGGCATCCCCCGGGACGACCGCAAGCCGCTCGTCGATCGCGTATCCGGCGCCACGGCCGACGTGCTGCACGGCTTGTCGAAAGGCGGCATCAAGTTCGTCGTCTCGATCTTCGACAAAGCGACGGGCTCGTAGCTTCTTGTGAAATTCGGCGTTGACAATGTCTAACCGCTTGTGATAATCTCATATCCAACAAAGCATACAAGAATTATCGGAATTAAATTCCGAGGTCCACCATTCGCATGGAGACTTTCCTCGCCCCGTTCGGGCGCCCGGAAAGTCTCTTTGCGTTCAAGGGCCTGTCTACCGTTCCAGCGGAGGCGTTCTCGAGAGACGAGAATGCCTCCGTTCGCGTTTACGGACGCGGAACGACCATCGCATAGGGAGAGGATGAAGCGGATGAGCGTCCCGTTACTGGAGATCGAACGGCTGAACAAGTCGTTCCAGACGCCGAAGACGACGGTTAGCGCGTTAAGCGGCATCGATCTGAACGTCAAGGAAGGAGAGTTCGTCACCGTCATCGGTCCGAGCGGCTGCGGCAAGAGCACGCTGCTCAAGATCGTCGCCGGGCTCGATCAAGCCTACGAAGGCAGCGTCAAGCTGGGCAACGAGAAGGTGACCGGGCCGGGCATCGACAAAGGGTTTATTTTTCAAGAGCCGCGCTTGTTCCCCTGGTTGACGGTGGAGAAGAACATCGCCGCGGATCTATCGCTCCGGAATCCGGATATTCGCAAAAGGGTCGATTCGCTGATCGAGCTCGTGCGGCTGCAAGGGTTCGAGAAGGCGTATCCGCGCGAGCTGTCGGGCGGCATGGCGCAACGCGTCGCCATCGCGCGGGCGCTGCTCCGCAATCCGAAGGTGCTGCTGCTCGACGAGCCGTTCGGCGCGCTCGACGCGTTCACCCGGGCGCACATGCAGGAGGTGCTGCTCGACATCTGGGAGAAGAATCGGACGACGATGATATTCGTCACGCACGATATCGACGAAGCGGTGTTCCTGGCCAACCGGATCGTCATTCTGAAGCCGCGGCCGGGCAGCATCCGCAGCATCGTTCCGGTGACGCTGCCTTATCCGCGGAAGAAAGCGACGACCGCGTTCCAGGCGCTCCGGCTTAAGGTGCTCGGCGAATTCGAGAGGATCGAGGACACCGACTGGGTGGACCGCGCCGGTCTATAACGAGAGGAGGAATGCATGATGAGCCGACAAGCGAATTCGGCTGCCGGCGGCGCCCCCAAGTCGACGAGCAGATGGACGATCGCGGCGCTCGGCGCGCTGCTGCCCGTCCTGCTGCTCGCGGTATGGCAAGCGCTCGGCGATCTCGGCTACATCTCGACGATGCTGTATCCGACGCCGTCCACGATCGCGCAAGCGTTCTACGACCTTAGCGCATCCGGCGAGCTGTGGACGCACATGCAGATCAGCTTGACGAGGGCGGCGCTCGGCTTCGGCCTCGGCGGAGGGCTCGGCTTACTTCTCGGCATCGCCGTAGGGTTGTTCCGCGCCACGGAGAAGTCGCTCGATCCGACCGTCCAGATGCTGCGCATGGTGCCGTCGCTCGCGCTCGCCCCGCTGTTCGTGCTCTGGTTCGGCATCGGGGAAGAGTCGAAGGTGCTGCTGATCGCCAAGGGAGCTTTTTTTCCGCTATACATCAATACGTACTTAGGCATTCGCTCGGTGGACCGCAAGCTGTTCGACGTGACGAGGGTGCTCGCGTTCAGCCGGTTCAAGCAGATCATCCGGCTCGTGCTGCCGGCGTCGCTGCCCCATATCCTGCTCGGCGTGCGGCTATCGCTCGGCGTCGCTTGGCTCGGGCTCGTCGTGGCGGAGCTGATGGCCTCCACCTCGGGCATCGGCTATCTGATGTCGGACGCCAGGCAGTTCACGAAGACGCCGGTCGTGTTCGTCGGCATCATTGTGTTCGCGGTCGTCGGCAAGCTGACCGATTCGCTCGTCCGATGGCTGGAGAGAAGATGGCTCCGTTGGCAAGAGACGTACAAAGGGTAACGAAGGAGGCATGAAATCCATGAGCATCGATCAAGCCGAAATCCGGTTGCCGCAGCCTCCGGCGACGAAGCTGCCGCCGGCCGCGGTCCAAGAGCCGACGCCGCCGCGGAACAAAGAGCTGGCCCGCAAGCTTGCAAGGTGGCGGTCGTTCGGCGTCGACTTCGCAATCGGGGCCGCGCTGCCGGTCTTGCTGCTCGTCCTGTGGCAATGGGCGACGGCGAGCGGCCGGACGAATCCGCTGTTCCTGCCGTCGCCGAGAGCGATCGCGGACGCGTTCGGCTCGCTGATCGCGACGGGAGAGCTGTTCCATCATCTCGGCATCAGCGTCTGGCGCGCGCTTGCCGGCTTTCTCATCGGAGGGAGCCTCGGCCTATTGGTCGGATTAGCCGCCGGATTGTCCCGCAAGGCGGAATACGTGCTCGACCCGAGCATGCAGATGCTGCGGCTGATCCCGCATCTGGCCGTCGCGCCGCTCATCATTCTGTGGTTCGGGTTCGGGGAGCAATCCAAAATCGTCATTATCGCATTGGGCGCTTTTTTTCCGCTGTACGTCAACACGTTCATGGCCATTCGCAACGTGGACAACAAGCTGTTCGACGTGGCGAAGGTGCTCGCGTTCAGCCGCGCGCGGCTGCTGCTGCGGCTCGTCGTTCCGGCGGCGCTGCCCGGCATTCTGCTCGGCGTCCGGCTGTCGCTGGCGCTGTCGTGGATCGGTCTCGTCGTGGCGGAGCTGATCGGCTCGCAGTCCGGCATCGGCTTCCTGATCAATCTCGGCAAGCAGTCGTCCGACACGGAGCTCATCTTCATCGGCGTCGTCGTGTTCGCCGTCGTCGGCAAGCTGGTCGATTCGCTCGTTCGCTGGCTGGAGCGCAGGCTGCTCCATTGGCGCGAGAGTTACGAAGGATAACAACATTCCAATCGATAGATACCTAGGAGGGAAAGCAACGAATGAGCGTACAACAATTGAACGATCTGGTACTGGACGCCGACGTGCTCGTCATCGGAGGCGGACCTGCCGGAACATGGGCGGCATTGACCGCCGCGGGGCAAGGATCGAAGGTCGTGCTTGTCGATAAAGGCTACTGCGGATCGAGCGGCGCGACCGCCCCGTCGGGAACGGGCGTCTGGTACGTGAAGCCGGACGAGAAGCTGCGGGAGGAAGCCAAAGGGAGCCGGTATACGCTCGGCGGCCATCTCGCGGAATCGCGTTGGATGGACCAAGTGCTCGACCGTACGTTCGAGAACATGAACAAGCTGGCGGCATGGGGCTACCCGTTCCCGCTGGACGAATCGGGCACGCCTTACAAGCGGGGCTTGCAAGGTCCCGAATACATGAAGCTGATGCGCAAGCTCGTCCATAAGGCCGGCGTCAAAATCCTCGACCATAGCCCCGCGCTCGAATTGCTCGCGGACGAACACGGCGTCGGAGGAGCGACGGGCGTCCGGACGCAAGCCGGAGGCACGTGGACGGTGCGAGCGGGAGCGGTCGTCATCGCGACCGGCGGCTGCGCGTTCCTGAGCAAGGCGCTCGGAACGAACGTGCTGACGGGCGACGGTTATCTGTTCGCCGCGGAAGCGGGGGCGGAGATGTCGGGCATGGAATTCTCGAACGCTTACGCCATCTCGCCTACGTTCTCGTCCGTCACCAAGACGGCGTACTACCGGTACGCTTCGTTCTATTACGAGGACGGCACGGTCGTGGAAGGGGCAGGATCGACGAGAGGACGGTCGATCATCGCCCGCAATCTGCTCCAAGGCCGGCAAGTGTACGCATCGCTCGACCAGGCGCCGGAAGACATCCATCATCTGCTCCGCGTCGGACAGACGAATTTCTTCCTGCCGTTCGACCGGCTCGGCATCGATCCGTTCAAGGACAAATTCCCGGTGACGCTGCGGCTGGAAGGCACGGTGCGCGGCACGGGCGGCATCCACGTCATCGACGAGAGCTGCGCGACGATCGTTCCCGGCTTGTACGCGGCGGGAGACGCGGCCACTCGCGAGTTCATCTGCGGCGGCTTCACCGGCGGCGGCAGCCATAACGCCGCTTGGGCGATGTCTTCCGGCTCGTTCGCGGGCGGCGGCGCGGCGGCTTACGTCAAGAAGCTCGGAGAAGGAAGCGAGACTCGCAGGCTGAGAGGGTTGTCCTCGCAGGCGCTGACGCACCGGAAGACGGGCGTGCCCGAGACGCTGACCGCATCCCGGACGGAGGAGCGCGTCCAAGCGGTGCGCGAGGAAGTGACGCCGTACGACCGCAACCTGTTCCGTACGGACGAGGGGTTGACCGCGTCGCTCGGCCGGCTCGACCAGCTCTGGCAAGATATCCGGGGCTCCGTCTCGACGCGCGACGCGGAAGGCGTGAAGGCGCGCGAGGCGGCGGCCATGACGGCGACCGCGCGCTGGATGTACCGGACCGCGCAAGCGCGCACGGAGACGCGGGGCATGCACAAGCGAGAAGACTATCCGAAGATGGACGGCGGGCAGCGGTACCGGCTCGTAACGGGCGGCTTGGACGACATCCGGGTGCGCGCGGTGGAAGTCGCGGAGCCGATCGCCGAGCTGAAGGAGGGCGCGCATTAAATGATCGAACTGCTTAGCGATTCCAAGTGCATATCCTGCAACCAATGCGTCAACGTCTGTCCGACGAACGTGTTCGACCGCGTCGTGGACGGCATTCCGGTCATTGCCCGGCAGAGCGATTGCCAGACGTGCTTCATGTGCGAGCTATACTGCCCGGTCGACGCGCTGTACGTCGCGCCGGACTCGGAGCGCCTCATCGCGGTCAGCGAGGACGAACTCGAGGGCGCGGGGCTTCTCGGGGGCTACCGGGAGAAAGTCGGCTGGGGACCCGGCCGCACGCCGGTGTCGAAGCACGAATACATGTACCAGCTGGCATTGAAAACGTCATTCTAAACATCCGATTCATCATACGAGGTTTCATTTCGAGAGGGGTCTATTCGCCATCATGAAGAAAATAACGACATTCGCTACTTTGCGTAGAACGGGCTTGGTCGCCTTCGCGGCCATCGCCTTGATCGCCGTGCAAGCTTGCGGCAAGTCGAACAACGACGCCAATAACGCGGCCGAGCCCGCGGCGGGAGCATCTTCCGCGGCGGCGAACCCGTACGCCGACGTTCCCAAGACGCTTACTTACGGCTACATCGGCACGAACAAGCTGAACCTGCCCGGCGGCGCCGAAGGCTGGGGGCTGCACAAAGGCATCATTCAAGAGGAGCTGAAGAAGTACGGCATTACCGAGGTGACGACGGTCGGCTTCCCGAACGGGCCGGACCAGACCGAGGCGCTCATCTCCGGCCGGCTCGACTTCGGCAGCCTCGGCGATACGCCGGCGATCCTGGCGCGTTCTTCCGGAGCGAAGACGCGGCTGATCACGCAGCAAGTAACGGATCTCATCGGCTACTTGATCGGGAAGAAGGACGGTCCGAAGACGCTTCAGGATCTCGAAGGCAAGACGATCGCGATCCAGAAGGGCTCTTACATGCATCGCTATATCGTCGGGCTGCTGAACGACGAAGGCATCAAGGACGTCAAGTACGTCCACATGCTGCGCCCGGACGGCGAAGCGGCGCTGGCGCGCGGCGAAGTCGACGCGATGACGAACTCGGGCGTGCCTTCGTTGAAGCTGATCGAGCAAGGCTTCCCGTTGATCGACGACTCCTCGAAGCATCCGGAGCTGCTCGGCACGAGCACGACGGTCGTCTCCGAGAAGTATCTCGAGAAGTTCCCCGACTTCCCGAGAATATGGAACGAGGCGCGGCTGAAAGCGCTCGAAGACTTGAAGCAGCACGAGGACGAGTACTACGCGTTCTTGGCGGAAGTCAACAACACGACGCCGGAGCTCGTGAAGCAAGTGTCGCCGATCGCGCAGAACAAGGACGTTCCGTTCACGGACGACGGGCTGAAGCTGCTCGAAGGGACGAAAAACTTCCTCGTCGAAGAGAAGCTCGCGACTTCCGATTTCGCGATCTCGGATTGGGTACTTAAACAATAAGCTATGAGTAATAAGCAATAAGCAATAGCAAGCATTACGCAATGTGGACAAGGGAGGAAAGCCGCATGTCTGCACATACGATCGCCGTCGCAAGCTTCGACATTCCGCTCGGCAACGGCTTGCGCGTAAGAGGAGAGGCGCGGGCGATTCCGAACGGCGAGCCCAAGCCCGTCGTGCTGCTCGGACACGGTTTTCGGGCGCACCGCCTCTGGTCGTTCTGGCCGGAAGTCGCCGGCCGGTTCGCGGAGCAAGGCTATTACGCGGTCAGCTTCGACTTCTCCCGCATCGCTGCGGAGGAAGACCGGCAGTCCGCCGAGACCGTGGCCGAAGCGGCCACATACGGGCAGGAGCTTGCGGATTGGGACGCGGTACTGACGCAACTGCTCGCTACGGGCCTCGGCCTCGACGAAGAGGCGGACAAATCGCGCATCGCCGTGCTCGGCCATAGCCGGGCCGCCGGCAGCGGCATTCTGCTCGCCTCCCGGCGGCCGGCCGTGCGCGCCGTCGTCGCGTGGAACGGCGGCGTATCCGCGCCGCTCTCTCCGATCGCTGCCGACGGGGCGAGCCTGACGGTTCGCGAGGAGGCGATCCGCGCGGATTTGGCCGCGAACGCGGACCGGTACGACGTCGTCGGCGCATACGGAGATCTGGAGGTTCCCGCGCTCGTCGTCTACGGGACCGCGGACCACGAGCGCCTGCTTGCCGCCGTCGACGAGCTGCAGGACGCCTATCCCGAGCAATCGTTCGTCGCGGTTCGCGGTGCGGACCACGCGTTCGGGGCGAAGCATCCGTACGAAGGATTCACGAAGCATTTGGAAGACGCGCTGGACAATTCGCTCCGCTTCTTGCGGCGCGTATTCTCGGATAATCGCAGAGGAGGAACATCGGAATGAGCAACGTAAGAACGATAGATTGGGAGCTGCCTTCCCGTTATGCGCCGGAGGTCGCCGACGCGCGGGAGACGGACGCGCCGGTGCATCCGCTCGTGCTGAACCGGTGGTCGCCGCGAGCTTACGAGCCGCGGCAGGTACCTGAAGAATTGCTTGCGACGGTGCTGGAGGCCGCCCGCTGGGCGCCCTCCTCGAGCAACCTGCAGCCGTGGCGGTTCTACGCGGCGCGCACGCCGGAGGAGCACGAGACGTTCCGCAAGTTCATCAAGCCGAACAACCGTCTGTGGACGGACGGCGCGCCGGTGCTGCTGCTGATCGCCTCCGAGAAGCTGAGGGAGGACGGACAGCCGAACGGCGCGCACGCCTTCGACGCCGGAGCGGCGTGGGGCATCCTGGCGTTGCAAGCGCAGCTCGTCGGCTTGTCTACCCGGGCGGTAGGCGGCTACGATCGCGAATTGGCCAGAACGCTTCTCGGAACGCCGGACCATATCGAGCTGCACGCGGTCATCGCGCTCGGCTATCGCGCGGACGCCGGCTCGCTGCCGGAAGCGCTGCGCGAGCGGGAGAAGCCGAACGGCCGCCGTCCGGCGGCGGACAGCTTGCTGGCCGTTCCGACGCAGACGATCGGATGAACGCGGTCGCAAGCAGGACGACGCGGTTCGTCCATGCGCACTTCCACGCGCTGACCCACCGGAACTATCGGACGTTCTGGCTGGGTCAGTGCGTTTCTTTGATCGGAACGTGGGTGCAGAACGTCAGCCAAGCTTGGCTCGTGCTATCGCTAACGAAGTCGCCGTTCCTCCTCGGCATGCTCGGCTTGGCGCAGTTCTTGCCGCTGACGGTACTCTCTCTGTTCGCCGGCGTCATCGTCGATAAGTTCCCGAAGCGGTCCATTCTCATGGTCACGCAGACGGTCGCGATGACAATTGCCTTCACGACGGCGGCTCTCGTATTCTCCGGGACGATTCGGTTCGAGCATATTCTCGTCATGGCGTTCCTGCTCGGCATCTCGAACACGTTCGACATGCCGACCCGGCAATCGATGAACATCGAGCTCGTCGGCCGGGAAGATCTGATGAACGCGGTGGCGCTCAATTCGATGACGTTCAATCTCGCCAGAATCGTCGGCCCGGCTATCGGGGCGCTTCTCATGGCGACCGTCGGCGTCGGCTGGTGCTATATGCTGAACGGCATCTCGTTCATCGTCGTGCTCCTGACATTGAGTCAGCTGCGGCTGACGCCGTTCATTCGGGAAGTCCGCGTCGGCAGCACCGTATGGAGCGAAATCCGCGACGGCCTCGCCTATATTCGGGCGAACCCGCAGCTGGCGCAGACGGTGCTGTTCGTCGCGATTATCGGGACGCTCGGGTTCAACTTCAACGTGCTCGTGCCCGTGCTGACCCAAGACGTGCTCGGCGCCGGAGAGGCGACGTACGGCATGCTCATGTCGTGCGTCGGCTTAGGCGCTCTCGTCGGAGCGATCACGATCGGCATGCGCAGCCGACGGGGACCGCAGTTGAAGCTGACGGTCGTCCTCGGCACGCTCGTTCCGATCGGCCTGACGCTGCTCGCGTTCGCGAAGACGTCCTGGACGGCCGGCGCGCTGTTGCTCGCTTGCGGCTTCCTGAACATCGCGATCGCGACGAACAGCAACTCGCTCCTCCAGATGTCCGCGTCCGACGTTTACAGAGCGCGGGTCATGAGCGTGTATACGCTCGTATTCGCCGGCAGCACGCCGTTCGGCAACCTGTTCACCGGATGGGTCGCCGACAAGTACGGCGTCGGCATCGCCTTCCTATGCTGCGGGGCGCTGTCGCTGGCGTTCGTCTCGGCCGTCGTCTGGGCGTTCAGAAGCCGGAGCGGGCCGAAGCCGCTTGACGGGGGCGCCGCCGGTCGTCTATGATGAAGACACTTCAACCGTTAAGGGGAACAATAATATGTTGGTCTTGGTTCTGAACTGATAATCCAATAGTCCGTCCCATATGCGATGCGGAATCGTGCGCCTTCTTTCGAAGGTCTGTTTTCCGTACGCTTGGGCGCGGATGGATGCCAGTGAAGAACCGGTCAAGTTCCTAGCCGACGGGCGCAATAGGAATGTAAGCCGTGCTCATTCGGGCACGGCTTTTTTGCGTCCATGCCAGCTCACCCGACATATAAATCGAACCTAACGGAGGAATTCACCTTGAGAAAGCATGCATTGAACAAATTAGAATATAACCGCGTCATCGAGACGCTCATGACTTACGCCACGACTTACCTGGGCAAGCAACAGATCGAGAAACTGCAGCCTGGCGACAACGCGCAAGCGATCGCGCGGAAGCTGGCGGAAGCCAAGGAAGCGTGCGCGCTGCTCGCCAAGGGCGCGAGCGCCCCGCTGCCTTCGCTCGAAGGAATGGAGACGATGACGGCGCTGCTCGGCACGGGCTACGTGCTGTCGGAGCACGACTTCGGACATCTCGCCCAATTCGCGCGCAGCTGCGAGCAGTTGAAGCAATATATGAACGCGAAGAAGGCGGAAGCGCCGTCGGTGGCGTCGTACGTGCTCGCGATGCACGATCTGAAGCCGCTGCGCGAACAGATCGAGCAATGCGTCGACCGCGGACGAATCGTAGATACGGCGAGCAACAACCTGCACAAGGTCCGCAAAAAAATCCGCGCCGCGGAAGAAAGGCTGCAGAAGCGGCTAGACGGCATGCTGTCGCGGCTGTCCGACATTCTGCAAGAGCGGCTCGTCAGCCAGCGGAACGGGCGCTACGTGCTGCCGGTCAAGAAGGAATACCGCAAGCGGGTGCCCGGCACGGTGCTGGACGAATCTGCGAGCGGTCAGACCGTGTTCGTCGAACCGAGCGAGGTCGCCGGGCTTCAGTACGAGCTCAGCGCGCTTCGGTCCGAGGAGACGCGGGAGGAATCGCAGATTCTCGCCCAACTGACGGGCGTCGCCGAGAGTTTCTCGTACGAGTTGAACGTGAACTTGGAGACGGTCGGACATTACGACTTCCTGTTCGCGAAGGCGAAGTGGGGGCTTGCGATCGGCGGAACCGCTCCGACGCTGAACGAAGATCGTATCATCGACCTGCGGGAAGGCCGCCATCCGCTGCTCTCCGGCGCCCCGGTGCCGCTGAACGTCCGTCTCGGCGGAGATTACCGGGCGCTGCTCGTCACGGGGCCGAACACGGGAGGCAAGACGGTGTCCTTGAAGACGGTCGGGCTGCTGACGCTCATGGCGCAGTCGGGCTTGCTCATTCCGGCCGCGGAAGGGAGCAGCATCGCCGTCTTCCGCTCGATCGAAGTCGACATCGGGGACGACCAGAGCCTGGACGCGTCGCTCAGCACGTTCTCGTCGCACCTGCGCAACGTCATCGATATTTTGCGGTATGCGGACGGCAAGACGCTCGTGCTGCTCGACGAGCTCGCGACCGGCACCGACCCGGGGGAAGGCGTAGGCTTGTCGATCGCGGTGCTCGAGGAGCTGTACCGAAGGGGCGCGACGCTCATGGCGACGACCCACTTCAACGAGATCAAGGAGTACGCGCGCGTCACTCCGGGCTTCAAGAACGCGCGTATGGCGTTCGACGAAGAGACGCTGCGTCCGCTGTACCGTCTCGATATGGGCGAAGCGGGCAATAGCTACGCGTTCGTCATCGCCGCGAAGCTCGGCATTCCGCAGCAGATCATCGAGCGCGCGCGCGTCATTACGGGCAGCTTGAAATCCGGCGAGGGGGCTTCGACCGCCAGCCGTCCGTCCGTTATCCCCGCAGCTCAGCTAGGAGACGCGAGGCCGGCGCAGCCGCAACGCGCCCGCGCGAAGCGGGCGGGAGGAGAGCCTTCCACGGTCAGGCCGGAGTGGGAAGTCGGCGACGTCGTCTTCATTCCGCAGTTGAAGAAGACCGGCGTCATCTACCGGTTGCCCGACGAGCGCGGCAACGTGACGGTCCAGGTGCAGAAGGAGAAGATCGTCCTTAACCATAAGCGCATCCGCCGCTTTATCGAGCGCAAGGAGCTTTATCCCGGCCAAGACTACGACATGGATATCGTCTTCGACACGGTAGAGAACCGGAAGAAGCGGAAGCTGATGAGCAAACGGCATGTCGAAGGGTTGAAGATCGAATCGCCGGAGTCTTGAAGAGGATCGACCGGCAGTCGAAAATAGCTGGGCTAAGCCCGATCCGCATGTTATAATGTTACAAAGAAGTTTCCAACCGAATAAACGAGCATGTCCTGGTGGAGCCTGTCAATGACGGGCTCTTTTTGCTTTTTTTCGGATTACGAAAGTTACGAAGGAGGATCTTATCTTGGAATTGTTCCTGCAGTTGGCGCTCGTTATTCTGTTTACGAAATTAGCTGGCGACGTCTCGGTGCGTTTCGGCCAACCTTCCGTATTGGGCAAGCTGATCGTCGGCGTCGTCATCGGACCCGCGGTGCTCGGCTGGGTGCAAAGTTCGGAAGCGATCGAAGCTTTCGGCCACATTGGCGTCTTGCTGCTCATGTTCTTGGCGGGACTGGAGACGGATATCAAGGAGTTGAATGATAACCGCGTCTCGGCGGTCGCCGTGGCGGTCGGCGGCGTCGTCTTGCCGCTCGCCGGAGGCTACTTCGCCGGGGTCGCCGTCGGCATGTCCGACAAGGAAGCGTTGTTCCTCGGGTTATTGCTGTCGGCCACGTCGGTCAGCATCTCCGTCCAGACGTTCAGGGAGCTCGGCAAGCTCAAGAGCAAGGAGAGTACGACGGTGCTCGGCGCGGCCCTCGTCGACGATATTCTCGTCGTCGTCGCGCTCGCGGTCATGATGAGCTTCATGACGGCCGAAGAGATCAGCTTGGCTGCGGTCGTCGGCAAGAAGCTTCTGTTCTTCGCCCTGGTCGTCCTGCTCGGCTGGAAAGTCGTTCCATTAGCGATGCGGGTGCTTGCGCGATCGCGGGTGACGGAAGCCGTCGTCAGCGCGGCGTTAGTTGTCTGCCTGCTCTTCGCCTATATGGGGGAAAGTCTCGGCGTGGCCGGCATCATCGGCTCGTTCGCGGCTGGTATCGCGATCTCGCGCACCGGTTTCAAGCATACTGTCGAGCAGAAGCTCCAACCGATTGCCTACGCCGTGTTCGTGCCGGTGTTCTTTGCGAGCATCGGGTTGTCCGTGTCGTTCCACGGGTTGACCGACCAGATTTGGTTCATTGTCGCTCTAAGCATCGTCGCCGTGGTAACCAAGCTCGTCGGAGCGGGTTTCGGCGCGCGTCTGACCGGCTTCGGTCCGCACTCCTCGATGGTCATCGGCGCCGGCATGATCTCCAGAGGAGAAGTCGCGCTCATTATCGCGGCGATCGGGTTGAATGCCGGCTTGCTGAGCCCGGCGTACTTCACTTCGACCATCGTCGTAGTTATCGTTAGCACGCTGGTCACGCCGCCGTTGCTGAAGGCGTTGCTGAAGGACGGAGACGAGGCGCGAGCGGAAGAACGGTAGCCGCTGCGTTCGTTCATTGATGCTTCCGCCCGGCGCTGTTATAATGAAGTGATAGTCAAAGGGCGCATCGATCCGGCTGGAGGGTATTCATTTACATGGCAGAACCGACAATCAAGCAAAGCCATATCCGCAATTTCTGCATTATCGCGCATATCGACCACGGCAAATCGACGCTGGCCGATCGCATTCTGGAATATACCGGGGCGCTTACGTCCCGCGAGATGCAAGCTCAAGTGCTCGACTCGATGGATCTCGAGCGGGAGCGCGGCATTACGATCAAGCTGCAGGCCGTTCGCTTGAAGTATAAAGCCGACGACGGAGAGACGTACTTGCTCCATCTGATCGACACGCCGGGGCACGTCGACTTCACGTACGAAGTGTCGCGAAGCTTGGCCGCTTGCGAAGGCGCCATTCTCGT
Organism: Cohnella sp. GCM10027633; assembly: GCF_042675445.1. Classification (NCBI taxonomy): domain Bacteria; kingdom Bacillati; phylum Bacillota; class Bacilli; order Caryophanales; family Paenibacillaceae; genus Cohnella; species Cohnella sp. GCM10027633. The sequence goes on along the minus strand of NZ_JBHTGV010000003.1, from coordinate 494,157 downwards.
CGTCGATGCGGCGCAAGGCATCGAAGCGCAGACGCTCGCCAACGTGTATCTCGCCCTCGACAACAACCTCGAGATCGTCCCGGTCATCAATAAAATCGACTTGCCGAGCGCGGATCCCGAGCGCGTCAAGCAAGAAGTCGAGGACGTCATCGGCCTCGACGCCAGCGACGCGGTGCTCGCCTCCGCGAAGAACGGCATCGGCATCAAGGAAATTCTCGAGCAGATCGTCGCGAAGGTGCCCGCGCCGCAGGGCGACCGGAACAAGCCTCTCAAGGCGCTCATCTTCGACTCCCACTACGACGCGTACCGCGGCGTCGTCTGTTACATCCGCGTCATCGACGGCACGCTGCGTCCGGGCACGAAGATGAAGTTCATGGCGACGGGCGCGCAGTTCGACGTCGTCGAGGTCGGGACCTTCATGCCGCGCCAGACGCTCGTCGACGAGCTCGGGCCGGGCGACGTCGGCTTCGTGGCCGCGTCGATCAAGAACGTCAAGGACACGCGCGTCGGCGATACGATCACGGACGCGAAGAACCCGACGCTAGAGCCGCTCGCCGGCTACCGCCGCATCAACCCGATGGTATTCTGCGGCCTGTTCCCGATCGAATCGACGGATTATAACGACCTCCGAGACGCGCTCGAGAAGCTCGAGCTGAACGACGCGTCGTTGCGCTTCGAGCCGGAGTCGTCCCAGGCGCTCGGCTTCGGCTTCCGCTGCGGCTTCCTCGGCATGCTCCACATGGAGATCATTCAGGAGCGCATCGAGCGCGAGTTCAACATTCCGCTCATCACGACGGCGCCGAGCGTTATCTACCATGTCATGCAGACGAACGGGGAAATGCTCCAAATCTCGAACCCGGCCGAATATCCGGAGGCGGGCAAGATCGATTACGTCGAAGAGCCGTTCGTGAAGGCTTCGATCATCGTGCCGAACGACTACGTCGGCGCGATCATGGAGCTCTGCCAGGGCAAGCGCGGCGAATTCATCGACATGCAATATCTCGATACGAACCGCGTCACGCTGAAGTACGACGTTCCGCTCGCGGAGATCGTGTACGACTTCTTCGACCAGTTGAAGTCGAGCACGAAGGGCTATGCCTCGTTCGACTACGAGCTGTCCGGCTACCGCCAGTCGAGTCTCGTGAAGATGGACATTCTGCTCAACTCCGAGAAGGTCGACGCGCTGTCGTTCATCGTTCACCGCGACCGCGCGTACCAACGCGGACGAGTCATTTGCGAGAAGCTGAAGGATCTCATCCCCCGTCAAATGTTCGAGGTGCCGATCCAGGCGGCCGTCGGCCAGAAGATCGTCTCCCGGGAGACCATCAAGGCAATGCGGAAGAACGTTCTCGCCAAGTGCTACGGCGGCGATATTTCGCGGAAGCGGAAGCTGCTCGACAAGCAGAAGGAAGGCAAGAAGCGGATGAAGCAGGTCGGCAACGTGGAAGTGCCGCAGGAAGCGTTCATGGCCGTACTGAAGCTGGACGACGATTAACCCGCGAACGAACGTCGCGATATAAGAAGATGGCGGATAGCGGGCCGATGGCCCGTTATTCGCGTTAACGGAGGTGATGATCGACATGCAATCCGCCAACGCGTTACCCGAGGTTCACCGATGGACCCCGCGGGCGCTCTACATTCATATCCCGTTCTGCACGAACAAGTGCTTCTACTGCGATTTCAATTCGTATGTGGCGGCGGGCCAACCGATCGATGCGTATCTGGACGCATTGGAGAACGAAATGAAACTGACGGCCTTGGCGCTGCCTCCGGAGACGATCGATACCGTGTTCGTGGGCGGAGGGACGCCGACGGTGCTCGATCCGAAGCAGATGGAGCGGTTCTTGGCGGCCGTTCGCAGGCACTTCCCGATCTCCCCGGACGCGGAGTTCACGATGGAAGCGAACCCCGGCACGACCGACCCGGAGAAGCTGGCCGCGATGAAGGCGGGAGGCGTCAACCGGATCAGCTTCGGCGCTCAGACGTTCGATAACGGCTTGCTGCAGACGATCGGCCGCATTCACGCCGCGCAGGACGTCGTGCAGAGCATCGCGAACGCGAAAGCCGCGGGGTTCTCGAACCTGTCCATCGATCTAATGTTCGGGTTGCCGAACCAGACGCTCGATCAGCTTAAGGACAGCGTGAACAAGGCGATCGCGCTCGATCTGCCGCACTATTCGCTGTACGGCTTGAAGGTCGAGGAGAACACGCTGTTCCACCGGCTGTACCAACGCGACGAGCTGCCGCTTCCGGAAGAGGAAGAAGAGCTGGCGATGTACGAGTATCTAATGGAGAGATTAGGCGGGGAAGGCTACCGGCAATACGAGATCAGCAACTTTGCCAGACCCGGCTTCGAGAGTCGCCACAACACGACGTATTGGCGCAACGAACCGTATTACGGGCTCGGAGCCGGCGCTCACGGATACGCGCTAGGGCTGCGGCATATGAACATCAAAGGCGTGCAGCCGTATATCGATGCCGCTAACCAAGCGCTGCCGCGCCTCGATACGAACGCGGTCGATCCGGAGGAAGCGAAGGGAGATTTCATGATGGTCGGTTTGCGCATGCTGGAAGGCGTCCGGCCGGAAGATTTCGCCAGTCAGTTCGGAGGCGAGACGCTCGAAGCGAAGTTCGGCGCCGAGTTGTCGAAGCTGCAAGCCCAGGGACTGCTCGAGCGCACGGAACGAGGGGGATACCGGCTCACGCCGCAAGGCGTCGTGCTCGGCAACGAGGTGTTCGGCGCGTTCGTATAATCTGATACAATCGGCAACAAGCCTGCCCGGGTACTCGATATTCCCGGCAGGCTCTTTTTTGCTCGCTAAGATTCGCTCGAACGAAAGCCGACGGAGACCGCGTTGTTGGTCCATAACGCGTGCAGCACCTGTTGCCGCTCCGATTCCTCGCATTCGACGAGCACCGTCATTTCCGTCGCCCTCGCCGTACGTAGCCGCGAGCGCTTGCGCGCGGCGTACAGCCGTTGCAGCAAGTAGCCGGCCGCGAATCCGCCGGCCGCGCCGATCATCCCCCAGACGAGCGGCCCCCAGGCCATATCGAAGCCTCTGCTAATGAAGACGACCGCGCTTGCCGTGGCGACGGCGATGCCGCTCTCCACGCTCGATTGTCCCGCGATCGGATTGAAGAACGCCGCCGGTTTCGTCCCGTCGGGCGACGCGTCCAAGGGGACGACGAGCAGACGGTCTTTGCCGATGCCGGCGTGCTCCATGTCGAGCAGCGCCTGCACGAGGCCCATATCGTTAGGGAAAATCCCGATGATGAGCATGCGCAACCCTCCAGGACCTTAATCGAGCCGATAACGGGCGAGCCGAATGCTCTCTCCCCTGAATGCCATCGTCGCGTACGTTCTCTGCTCCAAGCGGAACAACCGGTTCTGCCGCAAGCAGCATACGTAAGCGTGGTAAGTCGCTCCGGCGATCAAGGACGGCATGAACAGCACCCAGTGAGGATGGAGGCGCGACGCGCCTTCCATATCCCCGAGCAGCAACCGGATCCAGGCGACGTTATAGCCGGACAGCGTCGCGTAAATCCACCACCACAATACCCCGTACATCGCCAGCCAGTATCGTTGTACGTAGATTTGACCCAAGCCGGGAACCAAGCAGGAGAAGACGACCGCGACCCACGGCAGCTTCGGCATCGTATATTGGATTTCCTGTCTTGGAAAATAGGCGGCGGCCAATCGGTTAACGCCGACGATCCCGCGATCCAACAGTCGGTTCTGTCCGATCGAGATCCGGTAGCTGTCCAGTATCGCGTACAAGAACACGACGGCGTATCCGACGACCCATCGGGGATCAAGCACGCGAGCCGCTTCGTCGAATTTCCCGCAGAACGTATAGACGATCGCTTCGTTAACGTGGGCGAACGAGTTGACGAACACCTCGGACAGCGTGAAGAAGAGGCCGCGCACGTTATGGTTGAGGAGCAAATGGCCGAATCCGGGAAAAGTGGCCGACAGCCATACCACCGTTCTCGGGTCGTAGCGGGCGAGCAGATCGTAGCCGTTCGCCGCCGCGCTCGTCGCCGGAGCAGCCCGGTAGAGGGGATTCAATCGTTTCATAGCGTTAGGATGACAATAATGTAGCAACATATACCTCGAAGAAGTCATTTCGCCCAACATTGGATAATGCCGATCGGCGAGGGGAATAGTGGTATCAATCAAGCGCGAAAAGAGGGATTCCGGGGCATGAAACGACGAGTCGCGAGCCCGACCGTACGAGATGACGGCCCGGTCCTAACGTCGGCGACCGCCAACGCGGACGTCGTTCGGCGCCTGCTCTCCGAGCCCGGGGATTTGATCGTCAAGGTGCTGAACCCCGGCGCGTCCGGTCAGCGGATCGTCGTCTGCTGCATCGACGGTCTCGTCGACCGGACGCTGATCGATGAACGAGTGTTACGGCCGCTGTTAAGCCATGCTCCGATGGAAGATCGCGCGTTCGAGCGGGCGGACTTCATGGCATGGCTCTGCGAGTCCGTTCTACCGTTGCAAGAGACGCGGTTATTCGAAGAGATGACCGCGGCGATCGACGCGATGCTGCAAGGTGATTCGCTCGTGTTCGCCGACGGTTCGATCCTGGCGCTGGCCGTAGGCAGCAGAGGGATGAAAACCCGTTCCATCGAAGAGCCGCAGACCGAGGCGCTTATCCGGGGGCCGCGCGACGGGTTTACGGAGGATATCCGTACGAACACGTCATTGATCCGCAGGCGGATTCGGGACGCCAACCTGAAGATGGTTTCCCGGACGGTCGGCAGGCGTTCGCGTAAGGAATTGATCGTCGTCTACGTCGAAGGAATCGCGAACCCTGAACTCGTCGCGGAAGTGATGCGCAGAGTCAAGACGATCGATATGGACGACCCGGAAGGCTCCGGCTTCGTCGAACAGTGGATATCCGATCATGCGCTGTCCCCGTTCCCCCAAGTGACGAACACGGAGCGCCCGGACAAAGTATCGGGGGCTCTGCTTCAGGGCAGGGTCGCGATCATGGTGGACGGCACGCCGTTTCAATTGATCGTGCCCTCGACCTTATCGACGTTCTTCCAATCGCCCGAAGATTTCTATCAGAACTGGATCATCGCGACCGGGTTGCGCCTATTGCGCTATTTCGCCGCTTTCATCGCGACGTTCCTTCCCGCTCTCTATATTGCGTTGCTCGAATATCATCACGGCATGCTGCCGTCGCGGCTCGCCTTCTCGATCGCCGGCACTCGGGAGGGCGTGCCGTTCCCCGCGTTCGTCGAAGCGTTCATTATGGAGGCGACGCTGGAGCTGCTGCGAGAAGCCGGCATACGATTGCCGAAGCCGATCGGACAGACGATCGGCATCGTCGGCGGTCTCGTCATCGGGGAAGCCGCCGTTCAAGCCGGCGTCGTCAGCCCGATCATGGTCATCGTCGTCGCGGTCACGGCGATTACGTCGTTCGCGCTTCCGGCCTATTCGTTCGCGATCTCGCTCCGCGTCGTTCGGTTCGGCGTCATGGTTTCCGCGACGTTATTCGGGTTATACGGGGTCATTCTCGTCTATATCGCGATCAATATCCACCTCGTGAATCTGAAGACGTTCGGCATTCCTTACACGACGCCGATCGCGCCGACGTTCTTGAAGGATTGGAAAGACTTGCTGCTGCGGTCGCCCGTCATGCAAATGAAAGAGAGACCGGGAATGCTGAAGACCGGCGAGACAGAACGGATGCCGGACGTCGAGGAGGACGCGAAATGAAGCCGTTCGATTACGCCGATTCGAGAGTCGGCGGAAGGGAAATCGCCATCACGGTAGCGAACGTCATCCTTGGCGTCGGGGTGCTGACGCTGCCGAGTTCTCTTGCCCAGGCGACCCGAGCGTCGGACGGATGGATATCCATTCTGATCGCGGGCGGCGTCGCCATGCTGCTCGCTTGGGTCGCGGCGAAGCTGGCTTCGCGGTTCCCGGGGAAGATGTTTCATGAATACGCGGCGTCGATCGCGACGAAGCCGGTCGCGATCGGGTTGAGTTGGTTGTTTTTCGTATACTTCGTTTGTTACGGCGCTTACGAGGCGCGCATGATCGTTACGATCTCGAAGCAATACTTGTTCGACCAGACGCCGGCAGAAGTGATCGGCCTCGCCTTCTTGTTCGTTACCGCCTATGCCGTAGCGGGAGAACGAATCGGTCTTATCCGGCTGAACGTCCTCTTCTTGCCGATCGTCCTCGTGGTGTCGACGTTCGTGTTGTCGTTCGCCGCGGATCTGTTCGAGCCCTCCAATCTGAAGCCTCACTTCGTTACGGAGCCTCGAGGTCTGCTGAAGGGAAGCAGCGAAGTCGTGTTCTCGTTTCTAGGGTTCGAATTGATCTTGTTCTATGCCTTCATGATGCGCAAGCCGGCTAAGGCAGTCGCCATGTCTCTCATCGGCGTCCTAATTCCGTTCGTTCTCTATTTGGCCGTCTATCTCGTTACGATCGGCGTGTTCACGAACGAGGGGGCGGCGAATATCCAATATCCGACGGTCGAGCTCGCCAAGGAGATTGAGCTCCCGGGGCAGTTCTTCGAACGGTTCGAGTCGGTGTTCTTCACGATCTGGCTCATGACCGTGTTCAATACGACGAGCGTCGCGCTCGATATCTCGATTATGTGCCTCCGCTCTTTGTTCGTCGCGTTGAAGAAGATCGCCGCGATTTCGATCGTCCTCCCTTTTATATTCATCTTCGGCATGCTTCCGCAAAACGTCGGGGAGACGAGTACGTTCGGGCAGTGGCTCAGCTACTTCGGCTTCGTTCTCGTGGCAATCGTGCCGATGTCGTTGCTGTTGATCGCCAAAGCCAAAGGGGTGGGGGGCAATGCTGGGTAGAACGATTCGAGTCGGCGTGGCGTTCGCGTTATGCGTGTTGCTGGCAGGGTGTTGGGATCGGGTTGAGATCGATCAGAGGGGCTTCGTCATCGGCGTCGCGATCGACAAGCCGCCCCGCTCGGGGAAAGATCAAGGCGGCGAGGCGCATGACCGATACAGCGTCACCTACCAGATCGTCATTCCGTCGGCTATCAAGGAGAGCAACGGCAAGACAGGGCAGGGCAAGACGTATTTCAATATTACCGCGCAAGAGCGGAGCTTGTCGGCGGTCGCCGCCAAAATGTCGTTGCAGACGAGCCGGCAGCCGTTCATGGAGCATCTGAAGACAATCATCGTGTCTTCGGATATGGCGAAGCATAACGGAGGCTTAAGCGACGTGTTCGATTATTTTCTGAGGGACAAATACATGCGACGCTCCGCGCACGTCATCATCTCCAAAGGGGATGCGAAGAAGCTGCTCGAGTTGGAAGTGCCGAACGAACCGCTGCCGGCTCTATACTTGAGCGTGTTTGATCGGAACCGGCGCGGGAGCTCGTATATCGCGCCTCAAGTACGGATAGGGGACGTGCACGAGATGTTGCTCCGCTACGAGACGTTCCTCATTCCCTGCGTCACTTACAAGGATAAGATGGTTGCGGCTTTCGACAGCGTGGCCGTCGTCGACGGGAGGACGAACCGGATGGTCGGCGCAATGGAACAATCGGACGCGCAATCGTTGAACTTCATAAGAGGCGTCATCAATGGCGGAGCTATGGAATTCAAGCTGGACGGAGCGGAAGCGACTTTTCAGATCGAAGGCGGGAACAGCGAATTCAAGTTGACCGACCGGGATCCCGACAATTTGGGTTTCCTGATTACGATTCGGGTTAGTGGCGCGCTTAACGAAACGACGTCCACCGAATCCTTCAAGAAGACGGCGACGCTGGATAAAGCCCAGAACGCCGTCGCGAACGAGATCGAAGAGAGATGCGCCGAGACGATTCGCTACTTGCAACGATCGTTGAAAAAAGACGCGATGGGACTGGGCGGGTTCTTGTACGAGAATCATTACCGGCTATGGACCGGTATCCGGGATAATTGGGATAACGGGCGGAATTTGTTCTCGAACGCGACGATTCGGGTCGAGGCGACCGTTCACATCCGCAGGAGCGGCAACATCGATAAAATCAGGGGGGCGTAGCGCATGGGTTGGTGGATTTGGACGCATCTTCCGTCCTTGCTGGGAATGTCGTGCGTGGCGTTATGCGCGATCGTCCCCTATGCGCTCCACCGCGTGAACAAAGCCTTGCGGGACGCGACCGACCCGCCGTGGAAGCGCGAGGACAGGCAGGGGGGAGAAGGCTCGGCGTGACGCGTTTTCTCTATTGTATCTGACTGAATGCTGTTGTATATTTATTCATATCACTCAGCCGGTCAGGTAGAAAGAAGGGTCGACCATGTCCGTCATTTGCCGGAAAGCGACGTCCGAGGATGTGGACGCGCTTCACGATCTTATACAAGGTTATGCCGCCAAAGGAATTATGCTGCCCCGTTCGCGCGAAGCGCTCGCGCGCAATATCGGCAACTTCGTCGTCGCCAGCGACGACGGCAAGCTCGTCGGCTGCGGCTCGCTGTTGAAGCTTGGCTCGGACTTGGTCGAGATCCGCTCGCTCGGCATCGCGGACGGCTATAAGGGTCAAGGAATCGGCAGCAAGCTGGTCGACGCCTTGATGGCCGAAGCGGAGGAACAACGCATTCCTAAGGTCATGGCTTTGACCTACGAGGTGTCCTTCTTCCAGAAGAACGGCTTTCACGTCGTCGACAAGGAGATATTCCCGGAGAAAGTATGGACCGATTGCGTGAACTGCGCGAAGCAGAACAATTGCGACGAGATCGCGGTTCTGAAGCGGATCGAATTGACTCCGGAAGACGCGGAAATGACCTACGCCCGAATTTAAAATCGACCGCCAAACCGTCCCGGTACGTTCTTGACACGACCGACGATGGTTTGGTATTTTTGTATTAGTCGTTAGCACTCGCTGAATTGGAGTGCTAACGAATTGAACGGATCACGCAGAGGAGGACAACGGTATGTTAAGCGAGCGTCAACGGATGATTCTAGGTGCCATTATCGACGATTACGTACGCTCAGCCGAGCCGGTCGGTTCGCGCAGCATTTCCAAGCGAGCCGACGTGTCCTTCAGCCCGGCGACGATCCGCAACGAGATGGCCGATCTGGAGGAGCTCGGCTTGCTGGAGCAGCCGCACACGTCGGCGGGACGCATTCCTTCCATTAAGGGCTACCGTTACTACGTGGACCATCTCGTTACCGTGGACGGCGCGTCGGAGCAAGACGTGCGCAAGATCCGCAGCTTTTTCGCGGAGAAGATGAACCATTGGGAAGGGGTCATCGGCCATGCCGCGACCATTCTGTCCCAACTGACGAATTATACGTCGATCGTGCTCGGTCCCGAGATTTTCGACACGACGTTGAAGCACTTCCAGCTCGTTCCGATTACCGATCGTTCGGCCGTCGCCATTATCGTGGCGAATACCGGGCACGTGGAACACCGTACCATCAACATCCCCGACGGCATATCCATGGAAGACATGAGCAAGATCGTAGCCGTTCTGAACGATAAGCTTAGCGGCGTACCGTTCTTCCGGGTGAAGTCCGTGCTGCACAGCGAGATCGCCAAGGAGCTTAGCCGTTACGTGGACCGCTGCGAGGAAGTGCTGAACCTGCTCGAGCAGGCGATTACCGAGAAGCAGGAGCCGAAGGTGTTCCTGAGCGGCGCGTCGAACATGCTGACGCAGCCCGAGTTCAAAGACGTCGATAAGGCGAAGAGCATTCTCGGCATGCTCGAGGAGACGCGCATGCTATCTCAGTTGTTCCATGCGCATCCCGGGGGCATTCAAGTACGGATCGGCACGGAGAACGCGGTCGAGGCGATCAATCAATGCAGCCTGATTACGGCGACTTACTCGCTCGACGGACAATCGCTCGGCACGATCGGCGTGCTCGGACCGGTACGGATGGAATACGGCAAAGTGATCAGTTTGCTCGATTATTTATCCAAGGATATCGCGTTACTGATGTCCCGCGGGTTCAAATAATAAGTTGTATAGCCCCCATATACGGGTGGCACGGTAAGGAGGTGAATACGGCATGAGCACGAACGAGACGAAGGAGTCCGCGGAGATGAACGATCAGCGCGAAGAAGAGCTCGCCCCGGTTAACGAGGAGCAAGCGACGGGCGAACCGATTGCCCATGGGCACCAAGAGGAAGCGGCTGAAGCGAACGCCGATCAGGATCCGAGAATCGCGGCATTGGAGCGCCTCGCGGAAGACAACCAGAACCGCTATTTGCGAGCGCAAGCCGATTTCGATAACTTCCGTCGCCGCACGGCGAAGGAGAAGGAAGAGCTGGCGCAATACGCGACGGCTAAGCTCGTCGGGCAGTTGCTGCCCGTGCTCGACAACTTCGAGCGCGCGCTGGCTGCGAACGGCGAAGGCGCGCAAGGCGATTCGTTCGCCAAGGGCGTCGACATGATCCATCGGCAGCTGTTCCAAGCGTTGGAAGCCGAAGGCTTGAAACCGATGGCGCCGGTCGGGCAGCCATTCGATCCGGAGCACCATCAAGCGATCATGCAGGTGGAGTCGGACGAATACGAGGAAGGCACCGTGGTGGAAGTCATTCAATCCGGCTATTGGCTGAAAGACAAAGTCATTCGTCCGGCGATGGTGAAAGTCAGCGGGTAATGGCCGCATCGGATGCGGCAGGGCGACATAAGAGCGTCATTAACTTGCATGTAATCGGAGGAGGAGCAATCGACTATGAGTAAAGTAATCGGCATCGACTTAGGCACCACGAACTCTTGCGTAGCGGTAATGGAAGGCGGCGAGGCGGTCGTCATCCCGAACGCGGAAGGCAATCGCACGACCCCTTCGGTCGTCGGCTTCAAGAAGGACGGCGAGCGCGTCGTCGGCGAGACGGCGAAGCGCCAAGCGATCACGAACCCCGACCGCACGATCAGCTCGATCAAGCGCCATATCGGCACGTCCCACAAGGAATCGATCGACGGCAAAGCGTATTCCCCGCAAGAGATTTCCGCCATCATCCTGCAGAAGCTGAAAGCCGACGCGGAAGCATACTTAGGCCAACCGGTCACGCAAGCCGTAATTACGGTTCCGGCATACTTTAACGATAGCCAGCGTCAAGCGACGAAGGACGCGGGCAGCATCGCGGGCCTAGAAGTTCTGCGTATCGTCAACGAACCTACGGCCGCGGCGCTTGCTTACGGCTTGGAGAAATCCGAAGATCAAACGATCCTCGTATTCGACCTTGGCGGCGGCACGTTCGACGTCAGCATCCTGGAGCTGGGCGACGGCTTCTTCGAAGTCAAAGCGACGAGCGGCGACAACCACCTCGGCGGCGACGACTTCGACCAAATCGTCATGGAATGGCTGTCCAACGAATTCAAAAAAGAACACGGCATCGAACTGTTGAAAGACAAGTCCGCGGTTCAACGTCTGAAGGACGCGGCGGAGAAAGCGAAGAAAGAGCTGTCCGGCGTCCTGTCGACGACGATCTCCCTGCCGTTCATCACCGTCGTGGACGGCGTGCCTCAGCACTTGGAGCTGACGCTGTCCCGCGCGAAATTCGACGAGCTGACGGCATCGCTCGTGGAACGTACGATGGCGCCTACGCGCCAAGCGTTGTCCGATGCGGGCATGACGCCTGCCGACCTCCACAAAGTCGTGCTCGTCGGCGGTTCCACGCGTATTCCCGCCGTCGTCGAAGCGATCAAGAAGCTGACGGGCAAAGAGCCGCATAAGGGCGTAAACCCGGACGAAGTCGTAGCGCTCGGCGCGGCGGTTCAAGCGGGCGTTCTGACCGGCGACGTGAAAGACGTCGTATTGCTCGACGTCACTCCGCTGTCTCTCGGCATCGAGACGGCCGGCGGCGTACTGACGAAGATGATCGACCGCAACACGACGATTCCGACGAGCAAGTCGCAAGTGTACTCGACGTACGCCGACATGCAGACGCAGGTCGAGATCCACGTCCTGCAAGGCGAGCGCGCGATGGCGAAGGACAACAAGACGCTCGGACGCTTCATCCTAAGCGATATTCCGGCCGCTCCGCGCGGCGTACCTCAGATCGAAGTCACGTTCGACATCGATGCCAACGGCATCGTCAACGTATCGGCGCTCGACAAGGGCACGGGCAAGAGCCAGAAGATCACGATCACGTCCTCGAGCGGCTTGAGCAAAGACGAAATCGAGCGCATGCAGAAGGAAGCCGAGCTGCACGCCGAGGAAGACAAAGCCCGTCGCGAGCTGATCGAGACGAAGAACGGCGCGGACCAATTGGTCTATACCGTCGAGAAGACGCTGAAAGACCTCGGAGACAAAGTCGACGCGGGCGAGATCGACAAAGCGAACGCGGCGAAGGACAAAGTAACCGAAGCGCTGAAAACCGACAATGCCGAAGAGATCAAAGCCGCGGCGGACGCGCTCAGCGAAATCGTACAACAGCTGTCGATGAAGCTGTACGAGCAAGCCGCGCAAGGCCAAGGCGCGCCTGAGGGCGGACCGGATGCCGGCCCCGCGCCGAAGAAGGATAACGTCGTCGACGCCGACTACGAAGTCGTGGACGAAGACAAGAAATAAGATAAGGAATCAAGTTGCAATAGATAGACAGAAAGTCAAAGCCGCTTCCGCCTAGGCGGGGCTGCTTTGACTTTCCTCATGAGGGAAAGTTAATTCGAGCCCGACGAGGATTTAAGTGTATCGAGGAGGCGGAGAAGTGGCCGACAAGCGGGACTATTACGACGTATTAGGGGTAGAGAAAAACGCCGGCGCGGAAGACGTCAAGAAGGCGTACCGCAATCTGGCTCGCAAATACCATCCGGACGTCAACAAAGCGCCGGACGCGGAAGCGAAGTTCAAGGAAGTGAAGGAAGCTTACGACGTGCTGAGCGACGATCAACAGCGCGCGCGCTACGACCAATTCGGCCATCAGGATCCTAACGCGGGCTTCGGCGGCGGGGGAGGCGCGGATTTCGGCGGCGGCTTCGGCGACATCTTCGACATGTTCTTCGGCGGAGGAGGCGGCCGGCGCGATCCGAACGCGCCGCAACGCGGCAACGATCTTCAATATACGATGACGATCGAGTTCAAGGAAGCGGTGTTCGGCAAGGAAACCGACATTAATATTCCGCGCACCGAGACGTGCGATACATGCCATGGCAACGGCGCCAAACCGGGTACGAAGCCGGAGACGTGCACGATTTGCCGCGGCTCCGGCCAGCAGGAAGTGGCTCAGAATACGCCGTTCGGCCGCATCGTCAACCGTCGCGCCTGCACGGGCTGCGGTGGTCGGGGCAAGATCGTCAAGGATCGTTGCGGCACTTGCTCGGGCAGCGGTCAAGTGAAGCGTCAGCGGAAGATCAACGTCAAGATCCCGGCCGGCGTCGACGACGGCTCGCAGCTTCGCGTAACCGGCGAGGGCGAAGGCGGCGTACGCGGCGGCCCGGCCGGCGACCTGTATATCGTGCTGCGGGTGAAGTCCCATGACTTCTTCGAGCGCGAAGGCGACGATATCTTCTGCGAAATTCCGCTTACGTTCGCGCAAGCGGCGCTCGGCGACGAGATCGAAATTCCGACGCTGACCGATAAGGTCAAACTGAAGATTCCTTCGGGCACGCAGACCGGGACGTACTTCAGGCTCAAGGGCAAAGGCGTGCCGAAGCTTCGCGGTTACGGCCAGGGCGATCAGCAGGTCAAGGTGACGGTCGTCACCCCGACGCAGCTGACCGACAGCCAGAAGGACCTGCTTCGCGAGTTCGCTCAGACGAGCGGCGAGTCGACGCACGAGCATCACGAGTCGATCTTCGAGCGGATGAAGCGGGCGTTCCGCGGGGACTAGTAGTTAGGTAGACGAAGAGCCGTCCTCGGGTTCGATAACGAACCCGAGGGCGGCTTTTGGTTTTGCCGCCGATTCGCATAACCTCCCCTACGATCGCGCACCCTATCGGAGATTGCCGGGCGATCGCAGCCCGCGACCAATAGGGAGGCGTGATTCATGATGACAAGACGCAATTTCGAAGAAGGACAGACAAGCAGCCAGCTTCCTATCGCATCCGATCAAGACGTGGAGTTCGCCGACGAGCTGGCGGACGAAGAAGACCAGGAAGCGCAAGAGCGGGCTGCGGCGGCGAATCGCCGCGTCACCGGGGAGGAGTAATCACCCTTGGAGACGCAATCTTTGCAGGCGGCGTTCAACTCGCAGCATGAAGCGGAATCGGCCATTCGCAAGCTGTCTTCGCTCCGCGCCGATCGATTCCGGCTCGAGAAGCTCGGCTCGGGCATCGGCGAGCCCGCGTCTACCGGCGTAATGGAGGCGGCGACCGAGCCGCACGATTACACCGACACGGACGGCATCTTCACGGACACGGCGGCCGCGTTCTCCGTCGAAGCGTCCAGCACGCTGGGGGAATTCGCCAGTCCGGAGGCTCTCTATTCGCTCTCGGTCGAGGTTCCGGGCTCGGCGACCGAACAAGCGCGCGAAGTCATCCGGCAGGCCGGCGGCATATTGGCGCCGTAACGAAAGACGGGCGCGTCTCTCCGGGAGGAGAGGCGCGTTTTTTGCGGCGGTAGGCAAATCGCGCTCGCTTCCTTTGCGCGGGCTAATTTGGAACGTGTATAATGAAGGGTACGAATGATCGGGCCGCATGGACTGCATGGGCTGCATACATAGGGGGAGTACGAATTGCGCTGGCACGAATTGACCGTCTTGGCGACGGAAGCGTCCCAAGAGATGGTTACGCATTACTTAACGGAATTGGGAGCGGGGGGCGTATCCGTCGAGGAAGGCTGGGACGAGAGCAAACCGCGCGATACGAAGTACGGCGAGCTGTACGACCGGCCGCTGAACGATATTCGCAAAGGCTACGCGGAGTTCAAAGCTTATTTCTCCGAGGGCACGGACATGGAACAGGTTGCGGAGGAGCTTCGCGTTCTGCTCGTCGGGCTTCCCGAATACGGCTATGATGCGGGCGAGTTCACGATCTCGACCGGCGACGTGCACGAGGACGATTGGGCCCACGCGTGGAAAAAATATTTCAAGCCGATCGCGGTAACCGAAAGGTTGACGATCAAGCCGACGTGGGAGGAATATACGCCTTCGAGGGAAGGCGAGCTGATCATCGAGATCGATCCGGGCATGGCGTTCGGCACCGGCACGCATCCGACGACCGCCCTGTGCTTGAAGGCGCTGGACAGCGCCATCTCCGGCGGCGAGCAAGTGATCGACGTCGGCACCGGCTCCGGCATTCTCGCGATCGGGGCGATCAAGCTGGGCGCGGACCGGGTACTGGCCGTCGATCTTGACCCGGTGGCGGTGAAGAACGCTGGCGAGAACGTCGCGCTTAACAAGTTGGAAGCCGTCATCGAGACGCGCGAGAGCGATCTGCTCGGCGTCCTGAACGAAGGGGATATCGGCGCAAGCGACCGCGCGAACCAAGTGAAGCCGCCGGTCGACATCGTCGTCGCGAACATTCTCGCGGAGATCATCCTGCTGTTCCTGGACGACGTCATGAACGTGCTTAAGCCCGGCGGCATCTATATCTGTTCCGGCATTTACAAGAACAAGGAGCTCGACGTCGAAGCGGGACTGCTTGCGGCCGGGTTCGAGATCGTAGACAAGCTCCGGCAGGAAGAATGGATCGCGTTCGTTGCCGGCAAGCCGAAGGGGGAGGACGAGTAATTGTTCTGGTTCGATTTAGAATATTTGCCGGTCATCATACTGATCATGCTCGTCTCGTTCACGGTGCATGAATGGGCGCACGCGTGGACGGCTTGGAAGTTCGGCGACGACACCGCGTACCGCGAAGGCCGGGTGACGCTCAATCCGAGGGCTCACCTCGATTGGCTCGGCATGCTGTTCCTGCTCGTCGCCGGCTTCGGTTGGGCGAAGCCGGTGCCGGTACGCCGCAGCCGGTTCAAGAACCCGCGCGTCATGAGCATTCTCGTGACGGCCGCGGGACCGATCAGCAATTTGCTGCTGGCGTTCATTATGGTGTTCCTAGTCGGCATGCTCGATCATTTCGGCGCATTCGACCAGGCAACGTTCCAAACGCTCGATCGCATTCAAATATTTATCGCTTTCTGGCTGCAAATCAATCTTGCACTGTTTATTTTTAACCTTATTCCTATTCCGCCGCTCGATGGTTATCGTATCGTAGAAGAGTTTTTACCGATTCGAACGCGCATCCTCATTCAAGAGAAGGCGC
Organism: Cohnella sp. GCM10027633; assembly: GCF_042675445.1. Classification (NCBI taxonomy): domain Bacteria; kingdom Bacillati; phylum Bacillota; class Bacilli; order Caryophanales; family Paenibacillaceae; genus Cohnella; species Cohnella sp. GCM10027633. Next base: position 478,038 of record NZ_JBHTGV010000003.1, on the reverse strand, counting down.
AATGGGCTACGTTTATCTTTTTCCTGCTCATCTTCATCCCGCCGTTGCGCGACGTGACGATCGGGCCGTTGATGGACTTGCGCGACCCGATCACGGAAGCGATGGTTTCTATCGTCAACGTATTCTTCTGATGATTGACCGGATGGTTTGACAGATTAAGCAAGTGGCGTATGAAGCCCATTCGAGGTATGATGGGGGATGGAGCAAGAGCGGGAGGCAACAGTCATGCAACGATATTTCGTGCCCCCGGCGCAGATGGGCTCGCAAGCCGTCTCGCTGGAAGGCGACGACGCCCGGCACCTGTCGCAGGTCATGCGGGCGAAGCCGGGCGATAAGTTCATCGCGTGCGACGGAACGGGCCGCGAGGCCGTCGCCAACGTCGTGACGGTCGGCAAAGACCGCGTCCAAGCGGACATCGTGGAAGAACGGACCGCTTCGTCCGAGATGGCTTGGCGCGTTACCGTCGCGCAAAGCCTTCCCAAGGGGGACAAGCTGGAAACCGTCATTCAGAAAGGAACGGAGGCCGGCGCGGCCGCGTTCCTGCCGTTCCTGTCCAGGCGCACCGTCGTCCAGTACGACGATCGCAAGGAAGCGAAGCGGATCGAACGATGGCGGAGGATCGCCAAGGAAGCCGCCGAGCAGAGCCATCGCGGCATCGTTCCCGAGGTGCTGCCGGTCTGTACGTGGAAAGCGCTCGTCGGCACGTTCGCGGGTTACGATCTGGTCCTGTTGTGCTATGAGGAAGAAGGACGGTCGGGCAACGGCCTGAAACGGTTGTTGAACGAATTCGCCGCGCGGGAAGCCGCTTCGCCGCGCGTGCTCGTTATCGTCGGGCCGGAAGGCGGCTTCGACGAACGCGAAGCGAAGGAAGCGGCGGCGGCCGGCGCGCAGACGGTCGGCTTAGGCAAACGAATTTTACGGACGGAGACGGCGGCGCTGTACGCGCTCGCTTGCCTCGCTTACGCGTCCGGAGAGCTAGGAGGAGATTAACATGCCGAACGTGGCATTCTATACGCTCGGCTGCAAGGTGAACTTCTACGATACGGAAGCGATCTGGCAGCTGTTCAAGAACGACGGGTACGAGCAGGTCGACTTCGAACAGACGGCGGCCGACGTCTACGTCATCAACACGTGCACGGTGACGAACACCGGCGACAAGAAGAGCCGGCAGATCATTCGCCGCGCGGTGCGCCGCAACCCGGAAGCGATCATCGCCGTAACCGGCTGCTACGCGCAGACGTCGCCGGCGGAGATCATGGCGATTCCAGGCGTCGACCTCGTCGTCGGCACGCAGGACCGCGATAAGCTGATGACGTTCATCGCAGACATCCAGAGCGACCGCAAGCCGATGAACGCGGTGCGCAACATCATGAAGACGCGCGAGTTCGAGGAGCTGGACGTACCGGACTTCTCCGATCGGACGCGCGCTTTCCTGAAGATTCAAGAAGGCTGCAACAACTTCTGCACGTTCTGCATCATTCCTTGGTCCCGCGGCCTGTCGCGCAGCCGCAAGCCCGACAGCGTATTGGAGCAAGCGCGCCAGCTCGTGGCGTCCGGGTACAAGGAGATCGTCCTGACGGGTATCCATACGGGCGGTTACGGCGATGATCTCGAGAACTACAGGCTCGCGAACCTGCTGTCCGATCTCGATAAGATCGACGGTCTGGAGCGCATTCGGATCAGCTCGATCGAAGCGTCCCAGATCGACGAGCAGATGATCAAGGTGCTGAACAGCTCTCCTAAGATGTGCCGTCATTTGCATATTCCGTTGCAAGCGGGAGACGACGCGATTCTGAAGCGGATGCGCCGCAAGTACACGACCGAGGAATTCGCGGAGAAGATCCGTTTGCTTCACGAAGCGATGCCGGGCGTCGCGATCACGACGGACGTTATCGTCGGATTCCCGGGAGAGACGGAGGAGCAATTCGAGAACGGCCTCCGTTTCATGGAACGGATGAAGTTCGCCGAGATGCACGTATTCCCGTATTCGAAGCGGACGGGTACGCCCGCCGCTCGAATGGAAGACCAGGTCGACGAGGAGATCAAGCACGAGCGCGTGCACAAGCTGATCGACTTGTCAGAACGGATGCAAGCCGCGTACGGCCGCGAATGGGTCGGCAAGACGCTCGACGTCATTCCGGAGCGCGAAGCGAAGGGGCGCGAAGGGCAAGGTCTCGTGTCCGGCTATACGGACAACTACATTCAAGTCGTGTTGAACGGCGATCCGTCGCTCATCGGCAAGCTTTGCCGCGTGCGGATTACGGATTCCGGCGTTAACGAATGCGAAGGGCAGCTGCTCGAAGTTATCGACGCGGACCGTCCGGTCGCGCTGCAAGCATAAGGGGAAGAGCGGAGATTTCATTCCGGGCAAGCCGGGCGCGCGTCGCCTATCTTGCGCGGGTTGAAGTCTCTTTGCTCATCATCGGGGAGAGATGACGGATGACGAAGGAAATATCGGCGGGAGGCGTCGTGTACCGGCGCCGGGACGGCGGGTTGGAAATTCAGCTGATCGAGGACCGGTTCGGGAAGATGACGCTAGCCAAAGGCAAAATGGAGCCCGGAGAGACGATCGAACAAACGGCGCTGCGAGAAATCGAGGAAGAAACCGGACTCGTCGGCGAGCTTAGGGACAAGCTGACGGTCATCGGCTATACGTACGAGCATGCGACTCTCGGCACGGTCGAGAAGGAAGTGCATTATTATCTCGTCGAAGCGCGCGAAGGACGGCTCGTCGCGCAAGTCGAGGAGATTACGGGCGTAGGCTGGTACGATCCGGATACGGCATGGAGGCTCCAACTGGAGCAAGGCTACGACAACAACGACGACGTGCTGCGCCTTGCGCTGGACAAGCTTGACCGAGGCGCGCGCGAAGGCACGGGGGCGTAAAAGGTGGCAGAAGCGAGTCAACTTCCGATCTGGCGGCCGGGGCAGCCGCTCGCGGGCTTCGTCGATTATACGCACTTGGTCGCGGAATCGGGGGCCAAGGAACTGCATGCGCTGTGCGACGCCGCAGAAGCGGGCGGCTTCCGCAGCGTATGCGTGAACGGCGGCTGGGTTCGCCTGTGCCGGGAACGGCTTGGCGGCACGAACGTCAAAGTAAGCGCCGTCGTCGGTTACCCGCTCGGCGCGCAGGCTACGCGGGCGAAGGCGTTCGAAGCGGCGGCCGCCTTAGAGGACGGCGCATCCGAGATCGATATGGTGCTCGCCGTCGGCAGGCTGAGGGACGGGGATACCGAGGCGGTGCTGCGCGACATCTCGGCCGTCGTTCAGGCGGTGCAAGGCGGCGCGCTCATTAAGGTAATCATGGAGACGGGTTACTTGAACGAAGAACAAGTCAGGCTCGGTTGCCGGTTAGCCGCCGAAGCGGGCGCGAATTACGTGCAGACGGCTACCGGCTACGGGGGCAAAGGCGCGACCGACGAAGACGTGCGCTTGCTGCGGGAAGCGGTCCCCGCCGACATCGGCGTGAAGGCGTCCGGCGGCATTCGCGACGCGAAGACCGCGATCGCGCTGCTGAACGCCGGCGCGAACCGGATCGGCACGAGCGCGGGCATCGCCGTGGCGATGGGAGGGCAATAATCTCGCTCCCTTACGTCGATCGAAGCTCCGAAGGGTTGCGCCATCGCGGCAAGTAGGCGAGCGGCAGCGCGACGAGCGAACAGAGTACGTTGAAGATCGTCTGCGCGTGAGCGATCTGGGCGGAAGGATCGCCCGGCGATATTGCCGCCGCCGCTGCGTGCAGAGCGCCGATGAGAGGGTAGAACGACAACGCCCCCGCGGAGTTGAGCGCGAGCTGGGACAGCGCGACGAACCGCCCGCCCCGGCCTCCGCCGAGCGAGGCGACGAGGCCCGTGAAGCAGGTGCCGACGTTGGCGCCGAGCACGATGGCGATGCCGGCTTCCGGGGGGAGGGCGCCGGTTGCGGCTAACCCCATGCTCAGAGCGATAACGGCGGCGCTCGAATGGACGAGCGCGGTAAGCGCCGCTCCTCCGAGCACGCCCCATACGGGATTGTCGGCGGCACGGCGCATGAGCGCGTCGAACGTACCGCTCGCCTGCAGCGACGGGCCCATGCCCTGAAGGATCTGGAAGCCGAGCAACAGTAGGCCGAAGCCGCCGAGGGCGACGCATACATAACGGAGCATTAACGCTTGCTTGGACGGCGGGGCGGAGATACGGACCTCGTAGAGTAGAGCGGTGATCATCCATCCGATCAAGGCGGCCGCGAAGATGGAGAACCCGAAGCGGTGGAGCTTCAGGCTCATGAGTTCGGTCGTGAGGCAGGTCCCGACGTTCGTGCCGAGAATGATGCCGAAGCTGCGCGAGAGCGACAGCCAGCCGGCGTTGACGAAGCCGATCGTCAGGACGGTGACGGCCGTGCTGCTCTGCAGGAGAGCGGAGGCGGTCGTGCCGACGGCGAAGCCGCGCAGCGGCGTCGCGGCCATGCGGGCGACCCATTGCGACAGCCGCTGTCCTGCCCAGCGTTGCAAGGCGATCTCCATCACCTTCATGCCCGACAAGAGCAGCGCGAATCCGAGCAGCGACGGGACGACGATAGCGAGTAGCATAACGATTATCCTTCCTGCCGCATGGCGGTGCTAGGGACGAGTTCTCCTACCAACCTATGCGGATACGGGACAACATATTATGAACGAACGAGGAGCGTGAAGACGAATGGCAACGAAAGCGGCCGTATGGCTGAACAAGGGAAGAAGGCCTCGTCTGGAGGAGGGGCATCCGTGGATATACGCGAACGAGATCGCCAAGACGGAGGGCGAAGCCGAGCCGGGCGGCCTGATCGAGGTGAAGGATCATCGCGGCATGCTTCTCGGAACCGGTTACTATAATCCCGCGTCTCAGCTTACGGTGCGGATCGTGTCGTACGGAACGCTGGACGCGATGGACGAGGACTTCTTCCGCACGAGGTTCGCCCGCGCGCAGGCGCACCGGAAGCGGTTTCTCGGAGAAGACGCGTCGTGCCGTCTCGTGTACGGCGAGGCGGATTTCCTTCCGGGCCTGGTCGTCGACCGATTCGGGAGCGTGCTCGTCGTGCAGGTGTTGACGCTCGGAATGGCGAAGGCGCAGGAGGCGTGGCTTCCCGCGCTGATCGACACGTTCAAGCCGACGGGCGTATACGAGCGCAGCGACGTCGGCGTGCGGACGCTCGAAGGGTTGGAAGAGCGTACGGGGGTCCTGTACGGAGAATGCCCGCGGTATATCGAGATCGAAGAGAACGGACTGAAGGTTCAGGTGGACATCGAAGGCGGTCAGAAGACCGGCTATTTCTTCGACCAGCGAGAGAATCGCGCGGCGATCGCTCCGTTGATCCAGGGCTGGGGCGCGCGCAGCGGCATCGTGACCGAGGAGCGGGACGGCGTACGCGTGCCGGTCAACGCCAAGGGAAGCGTCGTTACGTTCCCGTACTGGGACGGCGCGACCGTGCTCGAGTGCTTCGCGCACACGGGCAGCTTCACGCTCCATGCGTGCAAGTACGGCGCCAAGAAAGTGACGTGCCTCGATATTTCGGAGCATGCGCTGGAGACGGCCCGGCACAACGTCGGGCTTAACGGCTTCGAAGACCGCGTCGAATTCGTGGCGGCCGACGCTTTCGAATACTTGCGCGGGCAAGTAAAGGGACGCGAGGAGCGCGCGGCTCGGGGCGGCGGCGCGAAGGTGGATACCTCCAAGCCGCTCGCGGCGGAAGGACGCACTTGGGACGTTATCATTCTCGACCCTCCCGCGTTCGCGAAGACGAAACGGGCGGTCGAAGCCGCTTGCCGGGGATATAAGGATATCAATCTGCAGGCGATGAAGCTGTTGAACGAAGGCGGCTATCTCGTGACCGCCAGCTGCTCCTACCACGTTCGTCCGGAGCTGTTCCTCGAGTCGATCCAGGAAGCGGCCAAAGACGCGGGCAAGATTATCCGGCGCGTCGAATGGAAGGGCGCGGGCAAAGACCATCCGCAGCTCGCCGGCGTCGAAGAAGGGCATTATTTGAAATTCGGAATTTTCGAAATTCGAACCCGAAAAGCTCTATAAAACACGAAAATGTTCGTTCGACGTTTTTCGACACATTTCGTTAAGAAAGTGTTAGCAAAATTCGTCTTTCGAGCCCTTTCCGTTCATGAACATTTTTAACGCCTTCGGATTATGTTTATAGCATAGGAAGAAGGAACGGAGGGGAACGAAGATGGTGCAAGATGTGATTCTATTCGGCAAACGCGCGGTGCCGCTCGACAATCGGGCGAAGGCGCCGAGCAGCAGAAGCCGGTTCACGAGCCGCATTCGGGCCATGTCGGACGATCTCGACTTTCGTCGCAGGTGGAAGCATGTCAGTTATATCGAGCTCTGGTCGGACGCGGCGATATTCCGGTACGACGACGGCAGCAAGTGGTACATGAACATTTCGTAAGACGGTACGGACACCGAGAATATAGAGCGGGTTGTAACGAGCGCAGCGCGCATCCGAATACGGATGCGCGCTGCTTGTTTGCGCGTGCCAAGCCGGAGTCGTCGGCATCGTTAAGCGTTGCGGTTCCGGTACAGCAAGTAGATGAAGAAGGGGGCCCCGACCCCGGCCGTGAACACGCCGACCGGGATGTCGTACGGAGGGAAGGCGACGCGGGCTACGGTGTCCGCGACGACGACGGTGATGCCGCCGATGAGCGCGGATACCGGAAGCGCGCCTCCGAACGACGGGCCGACCAGCTTGCGGGCCATATGGGGCGCGATCAGGCCGACGAAGGAGATCGAGCCGCCGGCCGCGACGGCGACGCCGGCCAGCGCGACGCTGACCATGAGCAGCGCGAACCGTTGCCGCTGAACGGCGCTGCCGACGCTCGCCGCGACGTCGTCGCCCAGCTGGAGCGCGTTGACGTTGCGCGCGAGCAGCCAAGCGGCGGGCAGGAAGACGGCGATCCAAGGCGCGATCATGCCGACGAGCCCCCAATCGCTTCCGTATACGGTGCCGACGAGCCAGACGTAAGCTTGCGAGGTCGAGTAATCCGGGTTCTTCAGCAGCATCACCTTGGTCGCCGCCGCGAGCAGGAAGTTGATCCCGATGCCGATCAAGACGAGCCGGATCGACGTGACGCCGCGCTTCCAGGCCAGCAAGTAGACGATGAGCGAAGCCGCGGCCGCGCCGGCCAGCGCTGCCGCGGGCAGCCAGACGATGCTGATCGTTCCCGATAGATAGCTGATGAAGGCGACGGCCGCGACCGAAGCCCCGCTCGTGATGCCGATGATGTCCGGAGAAGCGAGCGGATTGCGGATGATCCCTTGCAGAATCGAACCCGCGACGGCCAGTGCCATCCCGACGAGCAGGGCGACGACGACGCGAGGGAGCCGCAGCGTCCGGACGACGAAGCGGTGCTCCACGGAACCTTCGCCGAGCATCGCGCGGACGACGTCGAACGGATGGATGCGCATGTCGCCCAGCGCGACGCCCGCGACGACCGCGGCGATGCACGCGGCGGCTAGCGCGAAGACGATCAGCAGCGTCTTCTTATGGATCAATTGGGAGGCGGCGGGCTTGCCGATACGAACGGCGATCCATGCTTTCATTTCTTGACGATCTCCTTTCGCGCGATGACGATGAACGCCGGGATGCCGACGATCGCGGTCATGACGCCGACCGGCAGTTCTTCCGGCCGGATGACGAAGCGGCCGGCGATGTCTGCGACCACGACGAGAAGCGCGCCTATTACCGCGCTATAGGGGACGAGCCACCGGTAGTCGCTGCCGGCGAATAATCGGGCGATCGTCGGAACGACGAGGCCGATGAAGCCGACGGGACCCGCGACGGCGACGGAACCGCCGGCCAACGCGACGACGATGAGCCCGACGGCCAGCTTCACGAGAACCGTCCGCTGTCCGAGTCCCCGAGCGGTGTCGTCGCCCATCGAGAGCGCGTTCATGTGCCGGGAGATCGCCAACGCCGCGAGCCAGCCCGCGGCCATAAGCGGCACGACCGCCTTCAGCATGTCGAGCGACCTTCCCGCCACGGAGCCCGTTAACCAGAACATGACTTGGTTCAGCCCGTCCTCGTTAAAGACGAGCATGCCCTGGGTGAACGAAGAGAACAAGGCGCCTAGCGCCGCCCCGGCTAGGATCACCTTGAGCGGCGTCAGTCCGTCCCGGCCGAGAGAGCCGAGCGCGTATACCGCGATGGCGGCGATAGTCGCCCCCGCGAAGGAGATCGCCGTCTGTGCGGCCAACGAGGAGACGGACAGCTGGGTCGCGGCGAACACGACGAAGAACGAGGATCCGTAGTTGATGCCGAGCACGTTCGGATCGGACAGCGGGTTGGCGGTCAACCCTTGCATCAACGTGCCCGCAATGGCGAGGCTGGCTCCGATCGCCGCCGCGGTCAGCGCCCGCGGCAGCCGCGAAGTCTGCACGATGACTTGGGCGTCCGATTGCGTATCGTAGTTCGAGAAAGATTGGTATACGTCCGTCCAAGATATCGCCGTCAGCCCGTAGGCCATGCTGGCAAGCAGCGCGGCGGCGAGCAGGAGCAAGCCGATCGCGAGCCCGGCGGCCTTGGACGAATTCGATGCGAAGAGCCTTGCCATTCTGTCACTCCAGTCCCGCGACAAGAGAAAGAATGAGCCGACGGCTCATTCTTTCTGCTGTTACGCGTTATTATCCGCAATGGTAAGGCGCGCTCTTACAGATCGAGGTAGAAGTAGAGGTCGTCCAGCATCATCTTCGCGGCGGTTGCGCCGCCGGACAGGTTCCACGTCACGTCGTTGACTTGGTAGTACTTCTTGTTCTGAACCGCCTTGAGGTTGCTCCACAGCGGGTTCTTCTGCCATTCTTCCTGCGTCTTGAACTCGTCTCCGCCATGGTTGCTCGACGTGATATCGAAGATGATATCGCCGTTCATGAGCGGAATCTGTTCCTGAGAGTCCAGATCGACGAACGTCTTGTTGGAATCCCGCTGCGACTTCGGACGGTTCAAGCCGACTTCGTCGAGGATGGAACCGGCGAACCCGGTGACGTAGATGCGCGCCGTTCCGTCATCGTAGAAGCGCACGATCGACACTTCGCTGGTCGCCTTGCCGCCGAGCTTGGACTTGATGTCCGCCACTTGCTTGTTCCAATCGCTCATGAACGCCGCGGCCACGGGTTCTTTGTTGACCGCTTTGGCGACGAGATCGAGATTCGATTTCCATTCGAACAGTTGGTCGACGTACAGCGTCGGCGCGATCTTGGACAGCTGCGAGTAGATTTTCTCGTGGCGCGTCTTCGCTCCGACGATCAGGTCCGGTTTCAGCGCGACGATCGCTTCGATGTTCGGCTGCAGCTCGCTGCCGAGATTTTTGACGCCGCTCATGTCCGCGCGAAGGTAATCGTACCACGGCGCCTGTACCCAAGATTCGACCGCGCCGACCGGCTTCACGCCGAGCGTCAGCGAGATGTCGACGACTCCGTTCACCAGCACGACGACACGTTTCGGCACCGACGTCAGCGTCGTTTCGCCCATCGCGTGCTTGATCGCGCGCTTGGTCTCGATGCTCGCCGTCCGGGAGGAGGCGTCCCAGTTGACCCACGCGCCGAGCGACTTGCCGATCAGGCCGAACGGGACGAGCGTGCGTCCGTTCTTGGAGACGACTTTCGTGCCGATCGCGACCGATTGCCCGTTGACGAGCGCTTGGTTGCTGCCGACGGTGAATTGCAAGGTCGTCGCGCCTTTCTTGAAGGACAATTTCTTCGTCTTGGCGTCGAGAGAGGCCGTTGCGCCGAGCTTGGCGGCCAGATCGTCGTATGCGACGAGGGTGACGCCGCCGGCGACGACCGGAGCGGCGTTGCCGCCGAGCGATTGCCCGTCGATCGTGACCTTGATCGGATTCGCGGCGCTCGCTGCCAACGGCAGCGATACGGCGGCCAACAGGAGGGAGAGGCATAAGACCAGCGTGCGGAACGAGAAAGTTTTCATGAGAACGAAAGTCCACCTTTCAGGGGTATGTGATATTGATAATCATTATCATTACATAGCATACAAGCATCCATGTCAACATAAATTTTCCAACGGGTTCACGCCGAGAGGTGGTCGCGGATTCGACGCTCGGCGCGAGACAAGAGGACGGAATTAGCCGCCGGCTTGGTCCGATAGCTGCCTGAAAGCCTGATAGAGCTCGTAATCAAGCTGCAGCAAAGCAGCGAAGTCCAGCGACTCCCGACTCGTCAACGCCGACAAATCGTCGATCTTGCCTTGAATGAAATCCGCCGAATCCGGGTATGCCTCGCGCGTCTTGTCCTTGACGTCCGACCAGGAACCCGCGATGCGTCCGGCAATGTTCGATACCGCGGCCGCGTCCTCGTCTTCCGCAGCGGCCTTTAACTCTTTCGCGAGATCGCGGATGCCCTCGATCGATTGTTCCAGCTTCAATCCGGACTGATCGGCCGATTTCGACGCGTCTTCGCTATCGTTCAGAATCGAGCCGACCGCAGCTTCGTTGGTTTTCTCGTCGTCTTTGCGATTCTCCTTCGCCGGGCGAGGTGTAGGGACGGGCTTATCGGCTGCCTTCGTCGCGACGGGCGTCTCCGCGTCTTCCCCGGCATCGGACGAAGCTTGCGCGGGTTGCTCCCCGGAAGCAGCCGGTTCCGTCGATGGATCGTTGCCCGGATCGGCGGAGGCGATTTCGGTTGCATTCGCGTCTTCCGGGCTTGCCGACGGGGCGGTTTCCTTCGATTCGACGGCCGGATCGGCCGATCCGACGTACCGGTCCGCCGAGGGCCCGCCGCTGCAGCCCGCGGCCAGGCATAGCGATGCCGCAAGCGTCAACGCGTATATTCGTTTCATCATCGTCCCTCCGTATTCAGCCAACGTTCAGGTTTAGTCACCGGAAATTATTGTAATAAAGTTACCACCGATTGGCAATCATTTTCTGATAATAATTCTCATTATCATTGACAGAGAAAGGAAAAACTGAGTAAAGTTATAGGTGAGCGCGAAGGGACGAAGTCAAGATACATAAGGAGTTGAACCGCGTGAACGCATTGGATGCCCGCTGCTTATCGGTCGGTTACGGACAAGAGCCGATCTTCGAAGATTTGAGCCTATCGATAGACAAAGGCAAGATTACCGCCTTGATCGGGCCGAACGGCTGCGGCAAGTCGACGCTGTTGCGCACGATGGCGCGGTTGCTCAAGCCTAACGGCGGGGAAGTGCTGCTCGACGGACATAGCATCGCCCGGTTGCCGACCAAGGAAGTGGCCAAACGGTTGGCTTTGCTGCCGCAAGGACCGTCCGCGCCGGACGGATTGACCGTCCTGCAGCTCGTCAAGCAAGGGAGATATCCGTACCAGAGCTGGTTGCGGCAATGGTCGTGGGAAGACGAGAGAGCGGTTCGAAGCGCGCTGGAGACGACCGGACTGGCGGACCTTGCGGAGAAGCCGGTGGATGCCTTGTCGGGAGGCCAACGGCAACGCGCGTGGATCGCGATGGTACTGGCGCAAGGCACCGACATGATCCTGCTCGACGAGCCGACGACGTATTTGGACTTAACGCACCAGATCGAGGCGCTCGACTTGCTGTACGCGCTCAACGAGCGCGAAGGGCGAACGATCGTGATGGTGCTGCACGATATTAACCTGGCATGCCGTTACGCCCACCGGATCGTCGCGGTTCGCGACCGGCAGGTGTGGGCGGAAGGCGCTCCGGAGGACGTCGTCACCGAGTCCATGATCGAGGCCGTCTTCGGCCTGCGAGCCAAGATCGTCCGGGATCCGCTGTACGGGACGCCGATGTGCGTGCCTTGGGGCAACGGCCGGAAAATCGCGATGCACGTATCGGAGGGAGCATGATGGAGAGAGCGTTCGACCATGCGCAACGCGAAGCGTTGACGGGAGAATACCGCTTGGCCGCCGAGCCGTCGGATAACCGGGATTATTCGTTGCCCGCGGTCGGCTTATTGGACAACGAAGCGGCAATCGGTTATCTGGAGCGGGTCAACGCGATCTTCGAAGCGTCGACCCGAACGGCGACGGCGTCGTTGTTCGCGAAGCGCTACAGCTGCCTGACGCTTGCTTCAAGCTTGTACGCGATGGGCGCGTATGACATCGGCATGAACGTTGAGATCGGGAATTGCCACGTCGAATCGCACCATCAGGGACGCGCATGGCTTCCGCGGCTGAGGCTGGAAGATTGGGCGACGACGAAGCCGGCGGAAGGCGATCGCGAGCGGTGGCGAGACGACGTCCTGCGGGGGATATTCGCCGGCAACCTGACGCGAGTCTGGCAGTCGTTGGCTAAGGCCGGTCCGGTGTCCAAGGCCGTCTTGTGGGAGAATACGGCGATCTACGTGTTCTGGCTGTACGAGAGCAAGTTCGAGGAAGGGCTCGGCGACGAGGCCGTCGCCCGCATTCGCGACGATTACGACTATATCGTCCGGCGCGCGCCGGGGGAGCTTTTCGGAGAGACCCGCAATCCGCTGACCAAGTTCGACGGCCCGATGGTCGTTACGAGCGCCTCGGAGAAGCCGCTGCGCCTTCGCAAGACGTGCTGTTATTACTATCAGGCGACGGACGAGCCGTACGATTATTGTCCGAGCTGTCCGAAGATCAAGCAAGAAGTGCTCGTCGGCAGCTAACGTAAAGTCCGGAAGTGCATAGGAGATTACTTACGAGCGGCGCCCGTTCCCATTGGAAACGGGCGCTTATTTTCTATCAAAATAAGGATTGACAGCTACAAACACTAACTTTATGATAATATCTGGAATTGATATTGAGTATCATTATCAATTACCTGAAAGGAGAGAGCGTATGCGGACAGGACTGGAGGGATGGCGTTGAACCGGAGTCAAACCGAGGACGCGCGAGAACAAAATCGACTAATTATGCGGAAAGCGGGGGAATTAGGGATCAAGGGAAGAAGGTTGCTTCCCGGCAGCGAGCAGTTCCTGGAGCTCGAACACGAAGGCAAGCGCATCGTCGTCAACCGCACGCGGTCGAACAAAATGACGCTAATGGCGGGGTTACTGGCGCAAAACAAGCAAGCGTCGAACGTGCTGTTCGAGCGGTACGGCTTGCCCGTGCCCGCCTATGCGGTCGTCGAGTCGGCGGGGGAGGAAGCGTTACGCTTCCTGCGGGAGCATCGACTCGTCGTGGCGAAGCCGCTGGACCGTAGCCGCAGCGTCGGCGTGACGCTGCGCGTGAGCGAAGAAGCGCAATTGGAGCGGGCCGTGGAGGAAGCGCTTCGGCATAGCCATCACGTTATGCTGCAACGGTACGTCGAAGGCATCGATATTCGGGTGCTCGTCGTGGACGGCCATGCGGTCGGAGCGCTGGAGTATCGACCCGCGGCTATCGAGGGGGACGGCGTAACGACGATCCGCGGGCTGATCGATCGGCTGAACGACGAGCATTCGAATCGCGGCGACGCGATCGGCTCGTTCCGCGCGATCGACCTTGCGTCGGCGCCGATGCCCGGCATATTGGCGTCTTCCGGCAGAAGACCCGACGACGTCCTCCGATCGGGCGAGCGGTGGGAGCTGTTTGCCGGCGACAATTTGTCGGCGGACGACGTCGTCGAAGTACCGGTCGACCGTTCCGCCGATCTTCATCCCGACACCTTCGCGGCGGCCGTGCTCGCGGCCGAAGCGCTCGGTCTCGACGTCGCGGGCGTCGATCTGCGATGCCGCGACGCGAGCCTTCCGCTAGGGGATGACAACGGCGGCATCATCGAAGCGAACGCGCTTCCCGATATGATAGATCCTTATTTGCTCTTCCGTCATGGCACCGCCGACGTGTTCGAGCTGTATTTGCGCTACTTATTCGATCTCTGAGGGAGAGGCTGTACCGATGTTGACGACACGCGCCGACGAGGCGTATTTGAGGCTGCAGAACGAGCGGGAATCGAATGCCCGATCGTACCCGCGCCGGTTCCCGCTCGTCATCGACAAGGCGGCGGGACTGACGATTACCGATACGGAAGGCCGAACCTATTACGACTGCCTGGCGGGCGCGGGAACGTTGGCGCTCGGCCACAATCACGACGTCGTCGTGGCTGCGATCGAGGACGTGCTCAGGCGGCGCATTCCGCTGCATACGCTCGATCTGGCCACGCCGTTGAAAATCGAATTCATGCAGGAGATCGTCTCGCTCTTGCCGGACGGCCTGCGAGAGACGGCCAAGATCCAGTTCTGCGGCCCGACGGGCGCGGACGGAGTGGAAGCGGCGATCAAGCTGGTCAAGACCGCCACAGGCGGCAAGTCGATTCTCGCTTTTCACGGCGGCTATCACGGATCGACGCAAGCGACGATGGCGATGAGCGGCAATCTGAGCAAGAAACGCCATCTGCAGAGTTTATTGCCCGACGTGCACTTTCTTCCTTACCCGTACGAATACCGGTGCCCGTTCGGCGTCGGCGAAGGACGCACGGGAGAGCTGAGCGCGCGGTACATCGAGAACGTGTTGGACGATTGCGAGAGCGGCATATCCGCGCCGTGCGGCATCATCGTCGAGACGGTGCAAGGCGAGGGAGGCGCGGTGCCGGCCGATCTCGAATGGCTGCGGCAACTGCGCCGCATCACCGCGGAACGGGGCATTCCGCTCATTATCGACGAAGTGCAGACCGGCATCGGGCGGACGGGGACCATGTTCTCCTTCGAGCATGCGGGCATCGTGCCGGACGTCGTCGTCTTGTCGAAGGCGATCGGAGGAAGCTTGCCCATGTCTCTCATCGCGTACAAGGGCGAGTTGGACCGCTGGCAGCCGGGCGCTCATACGGGAACGTTCCGGGGCAATCAGCTGGGCATGGCGACCGGGCTCGCCACGCTGCGGTACATCCGCGAGAACGGCGTGCTGGATAACGTCGCCGCGCGGGGAGCGCAGCTATTGGGAGGCTTGCGCGCGTTATCGGGCGAGCACGAGGAGATCGGGGACGTACGCGGCCGCGGCCTGATGATCGGCGTCGAAGTCGTCGATCCCCGAGGCAAGCGGGACCGTCTCGGCCATTATCCGGCGAGCGGCGAATTGGCCGCCGCGATTCAAGAGCGTTGCTTGCACGGGGGACTGATCGTCGAGTCGGGCGGTCGGCATTCGGCCGTCCTTCGTTTCCTTCCGCCGCTGACGATTACCGAACGGGAGACGGAGGAAGTGCTGGCGATCTTCCGGAGAGCCGTCGCGGAAGCGACGTCCGCGCGGCGATCGTGCTGATTCCCTCCGCGGTCGGGAAGCACGGAGTATTGATCGCCGTCCTGGTCGGGACATTCTCGCTCGTGCTGACGAACAGCGCCTTCAACGTGTTGCTGCCGAGCCTGACGGAGCTGTACGGCATATCGGCATCGCTCGGCGGCTGGATCATCTCGCTGTACGCGCTAGCCATGACACTGACGATGCCGCTCGCGGCGCTCGTCGTCGACCGTCTGGGACGGAAGCGGACGTACTTGCTCGGCCTCGGGCTGTACGGCGCGTTCTCCGCGATAGGCGGTTTGTTCGCCGCTCACGTGTCGGTCATTCTGCTCATGCGCGTCATGCACGGCATCGCCGCCGGGCTATTGATCCCGTTGTCGTTGGCGCTGCTGTTCGACCATTACGGCGACTCCAAGCGCGGCCGCATCGTCGGCGTCTGGGGCATGCTGCTGACGATCGCGCCGGCGATCGGCCCGACGCTCGGCGGCGTCATGATGCAATTCGGACATTTGCCGCTGCTGCTATGGGCCAACGTACCGCTCTCGCTGCTCGCGCTTCTGTTGTGCCGTTCGCGGATTCGGGCATACGAGCCGGTTCGCCGGAAGACGATTCGATTGGCAGGCATCGCGCTTCTCGCATCGGGCATCGCGTCGATCTGCTTCGGCATCCAGCTGTTCGCCGCATCGGGGGAGTCGCGGGGATTCGCGGTCTTCCTGCTGCTGCTCGGCATCGCGCTGCTGGCCGTATTCGTTAAGCGCGAGAACCGGATGAAGGAGCCGCTCATCCGCTACCGCCTGCTGCGACGCAATTCTCTGTTCGCGGCTTCGCTCGCGGTCTCGACGATTCAGGACGTCGCGATGTTCGGCGTGCTGTTCGCGTTGCCGCTATTGTTCCACGAGGTGATCGGGCTATCGCCTTCCGTCGCCGGCGCCATGTTCGTGCCCGTGGCCGTCTGCACCAGCTTGTTCGGTTGGATCGGCGGCCGCTGGGTCGACGACGGCCGGCCGCTCGGCTATATCGCCTGGGGCATCGCGCTCATGGCGGCTTCGTCGTTCGCGTTCTTCTTCGTCGGTCCGGGCGCTTCCTTCATCGTCGTTCTAACGCTCATGACGCTGCGCGGAATCGGCAACGGGTTGTCCGACATGACGATGACGACGATCGGCTTGAACGCGCTGCCGAACGAAGACACGCACGAGGGCGCGTCGTTGTCGAACACGCTGCAGCGTCTCGTCTCGTCGTTCGCCGTCCTGTTGTTGGCGCTCTACTACGACATTCGCACGGAAGCGCTCGCGCTGGCTGGCATGACGTCCGCCGCGTCCAGCCGTACGGCTTTGCAAGAAGAGTGCGTCGCGCTCGGCTGCCTTCTGGCGGCATCGCTGCCGCTCGTCTACTATATCAGCAGGAAAAGAGGGGATACCGTTGTCCGAGACGGAACAGCGACGACGGCATGACGCCCTTGACAGGGCCGTGCGGCAAACGTGCCGGTCGCTTCTGAATTGTTATATCCGGGAACTCGCTGGCGAGGCGCCAGGGCTGTTCTCGGTCGATGCGCGCACCGGCGCTTACGAGCTTGCCTTCCCCGCCAGCGGCGTCTCGCTGTCCGGGACGATGCGTTATTCGCCGATGGGAGAGCACGACTACGACAGCTGCCGGGTCAAAGGCGGCTGCCCGTTGACGGACGGCGAGCTGGCGGGTTGGATCGCGAAGGAAGCTCGCGAACGGATCGGCGGCATTACGGACGAGATGGAAGAGGAATTCGCCAAGCGCGTCGCCGACAGCCGGGACAATATCGCCCTGTTCGTTCGCGAACGCGGATCGGCCCGGATCGTAGACTACTTGTCGTCGGAGCAGTCGTTGCTGTTCGGTCATCCGTTCCATCCGTATCCGAAGAACACGATCGGCTTCTCGAATGCCGACGTCATGCGATACGCGCCCGAGCTGCGGGCAAGCTTCCGGTTATGTTATTTCGCCGTTCGCAAGCACGCTTACCGCGAGGAGTGGCTGGCCGGGGTCAGGCGGATCGGTCATCCCCGCGGCGCGCTCGATCGGGCGAGGGAAGCGTTCGGGGGCGACGCGAGCGACCATGGCTTATTGCCCGTTCATCCGTGGCAATACGGACGTCTCCTTTCGTTGCCGGCGATTCGCCGCAGCATCCGCGAAGGCGTACTCGTGCCGCTCGGCGGCTGCGGTCCGATCGCGTATCCGACGTCGTCCGTGCGGACGGCGTACGTACCCGACATGAATTGCAACCTGAAGCTTCCGCTCGATATCCGAATCACGAATTTGACAAGAAACAATACGCGCGAACAGATGAGACGGACGATGGACGCCGCCGCTTACTTGCGACTCGCCGGATGTTTCGCGGATGAGCCGCATACGTTCGTCGCCAGCGAAGAAGGCGTCCAGGGATGCGCGCTGGGAGACGAGGCGCTCGAATCGCTCCTGACGGTCGCATACCGGCCGGTCGCGTTCGATCCCGCGTCGACCTACGTGCTGGCAAGCTTGGTGGAGGCGCCGATCGCGGACGAGCCTCCGCGGCTCGGGCGCGTCATGGAGCGGGACGAAGCCGAACGCTGGCTGAGACGCTACTTGGACATTTCGCTGCTGCCGCTCGCGAGAATCGCGGATAGCAGGGGCATACATTTCGAGGCGCATCTGCAGAATTCGCTGGTCGTCGTCCGGGACGGCATGCCGGAGTCGTTCATCGTGCGCGACCTGGAAGGCGTCAGCGTCGAACGGGACCTTGCGCTTCCCGGCGCGGACGTCGGAGGTCCATTGTTCTATTCGCGGGAACAGGCGCGGGCGCGCACGGTCTATTATTTCGTCGTGAACCATTTGGGCTCGCTCCTACGCGCGATCGCGCGGGATATGGGCGCCGACGAGTCTCGGTTATGGGCGATCGCCAGGGAGAAGCTGGAGCAACAACGGAACGCGACAGGCAACGAATTCGCGCGGTATCTGCTGTCGGCGGACGCCTTCCCGGCCAAGCGGAATTTGGCGAGCTGTCTCGCCGGCCATGGAGAGACGCCTTCGTACGCGGCGGTCCGCAATCCGATGACAAGCAAGGAGAGTGAGAACAGTGAAGCTCGGCACCAATATCGGTAATACCCGGCGCGACGCCTTCGCGGCAGCATCGGAACGGGTGATGCGGCAGACGCTGGAAGCGTTGTTATTCGAAGGCATCATCGAAGCTCGCCAATTGGAGAATACGTGGCATTTTACCGGCAGGACGGTCGAAGGGGCGGAAGTCGGCTACGCTTGCGAGGCGTCGAGGAAGGCATCGTTCGGCCGGGTGCGAATCGCGGCCGGCACGATCCGCAGGGAAGGCAATACGTGCGCGGACGCGTTCCTGTTCTTGGAAGAAGTCGTGCAGAACGCGATCGAAGGACCTCTCGTCTCCGCGTTCATCCGCGAGCTGCTCGAGACGCTGGCCAAAGACAGCCAATCCAAGGATCAAGAGCCGGATCGCGTTCCGGAGCGAGACCGCCATTACGAAGCGCTGGAAAGCCACATGATGGACGGTCACCGCTACCATCCCGCGTACAAATCGCGCTTAGGCTTCTCGTTGGCGGACAACGCGGCGTTCGGGCCCGAATTCGATCAAGAGGTCGGTTTGTATTGGGTGGCGGTGTCGGAAACCTATATCGACGCGGCATTGGCCGCAGGGCGATCGGTAGACGAACTATACGAAGCGCACCTGACCGGCGAAGACCGGCGGCGCTTCGAACGGGCGGTCGCGGAGCACGGCTTGCCGGGCGTCCGCTACTCGTACTTGCCGGTCCACCCCTGGCAGATGGAGCACGTCGTGCCTACCGTCTTCGCGGCCCAGCTGGCCGGCGGGGACATCGTGCCTCTCGGACCGTCCACGCGTCCGTACCGGGCGCAGCAATCGATACGAACGCTGTCGCTGCGAGGCGAGCCGGCCCCGTACCTCAAGCTGTCGCTCAGCCTCGTGAACACGTCCACGAGCCGCATTCTGGCCCAGCATACCGTGCTTAACGCGCCCCTCATCGCCGACTGGATGGATCGCATCGCGAAGAGCGACGAATGGCTGCGAAGAGAGCGGTTCGAGCTGCTGCGCGAATGGGCGGGCGCGACGTTCCGCTACGACAAGCTGTCCGCCGTCCAATACAAGATCGCCTACGGCACGCTGGGCACGATCGCGCGCGAGAACGTCGCCGTACATTTGGCGGAAGGCGAAGAGGCATGGCCGTTGAACGCGGTGTTCTACGAACAGCGCGACGGGGAACCGTTCATCGCTCCCGCCGTGCGCCGCCACGGACTCGAAGCGTGGAGCGGGGCGCTCGTCCGGACGCTCGTCCGGCCGATCGTCCACCTGCTGTACGCCCACGGCATCGCGCTCGAATCGCACGCGCAGAACATTATCCTCGTGACGGTGAACGGCTTGCCGACGCGCATCATCGTTAAGGATCTGCACGACGGCGTCCGCTACGTCCCCGGCCTGCTGCGTCATCCGGAGTGGGAGCCGGAGCTTCGTCCGGAGCCGGAGACGCACCGCGCGTTCAACCGTTATTCGTTCCTGCGGGCTTCTAAGGCAGCCGAGGTGCGGGATTATACGCTGGACGCCTTCTTCTTCATCTGCATGTCGGATATTTGCTTCGCGCTAGAGGCGCTTGGACTGGACGAGCGAACGTTCTGGCGGACGTGCGCGGAAGCGATCGCCGAGTACGAGCGCGAGCATCCGGACTTGGCGGAACGCTTCGCCCTGTTCGACTTGTTCGCCGACGACGCGCTCATCGAAGAGATGACGAAGCGGCGAATCTACGGTGACGGACAGCTGTTCTTCCGCAAAGCCGACAACCCGCTGCGGGCGGCGAGGTACGGCGCGCGATGAGGAAGAACCGGTTGAAACAGAAGCTTCGGGACGGCGTTCCGGCGTTCGGCCTATTCGCGTCGATTCCGCATCCGATCGTCGTGGAGATGATCGGGCATGCCGAATACGACTTCGTCATCATCGACAGGGAGCACGCGACGACGACGATGGACGAGGCGGAGAACATGATCCGGGCGGCGGAGCTCATGGACGTGACGCCGCTCGTCCGCGTGTCCGGCGTCGACCGGACGGCAATCTTGCAGGCGCTCGATAGCGGGGCGCAAGGCATCGTCATTCCGCATGTCGAGAGCCGCGGGCAAGTCGAGGAAGCCGTCCGGCACGCTTATTACGCCCCGATCGGCGCGCGCAGCCTGAACAGCGGACGCGCCGGCGCGTTCGCGAAGCATTCTCTCGCGGAATACGTCGTCCGGGCTAACGAAGAGGTGCTCGTCGTTCCGATGATCGAGAGCGCAGCGGGAGTCGATAACCGCGAGGCGATCTTATCCGCGCCAGGCGTCGGCTTCGTGCTGGAAGGCGCCGCGGATCTGTCGCAGTCGCTCGGATTCCCGTGGGATACGGAACATCCGGAGGTGAAGCGCAGGCTCGGGGAAGTGCGGGAGACGGCAAGGCGACTCGGCGTGCCGTGCGCGGCGGTGTCGCGCCATCCCGAAGAGATGCGAGAGCAGGCGATTCAAGGCGTGCGAGCGTTCGTGCTCGGAGACGACCGCAACACGGCTTTCCGGGCTTACAGACAGAAGCGGGACGACTATGCAACGATCATTAAGGAGGTAACATGAAGAACGAACTTGCGTTATGGCTTCGACAGCGCCGGGCGGCTACCGGCCGGCCTGCGTGCGCGTACGCGTACGACTTGGCGGGCATGCGGGAGCACGCGGCCGGGATGGCGGCGGCGCTGCCCGAGCGCGCGCGTCTGTTCTATGCGATCAAGGCCAATCCCGATCCTCGCGTCATCAAGGCGTTGCTGCCGCACGTGGCGGGCTTCGAGGTAGCGTCGGCGGGCGAGCTGAGAACGGTGAGGGAAGTTTCCGCCGACGTGCCCGTTCTATTCGGAGGACCCGGCAAGAAGGACCAGGAGCTGCTGGAAGCGATTCGGCTCGGCGTCACCCATCTCCATGTCGAGAGCGTGTTGGAGCTTCGCAAGCTGCTGCTCTACGCCAACGAGCGGAAGCGAACGATGTCCGTCCTGCTGCGGGTCAACCTGCGCTCCGACGCGTTGCCGCGCACGAACATCTCGATGGGGGGCATGGCTACGCCGTTCGGGATCGACGAGACGCGGTTGGCGGAGGCGATCGCGCTCGTGCGCGATCCGGGCAACGGGTACGTTAGGCTGGACGGGTTTCACTTCCACTCGTTGTCGAACAACCCGGACGCGAGGCTTCACGCGGAGATGATCGAGCTGTACTTGTCCAAGGCGCAAGAGTGGGGAGAGACATACGGCGTCGTTGTCCGGGTCGTGAACGCGGGAGGCGGCTTCGGCGTGTCCTACGACGGAACGCCGAACTTCGATTGGCCGCTCTTCGCCGATCTGCTCTCGCGAAGCCGGGCGGTGAGGGAGCTCGGGGATACCGCGCTCTTCTTCGAGCCGGGACGTCTCCTGGTCGCCGATTACGGGTACTACGCGGCGGAGGTCGTCGACGTGAAATCGTCGCATGGACGCGAATTCGCCGTCATTCGCGGCGGTACGCACCACAACCGTCTGCCGGCTTCTTGGGGACATGACCATCCATTCCATATCGTTCCGGTAGAGGAGTGGGCCTATCCGTTCGAGCGGCCGAGCGTGGAGCGGGGGCGCGTTACGATCGTGGGCGAACTGTGCACGCCGAAGGACCGGCTGCATACGGACGCCGAAGTGGAGAGGCTGCGAGTCGGTGACATCGTCGTGTTCGAGAAGTCCGGCGCTTACGGCTGGACGATCTCCCACCGCGATTTTCTCGGCCATCCGTATCCGGAATTCCTGTACTTCGGCGAGGACGTCGGGGCGGAGCGCGGAGAAGCGGCGAAGACGGGAGGGGTCGCGCGATGAGAGAAGCGATATCTCCGGTTCAAGCCCGCGACGCGGAGCAACGGGTGCTCGGCGATCTGATCGACGCGTTCATCGCGGAACGATTGTTCCCGACGGACGGAGGCTCCGTCGTTCGGCTGGCCGACCATCCCGCGCTCGCGGAGCCGTTCGGATCGCACGGGGACGGGCTCGCGTACGCGGGGGACGCGCTGTTCCTCGTGCGGCCGAGCATTAGGCAAGATTATGAGTGGATCGCCGGGTCGCCGGTATTCGTCAGGGACGCCTTCGGTTGGCGAGAGATTCGGACCGCCGGGGAACTTGCTGCCGCGGCGTTGGACGGTTCGGCTCATCCCGGCGCGGAAGCTTTCTTGCGGGCGCTGGAGACGGCGACCTGGCAGACGGAACGAAGTCTATCCCGAACGGCGTCGGGATACGGGCCCTCGCCGCGGTCGCCTCACGAACGTTACTTGCTGGCCGAGCGGATCGCATCGATGCGGGATCGTCCGTTCCATCCGACTTCGAAGGCGAAGATCGGTTTCTCGGAGAGCGATTACGAGCTGTACATGGCCGAATTCGGCCGGCCGACGACGATGCGGTGGGTCGCGATCGCCAGCGACAGGGTCGTCGCCGGCAGCCCGGGAGACGGCAGGGAGGCGCTGGACGCGCTGAGCGGACCCGAGCGCGCGCTCGTCGAGCGGGAGATGGAACGAAGAGGCTTGGCGAAGAGCCGGTATACGGCGATTCCGGTCCATCCTTGGCAATTGGAACGGATCATCGCGCCGGCGTTCGGGCGCGAGATCTCGGACGGCACGATCGCGGTGCTGGACGCGCTCGCGGGGGAATTCGTCGCGACGTCCTCGATGCGTTCGATGGCTTCGACGCGAGATCCGGCCGTATCGCTGAAGCTGCCGGTGAGCGTCTTGTCGCTCGGGGCGGCGCGTTATTTGCCGGTCGTCAAGCTGTTGAACGGATTGGCCGGGGAGCGAATGTTCCGCCAGGCGATCGGGTGCGACGCGACGCTGGCGGGCAGGGTGTTCCTGTGCGAGGAGCATCTATGGTGGGGCTATATGCCGGAGACGATGGGCTTGTTCGACGATCATCCTCGCCATCTGGCGGCGCAGTTGCGGATGTATCCGCGGGAGCTGCTGGACGAACCCTACGCGATCGTCCCGATGGCGGCGTTGGGCGACGCGCTTGGCGACGGCGCGCGGTACCTGTTGTCCGAATTGACCGGGCGCCCCGCGTCGCCGGAGGAAGCGTTCCGGTTCTACCGCGCGCTTGCCGCGCTGTTCTACGACGTGGCGCTCAGGCTACTCAAGATCGGCATCGTGCCGGAGTTTCACGGGCAGAACGTCTGCCTCGTGCTGCGGCGGGGCGAGCCGGTCGGGCTGCTGTTCCGGGACCACGATTCCGTGCGGCTCCATCAGCCGTATCTGAACCGGCACGGTATCGCGGATCCCGGTTACCGGATTCGGCCCGGCTATTCCAACAGCTTGTACAACGAGACGCCGGAGAAGCTGTTGTTCTACGTTCAGACGCTAGGGACGCAGGTGAATCTCGCATCGATCATGCAAGCTTTCGAGACGGCGTTCGGATTGCCGGCCGAACGGCTGTGGGCGGCGACGGAATCCATGCTTAAGGAAGCGCTGGCGCGCGTCGATATTCCCGCGGACGACAAGGCGAGACTGTATCGGCTTCTGTTCGTCGAAGAGACGTGGCCGACGAAGCTCGTCGTGCGGCCGCTGCTCGAGTCGGAGGGCGTTCCGGGAGCGATGCCGTCCGGCAAAGGCGTCGGGGTTAATCCGTTCCGGAGGGCGAGGATTTTGTCGTATTAATAAGTAGAAGATCGTCGTGTTCTCCTGTCGTATGGCGGGAAACCGACGATCTTTTTTTTACCCCCGCCTATCGCCACCGAACGCCTGTGCGCCTATTCGCGCCATGTGGTACAATAGTCGGAGTCGGTTCGGGCGCGGACAAGCGCCCTGCCAAGCATGGCGAGGGAGGTGCGAAGCATGTCGCTTCGGCTTATTACGGGACGTTCCGGCAGCGGAAAGACGCGGTTCGCGCTCGACGAAATCCGGGAAGGACTGCGGCGGGATCCGCTCGGGGCGCCGCTCATTCTGATCGTGCCCGAGCAGGCGACGTTCCAGGCGGAATACGCGATGGCGACGACGCCGGAGCTCGGCGGCTTCATGCGCGCGCAGGTGCTCAGCTTCCGCCGGCTCGCGTTCCGCGTCATGCAGGAGACGGGCGGCTCGGCGGTCATTCCGATCCACGATAACGGCAAGGCGATGCTGTTGCACAAAATATTGGAGGCGAACCGCGAGCGACTGAAGCTGTTCCGCGGCGGCGCCACGGAATCGGGCTTGGTCGCGCGCATGAACGAGCTGCTGACGGAGATGAAACGGTACGGCGTGGACAGCGTGAAGCTGCTCGGAAGAGCCGACGCCGAAGCGAAACGGGCGGCGCGCATGCCGCAGGCTTCGCTGCTATCGGACAAGCTGCATGACTTGTCGCTCGTCTACGCGGAGATGGAGCGCGAGCTCGCCGGACGTTGGCTGGACGGGGAAGACATGCTCGATTGGTTGGCGAAGGGCGCCGCGACGGCGCCGTTGCTCGAAGGCGCCGAAATCTGGCTCGACGGCTTCCATGGCTTCACGCCGAACGAGTACGCGGCGATCGAAGCGCTCTTGAAGCGGGTTCGCAGGCTGTCGGCGACGCTGTGCGTCGACCGTCCTTATTCGGCCGGCGAACGACCGGACGAGCTGGCCTCGTTCTATCAGACGGGGGAGACTTCCGCGACGTTATGCGAGATCGCGGATCGCGCCGGCGTTCGGCAGGAGCCTGCCGTATCGCTGGATCCGCTCGTGCCGCCGAGGTTCGAGCGCAACCCGATGCTCGCGTTCGTCGATGCCAACTGGGATAGCCGCAAGCGCTGGACCGGAGACGCGGCGCTGCTGCGGCCCGAGCATCCCGCCTGCGGGCTGTCGTTGCACGCGGCGGCCAATCGCCGGGCGGAAGTAG
Organism: Cohnella sp. GCM10027633; assembly: GCF_042675445.1. Classification (NCBI taxonomy): domain Bacteria; kingdom Bacillati; phylum Bacillota; class Bacilli; order Caryophanales; family Paenibacillaceae; genus Cohnella; species Cohnella sp. GCM10027633. The sequence continues at coordinate 453,020 of NZ_JBHTGV010000003.1, read as the reverse complement.
AGGCGGTCGCCCGCGACATGGTGAAGCGGGTGAGGGAGCAGGGCGGCCGCTGGCGGGAGTTCGCCGTGTTCGTGCGGCGGATCGGCGATTACGCCGATCTCGCGGCGTCGGTCTTCGGAGAATACGGCATTCCGTACTACCTGGACGGCAAGCTGACCGTCTCTCACCATCCGTTCGTCGAATTCGTCCGTTCCGCGCTCGAATGCGCGAGCGGCGGCTGGAAGTCGGAGGCCGTATTCCGCTGCGCGAAGACGGACATGCTCGGTGCTTCGAGCGAGCGGATCACGAGAGACGAAATCGATAGATTGGAGAATTACGCCCTGGCGACGGGCATCGACGGCTGGCGCTGGCACGACGACCGGGTGTGGTATCCGCTTAGGCGCGGAGATCTCGAGGAAGAGGGCCGGGAGGAAGACGCGGACGAGGCGATGCGGCGGCTGTTCGCCGTGCGCGACGCGCTGCTGCGTCCGCTCGTCGCGTTGGAGAAGCGGATGAAGGCGGCGAAGACGGTTCGCGATCTTTGCGAGAGTCTGTACGCGTTTCTCGAAGAGACGGACGCAGCGGATACGCTGGAGCGTTGGGCGCAAGCGGACGCCGACAACGGGCAGCCGGGCCGGATGATGGTTCACCGGCCGCTATGGGACGGCGTGTTGCAGCTGCTTGATCAACTGGTAGAGTTGATGGGCGAACAGCCGAAGGACGTGCTGTTGTTCGCGGGCATGGTCGACTCGGGCTTGGAGGAGCTGAAGCTGGGAGCGGTACCGCCTTCGCTGGACGGCGTGCTGATCGGCAGCCCCGAGCGGACGCGGTCGGATCGCGTCCAGATCGTCTACCTGCTCGGAGCGAGCGACGGCGTCATGCCGATGCGAATCCCGGAGAACGGCTTGCTAGACGAAGAGGAACGCGATCGGCTCGCGGCGGACGGCTTCGCGATGGCGCCCGGGGCGCGCAGAAGGCTGCTCGACGAGCGGTTCCTCGCGTATTTGACGCTGACGACCGCCTCCAAGCATCTATGGATCAGCTATCCGGCCGCGGACGAGGAAGGAGCGGCATTGTTGCCGTCGTCATGGATCAAGACGCTGCAGAAGTGGTTCCCCGGCATTCCGGTGGAACAAGTCGCGGCGGAGCCGCATCCTTCGTACCCCGAGCACGAGCAGCTTGCCTATGCCGTGCAACCGGGGAGGGCGCTGACGCATCTGATCGCTAGATTGAGAGGCTGGCGGCAGGGCGAGCGGATGGCGGACGGCTGGTGGACCGTCTACGAATGGTTGAGATCGCGCGAGGGCTGGCGGGAGCGTCTCGCGACGCTGATCGCCTCTCTCCGCTATACGAACGAAGAGATGCCGTTGCGGCCGGAGACGAGCCGGCTTCTGTACGGCGAGAGGCTGCTCGCGAGCGTCTCGCGCATGGAACGGTTCGTCGCATGCCCGTTCCAGCACTTCGCCGCGCACGGGTTGAAGCTGAAGGAGCGGCAGCTGTACCGCGTCGATTCTCCGGATATCGGGCAGCTGTTCCATGCCGCGCTGCGGCAGACGACGGAGAAGCTGTTCGCGGACGTCGTCGCGGGCGACGACTCGGCGCGCTGGCAGGCGGAAGCGGCCGCCGCGGTCGAACGGCTGCTGCCTCGCGTGCAATCGCAAATCCTGCTGTCGTCGGGTAGACACCAAGTGATGGCGCGCAAGCTGCGCGACATCGTCAGCCAAGCGTCCGCCATGATCGGGCGCCACGCGGGGCTGTCGGCATTCAAGCCGGTCGGCCTGGAGCTGAGCTTCGGACCGAACGGCTTGCTGCCGCCACTCACGCTCGAACTCGGAGGCGGCCGGATGATGGATATCGCCGGACGGATCGACCGCGTCGACGCGGCCGAATCCGCGGAGGGCTTGCTGCTGCGGATCATGGATTACAAGTCGAGCAGCGTGAAGCTGAAGCTCGACGAAGTCGCGCACGGACTGTCGCTGCAGATGCTGACCTACCTCGACGTCGTCGTCTCCCACGCGCCGCATTGGCTCGGGAAGCCGGCGAAGCCGGCGGGCGTATTGTACTTCCACGTGCAGAATCCGCTGATCGTCACGCCGAACGGCATGTCCGCGGCGGAAGCGCGGGAGGCGCTGTTCCGGCAATACCGGATGCAAGGATTGCTGCTCGCGGACGGGGAATCGGTCAAGCTGATGGACGAATCGTTGAACGATGCCGGCAAATCGGCGATCGTGCCCGTCGAATTCAAGAAGGACGGCACGTTCTCGTCCCGCTCGCAAGTGGCTGACGAAGACCAATGGAGCATGCTGAGAAGCTCGGTGCGTTCGCAAATCCGGCGCATCGGCAAGCGGATCGTCAGCGGCGACGTCGCGATCAATCCGTACAAGATGGATCGCCGCAGCCCGTGCCAATTTTGCGAGTATCGGCCGGTGTGCCATATCGACGCCGAAGTCGAAGGCAATCCGTACCAGACGTTGACCCGGGCCGCCGACAAGGACGAGCTGTGGCAACGCATTCGCCGGACGGCGCAGGAAGGGGAACGATCGCAATGAGTCAGCTAGCCGATTGGCCGGCGAAGCCCGAGGGCAGCCAGTGGACCAACGAGCAATGGGCGGCCGTCGTCGCGGACGGCACGAACTTGCTCGTCGCCGCGGCGGCGGGCTCGGGCAAGACGGCCGTCCTCGTCGAGCGCATCATCTCGCGGATCGCCGACGAGACGAAGCCGCTCGACGTCGACGCGATGCTCGTCGCGACGTTCACGAAGGCGGCTGCCGCCGAGATGAAGGAGCGCATTCGCCACGCGCTCGACGTCGCGCTGGAGAAGACGCCCGATTCGCGGCATCTGCGGCGCCAGCTCGCGCTGCTGCCGAGAGCGTCCGTGACGACGCTGCACTCGTTCTGCTTGGAGATCGTCGAGCGGTACGCGCCGCTGATCGATCTCGATCCCGGGTTCCGCATGGCGAACGAGACGGAATCAGAGCTGCTGCGGATGGATACGCTCGACGAGCTGTTCGAGGAACGCTACGCGGAGGAAGGAGACGGCGGGCCGCTCTCGCGCCTCGCCGACGTGTTCGGCGGCGAACGCAGCGACGAGCCGCTGCATCGGCTCGTGCTGGAGCTGAACGAATTCGCCGGGAGCCATCCGTGGCCGGCGCATTGGCTGCGCCATATGGCCGGACAATTCGGGGAAGCGGACGCCGACGGTTTGCTGCGATCGCTATGGGTGCGAAGCCTGATGGGCGATACGCTGTTGCAGCTGCAAGGCGCGATCTACCTGCTCCGGTCGGCGCTGCGACTCGCGCATGACCCCGGCGGTCCGGCTCCGTACGCCGATACGCTGCGGGCGGACATCGACGGTCTCGAACGGGTGGAAGACGCGCTTCGTAACGGCGGATGGCCGGAATGGCAAGCGTCCGTCGCCGGGATCGCCTTCGGGCGGCTGAAGCCGTGCAAGGGCGACGACTTCGATCCGGCATTGATCGAACGGGCGAAGGGGCTGCGCGATGCCGCCAAGAAAGCCGCGGGCAAGCTGTCGGAGGAATGGCTCGTCCGCTCTCCGGACAAGTACGCGGAAGAGCTTCGCGCGCTGGCGCCGCACATCGAGCAACTCGCCGAGCTGGCGATCGCCTTCGACCGGCGGTACGAGCAGGCGAAGCGGGCCAAAGGCCTGCTCGACTTCGGCGACCTGGAGCATTACGCCCTGCGCATTCTTCGCGATCCGGCTTCGACGCCCGACCTTACGGTACCGTCGCAGGCGGCGGTCAACTTCCGCGAACGGTTCGCCGAGATTTACTTGGACGAATACCAGGATACGAACGAAGTGCAGGAGGCGATCGTGTCTCTGATCGCGCGGAGCCGGCCGGGCAACGTCTTCATGGTCGGGGACGTGAAGCAGAGCATCTACCGGTTCCGGCTGGCCGAGCCGGGGCTGTTCCTGAACAAGTACAAGACGTACGACGTGTTGACCGCCGAAGACGGCCGATACGAATTAGCCGCGCCGGACGCCCGTTCGGACGAGGCGGAAGCCGACGGACTGCGCATCGACCTGGCGCGCAACTTCCGCAGCCGAAGGGAAATCATCCATGCGGTCAACCACGTCTTCCGCTTGATCATGCGGGAGCCGGTCGGGGAGATGAACTACGACGAACGCGCGGAGCTGATCTACGGCGAAGGATATCCGAGCGCAGGCGAGGACGTCGGCGAACCGTCCCGAGCTTCGCCGTACGCGGTCGAGATGATCGTTATCGATTCTTCCGGCGCCTCCGAGGGCGATCGTGCCGTCGGCAACGATGGCGAAGCGGAAGGCTCTCCGGACGGAAGCGATTCGGGCGCGCCCGAAGGCGGCGAGACGATCGAAGCGGAGGACTCGGAGACCGCGCAATTGGAGGCGCGCTGCATCGCCGCGGAAATCCGCAAGCTGATGGGCATGGACGGCGAGGCGGGGGAGCCTTTCTTCGCCTATGACTCCCGCGGCAAGCTGCACCGTCCGTTGCAATTCCGCGACATCGTCATCCTGCTTCGCGCGGTAACCGCGCAGGCGCCCGCGCTGCTGGACGAGCTGCGCGCGGCGGGCATCCCGGCATACGCGGACCTGGCGACCGGCTACTTCGCCGCTACCGAGGTCGACGTCATGCTGTCGCTGCTGCATATCATCGATAACCCGCATCAGGATATTCCGCTTGCCGGGGTGCTGCGCTCGCCGATCGGCGGACTCGATGCCGAGCAGCTCGCCCTCGTTCGGCTGAGCAAGCGCGGGTCGAGCTATTGGGACGCCGTCAACGCGGCGGCCGACGCGGCTTCCGAAGGCGACGAAGACCGGGCGTCGCTCGGCCGCAAGCTCTCCGAATTCGTCCGCAAGCTGAACGGCTGGCGGGATTACGCGCGCAGGGAGCCGCTGGGCGATCTGTTGTGGCTGCTATACCGGGAGACCGGATACTACGACTACGTCGGAGGTTTGCCGGGAGGCGGGCAGCGGCAGGCGAACTTGCGCGCGCTCGTGAACCGGGCGACGCAGTACGGGCAGTCTTCGCGGTTCCGCGGTCTGTTCCGCTTCCTGCGCTTCCTCGGCCGAATGCGGGATACCGGCGCCGATCTGGGCGCCGCCCGCGCTCTCGGAGAGAGCGAGAACGTCGTGCGGATCGTGTCGATCCATCGCTCCAAGGGGTTGGAATATCCGGTCGTATTCGCGGCGGGCCTCGGGCGTTCGTTCAACCGCAGAGACTTGAACGGCGCGTTCCTGAAGCATAAGAAGCTTGGCTTCGGCCCGCGAATGGTCGAGACAGACGCCCGAATCGCGTATCCGACGCTGCCTCAGCTGGCCATTCGGCGCAAGATGGCGGCGGAGATGCTCGCCGAGGAGATGCGGGTGCTCTACGTGGCGCTCACCCGTCCGAAGGAGAAGATGTTCCTGATCGGGACGAGCAAGGACGCCGCGAAGTCTTGGGACGGCTGGCGCGAGACGGCGGACATGTCCGCCGGCGGCCGGATGCCGGATCATGCGGTCGCATCGGCGACCAAATATCTGGATTGGCTCGGTCCGGCGGCGGTTATCGCCGGCGAGCTGAAGGACCCCGATCGGCGCTGGCTGTGCCGGACCGTTCCGGCGTCGGCGTTCACGAGATTGAACGTATCGGCGGACGACGGGCAATCCGAAGAGACGGCGCGCCGGTGGGAAGCGGTACTGCGGGTCGGTCAAGTCGACGCTCCGGCATCGCCGGAAGCCGAAGGCGTAGCGCGGGCGCTATCCTGGCAATACCCCGAGCTCGGGGCGACCCAAGCGGCCGCCAAGACGTCGATTACGGCGATGAAGAACAGGCTGGCCGCGGAGGGTCAGGCAACCGAAGCGCCGGCCGTAACGGACGGGGATCCCGCGGAGGACGAGGAGCGGTTGACGGCGGACGAGCAACCGGAGCTGCTGCGGCAGACGCCGTCCGCCACCGCTTTCCGCTTGCGCCGTCCGAGGTTCATGTCCGCGCGGCAGCTTACGCCCGCCGAGCGGGGCTCGGCGTTCCACTTGGCGATGCAGCATTTGCCCCTCGCTCCGGATACGGATGCGGCGAGCATCGCGGCCTTGTTGGACGAGCTCGTCGAACGGCGCATTCTGTCGAACGAACAGCGACAGGCTATAGACGCCGAAGCGGTGCGCGCGTTCTGCCTGACGCCGCTCTACGAGAGGCTGCGGGCGGCGCCGCGGAGCTGGCGGGAAGTTCCGTTCACGTACGGAATGCCGGCAGCGGACGTCTATCCGCACATGCCGAAGGAAGGAGCCGAGGAAACCGTCATCATCCAAGGCGTCGTCGACTGCCTGTTCGAGGACGCGGACGGCCTCGTGCTCGTCGACTACAAGACCGACGCGCTGCGCGGCTCGTCCGCGCGGGAAGCGGCCGAGAAGCATAGGTTCCAGGTCGAGCGTTACGCCGAGGCGATCGGGCGCATCGCCGGCAAGGACGTTTCGGAAGCGTACGTGTATTTCTTCGACGGCGGCGAAGCCGTAAGATTGATCTAACCGATGGAGGGCATTATGCAGGAAACGACGAAAAAAAGGTCTTACGCGGCTCCGGTCGTATTCGTGATCATGGTTACGCTCGGCATATTATGCATTCTGTTTTACTCGAAGCAATTGCTGGCCGAGCAGAACGAGAAGACGGACAGAGGCATGCGGCTCTCGGAGCAATACTTCTTCACGGAAACGTACGCGAAGCTGGTGCGCGAAGGCGCGACGCTCATGAAGGACGCGACGACGGAGATCGGCCGGCTGCAAGCGAAGGAGAAGCTCGGCGAAGCCCGGTTCGCGTCGATGGAAGCGGTAAGCTTGCTCGGCGAGGCGCTGCGCATTCGAACCGGACAGACGGCGGAGGAGCTTAAGCCGGCGGTCGACGGGCTGCGCAAGGCGCTCACGAGCGAGGACGGCGCGCTCTATGCGGTCGGGGAGCACGAAGGGCCGCTGACGGACGCGGAGAAGGCGATGCTGACCGAAGTCGCCGCGCTCGCGGCCGAGGCGGAAGCCGCGCTGGACGTCTATCTCGCGCCGTCCGGCGTCGCCGGCTACCGGATCATGGCCGAAGGCGGAGAATGGATCGACGCGGCGCTCGAAGCGAAGACCAGCTTCGACGCGATCGCCGAGGCGATGGACAAGCCCAATTTGAACCCTTGAGGTAGCCGTTCGCCTACCTAGGCATATGCTATAGGTGACAGAGCCTCGAGGAGGAACGACGATGGAGAAGAAACCGATCGCGTCCAAGGTGCTTCAGGTTGCGAAGCAAGTGCCCGCAGCCGTGCAGCAAGTCGTCACGCATCCGTTGAAGCAGCCGACGGCCGCCATGCCGGCCGCCATGCCCGCCGCGAATGCGCCGACGAAGGCGTTGTGCCAGTCGCATATGCACAGGTACGTCGAAGTACAAGCCGCGGACGGCTATTGCTACGACGGGATCGTCGAGCACGTCGACGACCAGTGGCTATGCCTTGCCGTTCCGGGAGCGGTGGAAGATGCCCGCGGGTTTTTCCCGCATGCGCCCTTCTATCCGCCATTCGGATACCGGCCGCGCAGATTCAACCGTCTCGTCCTGCCGCTAGCGGGATTGATCGGCCTGTCGCTGCTGCCGTACTACTGGTGACGCGTCCATAGGCGGCGCGCGGAACGATGGGGAGCTTGCCGCCGGAGGCGGACGGCTCCCCATTGCCGTTGGACGCGGGCCGCTCCTATCGGTTATGATAGAGGGGATAAGAGACGATCGAGGTGTTGTGGCCAATGAGTTGCTTATTCTGCAAAATCGTCGAAGGAACGATTCCTTCCCGCAAAGTCTACGAGGACGAGCACGTCGTGGCGTTCCACGATATTCAGCCGCAAGCGCCCGTTCACCTGCTCGTCGTCCCGAAGAAGCACATCGCTTCGTTGAACGATGCCGGTGCCGCGGACGCGGAGCTTCTCGGACGTCTTCAATTGGCCGCGCGGCGCGTGGCGGAAGAAGCGGGCATGACGGAGAGCGGATATCGCGTCGTTACGAACATCGGCCGGGATGCGGGACAAGTCGTGTTCCACATTCATTATCATGTGCTCGGCGGGGAGAAATTAGGGTCTCTCGGCGCGAAGGAATAATTACCGTCGGCTTACAAGTTGACACTCGGATTCCTCTTCGCCTATAATGTAGTTTGATAACCGTGTGTTGTGGTCTGTTGCGGAGGGAGGGAAAACAGGTGTCCGAAACGAAAGTACGCAAAAATGAAACAATCGACGCTGCACTCCGCCGCTTTAAGCGCTCCATCGCCAAAGACGGCGTTCTCGCGGAAGTGAAGAAACGCAAACACTATGAGAAACCGAGCGTCAAACGGAAGAAGAAGTCCGAAGCCGCCCGTAAACGCAAGTTCTAGGAGGAATCCGCACGCATGAACCTCGCGGAGCGTTTGAACGAAGACATGAAACAAGCGATGAAAGATGGAAACAAATTCCGCCTTTCGACGATTCGGTTGGTTCGTGCAGCGATCAAAAACCAAGAAATCGAGCTGCGCCGCCCGCTTGACGATAACGAAACGCTTTCGATTTTGAGCCGTGAACTCAAGCAGCGACGTGAATCCCTCCTCGAATTTAAAAACGCGGGCCGGGAAGATTTGGTGAGCAACGTCAGCGCAGAAATTGAGATCATATCCGAATATCTTCCGAGACAGCTGGACGAAGAAGAAGTCAAAGCCATTGTTGTACAGACCATGCAAGAAACCGGTGCTTCTTCTAAAGCCGATATGGGAAAATTAATGGGTGCATTGATGCCGAAGGTGAAAGGTTTAGCCGACGGGAAAGTCGTCAATGGTATCGTCCAACAACTTCTGCAATGATTTCATGCGAACGACAGGCACCCCCTTTACGGGGGGTGCTTTTTGCTATTAACGACAAGGATTGGAACGAAGGCGCGAATGAATCGTAATACATGGCGTACAGGATAACGATACAAGGAGGAATGGCTTTGATTCGTTCGTTGCGTACGAAGCTGACGATGGCGCTCGCCGTCTTGCCGCTCTTGGCGCTGCTCGGCGCGATCGGAACCGCCGGAGCCGCTTCGGCGGATAAGCCGTCGGCGGGCGCGGTATACGTCGTTCCGGTGAAGATGACGGTGGAGCGAGGTCTCGCGTCCTTCCTTGACCGCGCGCTGGACGAGGCCAAGGAAGCGAGAGCCTCGCTCGTCGTGCTCGACATCGATACGCCGGGCGGTCGGCTGGATACGGCCGAGAAGATCGGCAAGCGCATTCGCGAGGCGGGGGAGACCGTGCCTACGGTCGCGTTCGTCAGCGGCAAAGCCGCGTCGGCAGGCGCCTACCTGGCGTTGAACGCTCGCGAGATCGCCATGGCGCCCGCGACGACGATCGGCGCGGCGATGATCGTCGACCAGGAGGGTAACGCGGTCGAGAATCCGAAATACATATCGTTCTGGAGCGAAGAGATGGCCAGCGCGGCCGAGATGAACGGTCGCGACGCCGCGATCGCCTTGAAGATGGTCGATCCGGGCCGCACGCTTGATCTGCCCGAGCTGGGAGAGAAGTACGGGCCCGGGTCGATATTGTCGTTGTCGGCGGACAAGGCGCTTAAGGTCGGGTATGCCGACGCGAGCGCGAAGTCGGTCGCGGAAGTCATCGCATGGAAAGGCCTGCAGGATCGCGCCGTCATCGAGGTCGATCGGACGCTCGCCGAACGCGTGTCGGCATTCCTGACGAGCCCGGGCATCGCGACGCTGCTGCTTATTATCGGCATCGCCGGCGTCGCCATCGAGATGCTCGTTCCGGGGTTCGGCGTTCCGGGCATTACGGGCGTAGCGGCGTTCGCGCTCTACTTCTTCGGCCAACACGTCGCCGGCTTCGCGGGCATGGAGTCGATCGTGCTGTTCGTCATCGGCATCTGTCTGCTCGTCTCCGAAATCTTCATTCCGAGCTTCGGCATTCTCGGCATACTCGGTATCGCGGCATTGATCGCCGGCATTACGATGGGGGCTTACGATACGGGAGACGCGATGAGCTCGCTCGGCATCTCCGCCCTGGTCGCGATCGTCATCGTCGCCGTATTCGCTTACGCGTTCCGCAAGCGGGGCATCTGGAATCGGTTCATCCTGAGAGAATCGCTCACGACGGAGCAGGGCTACGTGCCGAACGCTCCGCGCGAGAGCTGGGTCGGACAGGAAGGCTTGTCGGTCAGCGAGCTGCGTCCGTCGGGCATCGCGGAAGTGCGCGGCGAACGGCTCGACGTCGTGACCGGCGGCGAATTCGTGGAACGCGGCAAGCCGATTCGCGTCCTATCGGCGGACGGAACGCGCATCGTCGTGCAGGAGATCAAGCAAAGTTCGACGAAACTATTGCAATAGCAAGCGAATCCTATAATCGTTGGAGGTTATCAAATCGATGGAAAACGCAGACGTACAGCTATTGGTTATCGTGGCGCTCGTCGTCATCGCCGTTACGGTGTTCCTAAGCTTCTTCCCGTTCATGCTCTGGATCTCGGCGCTCGCTTCGGGCGTGCGCATCAGCATCATTACGCTCGTCGCCATGCGCCTTCGCCGGGTCATTCCGAGTCGTATCGTCAATCCGATGATCAAGGCGACAAAGGCGGGACTGGGCCTTAACATTAACCAGTTGGAAAGCCATTTCCTCGCCGGGGGTAACGTCGACCGCGTCGTTAACGCGTTGATCGCCGCTCAACGCGCCGATATTCCTCTCCCGTTCGAACGCGCCGCCGCAATCGATCTGGCGGGCCGCGACGTGCTGCAGGCAGTTCAGATGAGCGTCAATCCTCGCGTTATCGAAACGCCAATGGTATCGGCAGTCGCCAAAAACGGCATCGAGGTAAGGGTGAAAGCGCGTGTCACCGTCCGGGCGAATATCGATCGCCTGGTCGGCGGCGCAGGCGAAGAAACCGTCATCGCCCGCGTCGGCGAAGGCATCGTAAGCACGAACGGCGCAGCCGAATCCCATAAAGACGTGCTCGAGCATCCGGACTTGATATCCCGTACGGTACTCGCCAAAGGATTGGACGCGGGTACGGCTTTCGAAATCCTATCCATCGATATTTCGGAAGTGGACGTCGGCAAAAACATCGGCGCCCAGCTGCAAACCGAGCAAGCGGAAGCCGATAAGCGGATCGCGCAGGCGAAGGCCGAAGAGCGCCGCGCGATGGCCGTCGCGCAGGAGCAGGAGATGAAAGCGCGCGTCGTCGAGATGAGGGCGAAAGTCGTCGAAGCCGAATCCGAGGTGCCGCTCGCGATGGCAGACGCGCTGAAAGCCGGCAAGCTCGGCGTCATGGATTACATGAACATGAAGAACCTCGAGGCGGACACGCAAATGCGCGGTTCGATCGGACGCACGGGCGACGGACGCGGCGAAAGCGATGAGAAGCGTTAATCGGATGCGCGCGAAAGACGGTATGATCGCGCGCGGGAAGGGGGTTGCGAATGGATAGGCTCGTGCAGCTTGCGATGGATAACATCTTCTTCGTCGTCATCATCGTGGGCATTATCTACTCGCTGTTCTTCCGCAAATCTCCGCTCGAGAAGCCGCGCAACCGGATGCCGGACTTCGGCGGAGGCCAACAGCGTCCTCCCGGCTCCCCGCCGCAGCGCGGCGTGCCGATGCGTACGCCTCAGCAGGCGCGCCAGGAGCCGCCTCGCGGCGTTCCGCAGCCCGTGCGGAGCGCTCCGCCTCCGGAACCGCGGCCGTCTAGGCAGATGCCGCTGCCGGCGGCGGAACCGCCGCCAGAGGACGCTTACGTGATCCGCGAGATCGAGGCTGAGCCTGCCCGGGGCGTTAGCCCGCCGTCTCCCCCGGAGGCGCCCGCGGCGGCCGCGGGCGCCCGTGCGGGCGGCCAGCCGACGCGCGAAGAACTCGCCCGCGCGATCGTTTGGGCCGAGGTACTCGGTCCGCCGAGAGCGAAAAGGCCTTATCGCGGAATGAATCGATAGTTTGTATTGCCCTATGCTAGACCGCTCCGAAGTCGTTCGATATGACTTCGGAGCGGTCTTTTTATCGTTCGGGCACCTATGCCTCGCGCTTCATAAAGCCGCCGTTCCCCGCATAGGGTTAAAGGTAAAGGAGGGAGGACCGTCGCATGATGCGTGTCAGTCGAAAACTGCGCAAATGGACCGCCACCATACTCGATCTGCCGCAGGACGTGGCGCTGGACCTGCCTCGCATCACGATGATCGGGGGACTCCAGCTGACGGTGGAAAACCACCGCGGCGTGCTGCACTTCTCTCCGCGATCGCTCCGTCTCGCGATGGACCGAGGGGAAATGGAAGTGACGGGCGAGGATTTGATCATTCGGAATATCGGAGCGGAGGAAGTATTCGTCGAAGGCACGATACTAGGCGTTCAACTGCACCCGAAGAGCAAGTGAAGAGCGGGACGGGCATGCGGCCGTTCGGATTAAGGTCGGATTCCGGCCTTGCGGCGGACAAGCTCCGGTCAGGGAGGAGATAGACGATGAAAGGGACTTGGTTGGCAACGGCGCGAGGGTTCGTATGGGTCAAGCTGGTCGGAGGGGACGGCGAGCGGCTGCTGAACGCGGCGACGGCGGCGAATATCGCGCTATGGCAAATTACGTTCGCGAAGGACGGGAGCATGACGTTCGGCGTATCGGTCCCGGACTTCTTCAGGCTGCGGCCGCTGCTCAGGGCGAGCGGCTCCCGTACCCGAATATTGTCCAAGCACGGGCTGCCGTTCAAGATGGCGCGGCTGGGCAGGCGCAAAGTGTTCGCCGGAGGCATGTTAGCCTTCGTGGCGGCGTTGTTCGTGCTGTCGATGCTCGTATGGAACGTCGACATCGAAGGAGAGACGCGCATTCCCGAAGCGCAAATATTGGCCGCGGCCCGCGCGGAAGGTGTCTACGAGCGGCAATGGTCCTGGCGGCTCGACGATACGGCGACGCTGTCGCAGAAGCTGGTGAAGCGGTTGCCCGACGCGGCGTGGATCGGCGTGGAGAAGAAAGGGACGACGATCGTCATTACGGTCGTCGACTCGACGAAGCCGGAAGTTAAGCCGATCGAAGGCCCGTCCGACCTCGTCGCGAATTCTGACGCCGTCGTGACTCGCATCGTCGCGGAGAGCGGCCGTCCGAAGGTCGAGCGCAACGACAGGGTTCGCAAGGGCGATGTTCTCGTCTCCGGCTTGCTGGGCGACGAGAGGAACAACCGGGCGGTCGTCTCCAAGGGGACGGTCATGGGACTCGTCTGGCACGAATACAAGATCGTATCTCCGATGTCGAAGAAGATTAAGAGCTACACCGGCGAATCGCGCACGCGCGGCTATTGGCTGATCGGCAACCGGGCATTGCAAATTTCGGGCTACGGCGGCGCGGAATACGAAGAGTCGCAAGTACGCGCCAGCATGAAGCGTTCGCAGCTGTGGAAGTGGGCGTTGCCGTTCGGCACGATGAAGGAAGTAGAGTTGGAGGTCATCGAAACCGAGCGGAAGCTGACCGCCGCGGAAGCGAAGGAGGCGGGGCTGTCCGCCGCGCGGACGGAATTGCTGTCGAAGAGCGGCGTCGGCGCGGCCATTAAGGCGGAAAACATTTTGCATGAGCATACCGAGAATGGTAAAGTGATGTTATCCGTACTTTTTGAAGTGGAACAATCGATCGCCGAGTCGCGTCCTTTCGTAAGGGCGCCCGCGACGTCACCAGTGAAGCAGGGGGAATGAGGCTTTTTGACGGAGTTGAAATCGCAGGCGATAATCCCGCTAATGAACGCATCGGAAGGCCTCGCCCTATTCGGGCCGCAGGACAAGTTCCTTCGCCTTATCGAGCAAGAGACGGAATCCAAGATCCATACGCGCGAAGCGGAGATCATGATCGAAGGCCCGCAAGCCGAAGTCCGTTCGCTCGACCAGCTGTTCGACACGCTGCTGCAGCTTATTCGCGGCGGTTTGCAATTGAACGAGAGAGACGTCCGCTACGCGCTCGAGCTTGCCAGAGAGCTTAAGGCCGATCAACTGCTGTCGCTCTTCAAAGGCGAGATCACGACGACTTTCCGAGGCAAGCCGATCGTGCCGAAGACGCTCGGCCAGCGGCATTACGTGACGACGATCCGCAAGAAGGACATCGTGTTCGGCATCGGCCCGGCCGGTACGGGCAAGACGTATCTCGCGGTCGTGACGGCGGTCGCCGCCTTGAAGGAAGGCAAAGTCAAGCGCATTCTGTTGACCCGCCCCGCGGTCGAAGCGGGCGAGAGCCTGGGCTTCCTGCCGGGAGATTTGCAAGAGAAGGTAGATCCGTACTTGCGTCCGCTGTACGACGCGCTTAACGACGTGCTCGGTCCCGACGGCGTCGCGAAGGCGCTGGAGCGCGGCTTGATCGAGATCGCGCCCCTCGCTTACATGCGCGGCCGCACGCTGGACGATTCGTTCGTCATCCTCGACGAGGCGCAGAACACGACGCCGGAGCAGATGAAGATGTTCTTGACGAGGCTCGGGTATGGTTCGCATATGGTCATTACGGGCGACGTGACCCAGATCGACTTGCCGAAGGGCAAGAAGTCCGGGTTGATCGACGCGCAGCGCATCTTGAAGGATATCGAGGAAATCGGAATCGTCTACTTCTCCGAGCAGGACGTCGTTCGGCATGCCCTCGTGCAGAAAATAATCGTGGCCTATAACCAACAAAGCGAATAACAAGTTACGGGGAGGGAACGCCGGATGAGCCGCAAGAAGCACAGTCCGCCGGGCAATCCGCTTAATTTGTCGCAAGCAGCGGCAGGATGGAAGAACAGCGCGGCCATGCGCTGGCTCCTGCTCCTGCTTTTTGTGTTTTTATTTTACTTCACGATCGCCCCGAGACTCGTTCCCGAGACGTACGACATTACGCTTAACGAGCAAAGCGACAGGGACATCAAGGCGCCGAAGCAATTCGAGGATAAAGAGGCGACGCAGCGGGCGGAAGAAGAGGCGGCCGACCGGGTCGGTCCGATGTATCCGATCGTGTCGCTTCGGAACGAGCTGCTGATCGACGACATCTTCAGCCGGATCGAAGAATTGAACGTGGACGATTCGATTACGGAATCGCAGAAGATCGAAATTTACCGCCGGATTATCCCGGAACGCGTCGAACAGTTCTACGCGAAGTTCGCCCAGGCGAACGCCGGTTCGACGACGTATTCGGACAGCTTGTTGGAGGAGATGCAGAAGGTCGTGCTCTCGCAGCAATACCAAGTGCCCGAAGAGACCTATTACAAGCTGCCGAAGCTGACGAGCGAGCAGATTCTCGAGATGCGCGACGTCGGGCGCGGCGTCGTCCGCAAGCTGATGCAGGAATCGCTCACGGAAGCCGAGACGGCCCGGACGAAGGTCGCGGAGCTCGTCAACGGCAGCCCGCTCGCCTTGAAGCTGGAGCGGGAAGTCGTGCAGGAGCTGGCGCGGCTCGCCATCTCGCCGAACAAGTTCTACGATAAGCAGGCGACGGAGGACGCGAAGGCCGAAGCGAGGCAGAACACGGAGCCGGTCATGATCAAGCAGGGCGACGTGATCGTCAAATCGGGACAAGTCATTAGCCAAGACCTGTACCAGCGTCTCGACGAACTGGGCCTGCTGAAGGAACGCAAAAATTATTATCCGCAATTGGGCGTGCTGCTGTTCTCGATCCTCTTCACGTTGGCGCTGTACGGCTACGGGGAACTGACGACGGCGACGTCGGCGCTCAAGCGCAACAACGTGAACTTGACGATGCTGCTGCTCATCTTCGGACTCAATATGATGTTCATGCATCTCGTGTCGCTTACGCATAGCGACGATTGGCCGTTCGTCGGGTATTTGGCGCCGGTCGCGCTAGGGAGCATGCTAGTGACGCTGCTGATCGACTTCCATCTCGGCCTCGTCAGCGCGTTCTTGTTCTCGCTCATCGGGAGCATCGTCCTGAACGTCGAGCAGGAGCATATCTTCGATTTCCACTACGGCTTCGTCGCCGGCGTCGTGTCGTTCACGGCGGTGCTGGCGATTCATCGCGCGAGCCATCGCTCGTCGATCCTGAAAGCCGGCATCATGGTCAGCTTGTTCGGCTCGGTCGCGGTGCTCGCGCTCATGCTCGTCGACCCGAATCCGAGCCGGGCGGATCTGGTGCAATCGGTTATCTTCATGTTCTCGAGCGGCTTGCTCACGGCGGTGCTCGTCATCGGCCTGATGCCGTTCTTCGAAGTGACGTTCGGCATCCTGTCCGCGCTTAAGCTCGTGGAGTTGTCCAACCCGAATCACCCGCTGCTGCGCAAGCTGCTGACGGAGACGCCGGGCACGTACCATCACAGCCTGATGGTCGGCAACTTGTCCGAAGCGGCGGCCGAGTCGGTCGGCGCGAACGGGCTGCTCTGCCGCGTCGGGTCTTTCTACCACGACGTCGGCAAGACGAAGCGGCCGCTCTACTTCATCGAGAATCAGAATTCGTCGGGCAACCCGCACGATAAGCTCGACCCGCGGGTAAGCGCCTCGATCATAATCGCTCACGCAAAGGACGGAGCGGACATGCTCAGGGCGCATAAGCTACCGAAGCCGATCCGGGACATCGCGGAGCAGCATCACGGCTCTACGCTGCTGAAGTACTTCTTCTTCAAGGCGGTCAAGCAAGCGCAGGACCAAGGCGTCGAATTGGAATGGACGGAGGAAGACTTCCGTTATCCGGGTCCGAAGGCGCAATCCAAGGAAGCCGCGATCGTCGGCATCGCGGATTGCGTGGAGGCTGCCGTCCGGTCGCTCAGCCATCCGACCGTCGATCAGATCGAAGGCATCATCGGCAAGATCATCAAGGACAGGATAGACGACGGGCAATATAACGAGTGCGACCTGACGATGCGCGAGCTCGACAAAATCGCGGAGACGTTGAAGGAGACGGTCATCGGGATGTTCCACTCCCGAATCGAGTATCCTGATGATAAAGAACTGAAAAAAATAAAAGAGGCGCAGGAAGCGAAAGACGCGAACCGCGCGAAAGAGAACTAAACAAGGGAACGAAAAGGGGTTTGAACGATCGATGACGCAAAATACGCTTAGCTTGGAATGGATCGACGAACGCGACGGAGGGGCCGGCGCCCGAGAGGAAGCTTGGATCGACTTGCTCGAGAAGCTGCTTCGCATCGCCGGTGACAAAGAAGAAGTGAAATCGGGAATCGTCACGTTGACGTTGACCGACGACGAAGGCATTCGCGAGCTGAACCGGCAATTCCGCGGATTGGACAAGCCGACGGACGTGCTGTCGTTCTCGATGCTCGAGGGCGAAGAAGCGGACATCAAGTACGACGACGAATACGAGGTCGTCGAGAGCGAGGACGGCGACGAGGTCGGCGGATCGGCCGATCCCCTCGAGGCGATGATCGGCGATATCGTCATTTCCGTGCCGCGCGCGGAAGCGCAGGCCGCGGAGTACGGCCATAGCTTCGAGCGCGAGCTCGGGTTCTTGTTCGTTCACGGCTTCCTGCATCTCATCGGCTACGACCACGGCGACGAAGAGCAAGAGCGCGAAATGTTCGCCAAGCAAGAGGAAGTATTGAAGGAAGCGGGATTGACGCGTTAGGAGCATCTGATAACGGAAGCGGGGATTGTTCCGATGAGCGATTGGCGTACGCGGGAAGCTCGCTCTTTCGGATACGCGATTCGAGGCATCGTCGAGGCGGTTCGCCGCGAGCGCCATATGCGGTTCCACGTCGCGGCGGCGGTCGTCGTGATTGCGGTCGCGGCTTGGCTGCAGGCGGATACGGCGGATTGGCTGTGGCTGGTCGCCGCGATCGGGAGCGTGTGGGCTGCGGAGCTGTTCAATACGGCGATCGAGCGGGCCGTCGATCTGGCGTCGCCCGACCTTCATCCGCTCGCCAAAGCCGCGAAGGACGCGGCTTCCGGTGCCGTGCTCGTCGCGGCGGCGTTCGCGGCGGTCATCGGCGTCATCGTGCTCGGGCCTCCGCTGTGGGAGCGGTTGATCGGGTAAGGCGTAGGCTAGGGTTCCTTTTGGCCGATATCCCCTTCGCTCAGGCTGACACCAAACACCGGAGTAACGGCACCAGGTGCCGCTATATCGCCGAATTGACGCCGCACATCCGGGTTATCGGCACCAGATGCCGCTATTTCGCCGAATGAATCTCCTGAGCGAAGGGGATATCGCCACAAAGCAACGACAGAGAGGGGACAGCCCCATGAACGCGCAAGATAACTTGCATCATCTGCCTTATACGATCGAACAATTATTAGCCGCAGCGCAAACCGCGCGAGAGAGGGCCTACGTTCCGTACTCCGGCTTCAAGGTCGGCGCCGCCCTGCTGGACGACGAAGATCGGATACATTACGGCTGCAACGTCGAGAACGCGGCCTACGGACCGACGAACTGCGCCGAACGTACGGCGTTGTTCCGGGCCGTCGCGGACGGCAAGCGACCTGGACAGTTCAAGGCGATGGCGGTCATCGGCGAGACGGCCGATCCGATATCCCCTTGCGGCGTTTGCCGCCAAGTGATCGCGGAGCTGTGCGGGCCGGACATGCCCGTCGTTCTCGGCAACCTGCAAGGGCAGTACCGCGTGACGACGATCTCGGAGCTGCTGCCTGGCGCGTTCACTTCAAGCGATTTGAACGGCTGAACGGGACGAGAATCGCGCAACAACGACACTTTATTTTGCACATGACGCTGGAATAGCCAAGGAGAATTCGATACGAAATGACCAAAAAAAGCTTCAAATCCGGCTTCGTCGCGATCGTCGGCCGGCCGAACGTCGGCAAGTCGACGCTGATGAACCAAGTGATCGGACAGAAGATCGCGATCATGTCTGACAAACCGCAAACGACGCGGAACAAAATCCACGGCGTATACACGACGGACGACGTGCAAATCGTGTTCCTCGATACGCCGGGCATCCATAAACCGAATTCCAAGCTCGGCAACTACATGATGAAGGCCGCGGAAAGCGCGCTCAGCGAAGTCGACGCGGTCTTGTTCCTGACGGACGTGACCGAGGAACTGGGCGGAGGGGACCGCTACATCATCGAACGGCTGAAATCCGTTAAGACGCCGGTGTTCCTCGTCTTGAACAAGATCGACAAGATCGCGCCGGACGCGATGCTGCCGGTCATCGACAAGTGGCGCAAGCTGCACGACTGGTCGGAGATCGTGCCGGTATCGGCGCTACAAGGCAACAACGTGAACGCGCTGCTGGAGCAAGTGTCCAAGTACTTGGTCGAAGGTCCGATGTATTACCCTGCCGACCAGGTGACGGACCATCCGGAGCAATTCGTGTGCGCGGAGCTCATTCGGGAAAAAATCCTGCAGATGACGCGCGAAGAAATTCCCCACTCCATCGCCGTGGAGATCGAGAGCATGAGCAAGGCGGACAACGGTCTCGTCAACATCGGCGCGGTCATCTACGTCGAGCGGGACTCGCAGAAGGGGATCATTATCGGCAAGAGCGGCGCCCTGCTGAAGGAAATCGGTAAGCAAGCGCGGACGGACATGGAACGGCTGCTGGGGTCGAAGATTTTCCTCGAGCTGTGGGTGAAAGTGAACAAAGACTGGCGCAACCGCGAGTCGGTGCTGAAGTCGCTCGGGTTCCGGCACGATTGATCGGCTCTATCGCCGCCTAAACTTGTCAGGGATACCTGACGGCGCGCGGAGACATCCTAACTGTGGAGGAGCAGTTCATTTCCGCCGTGGGAGGATGAGGCGCTGTGCGTGATTTTACATGGCACGTGTTTAAGCAAACCGGCGATATTGAGGCTTACTTGCTGTATAAGGAGATGCACCAACTCGGCTCGGCCGATCCGCTCGCGGACGGCGGCGCCGAAGAGGACGGTAACGTTGGGGACGAGGAATGATGACCGATGCTCTATCGGGTGGAAGGCATAGTCATTCGTAGCGTGGATTACGGAGAAGGCAATAAGATCATTACCCTGCTTACGCCGAGTTACGGCAAGCAGGGCATTGTCGTGCGCGGAGCGAAAAAGCCGAAGAGCAGATTCGGCGCGATGGCGCAGTTGTTTACATACGGCGACTATTCCTATTACAAGAATAATTCGTTAGGCACGCTGAACAGCGGGGAAATTCTCGAGTCGTTCCGCGAGCTTCGCGAAGGACTGGAAGGGCCGGCATACGCGGCATATGCCGCCGAGCTGACCGACCGGGCGATCAACGACGACGAAGCGGCGGCGTACTTGTTCTACCAGCTGAAAGCTTGCCAAGCGGCGCTATGCGAAGGCAAAGACCCGCAGGTCGTGCTCCGCGCTTACGAGATGAAGATCGTCGTAGCGGCGGGCTACGAACCGGCGTTGGACGAATGCGTGAGCTGCGGTCGCGCCCAAGGGCCGTTCCGGTTCAGTCCGCTGGCCGGGGGAGCGCTATGCATGTATTGCCGGCACCGGGACAACGCGGCGCTCGAGCTCGAAGACGGCGTATGGAAGCTGCTGAGGCTGTTCGTGCCGCTGGACATGCGCCGGCTCGGCAACGTCGCCGTCAAGGAAAGCACGAAGCGGCAACTTCAGCTCGTCATGAGACGCTGGATGGATACCCATCTGGGATTGAACTTGAAGTCGCGGCAATTCCTCGATCAGCTCGAGAAATACGGGGAGCTGCTCGGAGGGCCGACTGAGCGTCCGAGACCGACGCCTGGAACGGCTGAAGCTGCGGAACCCGAAGCGGGTGACGGCGCGGTTTGACATCCTTTGCCCTGGTAGTTTAGAATATCTTCATAATTGAATTCGTTCTCGATGAAGGAGAAAGTAGCCGATGTCCGTCGGCAAACGCAGCGAGCCGGGGAGAGTGCAAGCCCGGAGAGACGGCAACGGCGAAGGGCGCTCCGGAGAGAAAAGCGCGAAAGAGCGGGTTTGCGTTCGGCGCGTGCGATCGGTCATACGGCCGGCGCCGGGCAAGAAGCAAGCCAAGTAGGGTGGAACCGCGGAGGCGACAAGCTTCCGTCCCTATGTCTGCGAAGGCGGACGTGGGACGGGAGCTTTTTTGATTTGTACCGACACCGTCGTAACGTTCGTCGCAACAATAGAGATCATGAATCGAAGGAGCGAATGAACCGATGAATTTTCAGCAAATGACGCTGACGCTGCAGCAGTTCTGGGCGGAACAGAACTGTATCGTCGTTCAGCCTTACGACACCGAGAAAGGCGCGGGTACGATGAACCCGATGACGTTCCTGCGCACGATCGGCCCCGAGCCGTGGAACGTGGCATACGTCGAACCGTCGCGCCGTCCGGCTGACGGACGTTACGGGGAGAACCCGAACCGGTTGTACCAGCATCACCAATTCCAAGTGATCATGAAGCCGTCGCCGGACAATATCCAGGAGCTGTATCTGGAGAGCTTGAAGCGTCTGGGCATCGATCCGCTGCACCATGACATCCGGTTCGTCGAGGACAACTGGGAATCGCCGACGCTCGGCGCATGGGGACTCGGCTGGGAAGTATGGCTGGACGGCATGGAAGTGACCCAATTCACGTACTTCCAGCAAGTGGGCGGCATCGATTGCGTTCCCGTCGCGGTCGAGATCACGTACGGCATGGAACGTCTGGCTTCGTACATTCAAGACAAAGAGAACGTGTTCGATCTTGAGTGGGTCGAAGGCGTATCTTACGGAGACGTGTTCAAGCAGCCGGAATTCGAGCATTCGAAGTATACGTTCGAGGTGTCCGACGCGGCGATGCTGTTCCAGCTGTTCTCGACGTACGAGGCGGAAGCGAAGCGCGCGATGGAGCACAATCTCGTGTTCCCCGCTTACGACTACGTGCTGAAATGCTCGCATACGTTCAACCTGCTCGACGCGCGCGGCGCGATCAGCGTGACGGAGCGTACGGGATATATTACGCGGGTTCGCAATCTGGCCCGCCAAGTGGCGGCGACTTACTTGCAGGAACGCGAGCGGCTGGAATTCCCGCTGCTGAAGAAGGGAGCGGCGAACAATGGCTAAGGACTTATTGCTGGAGATCGGCTTGGAAGAAGTGCCGGCCCGCTTCGTGCGCGCCGCGATGGAACAACTGAAGGACAAGACGGAGAAGTGGCTGACGGACAGCCGGCTCTCCTACAAGGAAGTCAAAGCGTTCGCCACGCCTCGCCGTCTGGCGGTGCTCGTAACCGAGCTGGCCGATAAGCAAGAGGACGTGAACGAGGAAGTGAAAGGACCGGCTCGCAAAATCGCCCTCGACGAATCCGGCGCATGGAGCAAGGCGGCGCTCGGCTTCGCCCGCAGCCAAGGCGCGGATCCGGAATCGCTGTTCTTCCGCGAGCTGGCCGGCGTCGAGTACGTCTACGCGAAGAAGAGCAGCGTCGGCGCGGAAACTTCGTCGCTGCTGCCGGACGCGCTTCCCGCGCTCGTCACGTCGCTGACGTTCCCTAAGAACATGCGGTGGGGCGGTTACGACTTGCGCTACGTTCGTCCGATTCGCTGGCTCGTCGCGTTGCACGGCAGCGAAGTCGTGCCGTTCGATATTACCGGCGTCCGGTCGGGCAACGTCTCCCGCGGCCACCGGTTCCTCGGCCAAGACGCGGTCGTCGCGCAGCCGAGCGCCTACGCGGACAGCTTGCGCGCGCAGCACGTCATCGTCGACGTCGAAGAGCGCGAGGCCGCCATTCTCTCCGGCATTCGCGAGTTGTCCGATGCGCGCGGCTGGCATATCGCGGTTAAGGACGATCTGCTCGAAGAGGTGCTGTTCCTCGTCGAGACGCCGACCGTCTTGACCGGTTCGTTCGATCCTACGTTCTTGAACATTCCGCAAGAAGTGCTGATTACGTCGATGCGCGAGCATCAACGGTACTTCCCGGTATTGAACGCCGAAGGCAAGCTGCAGCCGCACTTCGTTACCGTGCGCAACGGCGACGGCGTGTCGCTCGACGTCGTGGCGAGGGGCAACGAGAAAGTGCTTCGCGCGCGGCTGTCGGACGCGAGGTTCTTCTACGAGGAAGACAAGAAGCTCGTCATCGCCGATGCTCTGGCGAAACTCGAGAACATCGTCTACCACGTGGAGCTAGGCACGGTCGCGGACAAGGTGCGCCGCACGCGGGCGATCGCGGATCGCATCGCGCAGCATCTTCGCGCGGACGACCAAGCGCAAGCGGACGTTAGCCGCGTCGCCGATATTTGCAAGTTCGACCTTGTCTCCCAGATGGTATACGAGTTCCCCGAGTTGCAAGGGATCATGGGCGAAGATTACGCCCGCAAAACAGGCGAGCGCGAGACCGTGGCGCGCGCCATCAACGAGCATTACTCGCCCCGCAACGCGGGCGACAAGCCGGCCGCGTCGCTCGTCGGCGCCATCGTCGGCATCGCGGACAAGATCGATACGATCGTCGGCTGCTTCTCGATCGGCATCATACCGACCGGGTCGCAGGACCCGTACGCGTTGCGCCGGCAAGCGCAAGGCATCGTGGCCACGCTGCTGGCTCACGGGCTGGAGCTGCCGCTCGCGGACTTGTTCCGCATCGCGCTCGAGCAGCACGTCGCGCGCGGACTGAAGCGGGAAGCGTTCGATATCGAGAAAGACTTGAACGACTTCTTCACTCTCCGCGTTAAGAACGTATTGACGGAACAGGCGATCCGGTACGACGTCATCGACGCGGTCATCGGCGCGGGAACGGCGGACGTACGCCGTACGCTGTTGCGCGCGAAGGCGCTTCAAGCCGTCGCCGCCGAAGGCGACAAAGCCGACTTCCGTCCGGCGGTCGAAGCGTTCAACCGGACGTGCAACCTCGCGTCGAAGGCGGATTCGAAGCAAGTCGACGCCAACCTGTTCGCCGACGCGGCCGAGAAGCGGCTGTACGAAGCGTGGCAAGGCGCGCACGGCGCGTTCGTCAAGGCGTTCGCCGAGGCGAACCTGGCGGAGGCTCTCTCGTCGCTCTCCTCCTTGAGCGGTCCGATAGCGGCGTTCTTCGAAGCGGTCATGGTCATGGCCGAGGACGAGGCGCTTCGCCGCAACCGGCTGGCGCTCCTCTCGCTGATCGCGGATGACGTGAAGGCTTTCGCGGACTTCTCGAAGCTCGCGGGTTGATCCCCGGACTCTCGAGGTTCGCGCAAGCAACGACTATAGATCGGGGGCGAGCTGCCTAGATGAACGAACAAAGCGTGACCGTATACGTCGTATCCGACTCCGCGGGAGATACGGGAGAACTAGCGGTACGGGCGGCCGCGGCCCAATTCCATCCGCTGTCCGTCCATATCCGGCGGGCGGCGTTCATCCAAACCCGCGAGAGCATCGACGCCGTCATCCGCGCGGCCAAAGACGATAGCAGCATCGTGCTGTATACGCTCGTCATCCCGTTCCTGCGCGATTACATGGTCGAACAAGCGCGGCTGATCGAACTGCCGGCCATCGATCTGCTCGGGCCGCTGATCGGCAGCCTCGAGGAGAAGCTAGGGAGAGAATCCCGGCACGAGCCCGGCCTTAACCATGCGCTGGACGCGGATTACTTCCGCAAAGTCGAAGCGGTGGAGTTCGCGGTGCGGTACGACGACGCGCGGGACGTCACCGGCATTCTCAAGGCGGACATCGTCCTCGTCGGCGTATCGCGCACTTCGAAGACGCCGCTCTCGATGGTGCTCGCCCACAAAACGTTCAAGGTCGCGAACGTTCCGCTCATTCCCGAGCTCACGCCGCCGAAGGAGCTGTACGCCGCCCCGGCGCACAAGGTCGTCGGGCTGACGATCAACCCCGATTCGCTCAACGCGATCCGCAAGGAACGGCTGAAGGCGTTGGGGTTGCCGGATTCGGCGCCGTACGCGACGAGCGACCGGATTCATCGGGAGCTCGAGCACGCCCGGGAAGTGATGGACAGAATCGGCTGCGTCGTGATCGACGTGTCGAACAAAGCGGTCGAGGAGACGGCAAGCCTCATTCTGGAGCGATTCCGGAAGTAGGGGGGCGCGGATCGGAAGCCGGGTGCGTCATGGAAAGTACTTGCGGGGGCGCGATATCGCCCCCGCAAGTATTTTTTGTCGAAGCGGGAGCGCTAAGGACATAAATTTTAATAGGTCAAATGCAGGATTTCGGTGCCGCTTATCGTATATAATAATACGGCAAACTTTGGGGTGGACGTGGTGAATGCGATGGCGAACGTGCGGAATCGTGTCGTCGTGGACGGCGACGCTTGTCCGGTGAAGTCGGAAATTGCCAGAACGGTCCGCGAATTCGGCGCGACCGCGCTCATGGTGTCCAGCCATGCGCACGTTCTGATTCCGGAGCCGTCCGTACAGGTCGTAACCGTGGACGCGAGCGACCAGGCCGCCGATCTGTACATCGCCAACGTGCTTACGAAATCGGACGTTCTCGTTACCGGAGACTACGGGCTAGCCGCGCTGGGCCTCGCGAGAGGCGCGGCCGTGCTCACGCATCGCGGCAAGGTTATACGGGAAGCCGACATCGAGGGCCTGTTGGAGCAACGCCACTTCTCCGCGAGACAACGGCGCGGCGGCAAGCGGATGAAAGGTCCGAAGCCGTTCACCGACGAAGACAGGGACAGATTTCAACAAAAACTGACAAACCTATTGCGGGGGATGCAGGAAAATCTCGACCGTTAGCGAATTGTAATACGACAAGCATGAAGGTGATAGGAAATGAATAACGGCATGATCCCCCAATCCGTCATCGACGAAGTGCTTCGCCGCCATGATATCGCGGATACCGTCGGGAAAGTCGTTCATCTCGTCAAGAACGGCAAATATTTAAAGGGCCTATGTCCATTTCATTCCGAGAGAACGCCTTCCTTCACGGTAACGCCCGAGAAGCAAATTTATCATTGTTACGGCTGCGGCAAAGGCGGCAACGTCATCAAGTTCTTGATGGACCTGGAGAGCCTGTCGTTCCCGGAAGCCGTCAAGCAGCTCGCGGAGGATATCGGCATACAAGCGACTTGGTCCGCCGCCGGCCATGCCGAACCGACGCCGCAGCAGCAACAGAAGCAGCGCCTCGTCGAAGCGCACGAGTATTCGGTCAAGCTGTACCACCACATCTTGCGCAATACGGTGCCCGCGAAGCCGGCCATGGACTACTTGCGATCCCGCGGGTTCACGGACGCGCTCATCGAAGAGTTCGGCATCGGTTACGCGCCGGCCAGGTGGGACACGCTGACGCAAGCGTTGGAACGCAAGGGTTATTCCGCGGATGAGATGGAGTCGGGAGGGTTGCTGTCCCGCAGGCAGGAGGCCGAGGGTTACGTCGACCGGTTCAGGGACAGGGTCATGTTCCCGATTCGGGATGCCAGCGGCAACGCGATCGCGTTCGGCGGGCGTCTCATGACGGACGGGCAGCCGAAGTACTTGAACTCGCCGGAAAGCCCGCTCTTCAACAAGAGCCGCACGCTCTACCGGCTTAGCGAGGCGAAGCCGGCGATACGGCGGTTGCGCCAAGCGGTATTGTTCGAAGGCTACGTCGACGTCATCAAGGCTTGGTCCGCCGGCGTGCACAACGGCGTCGCGACGATGGGAACCGCGCTAACGGCGGAACACGCGGCCGTTCTTAAGCGGTTCGCGGACGTGATCGTGCTGTGCTACGACGGGGACGACGCCGGACAAGCAGCCGCCCACAAGAGCATTCCGTTGCTGGAAGGGGCAGGCTTCGTCGTACGGGTGAGCGTCATCCCGAACCGAATGGATCCGGACGAATACATCGGGGCTCACGGCCCGGCCGCATTCGTCAGGGAATGTATCGAAGGCGCGGTTTCGGCCATTAAATTTCAGCTTATATATTTGAGGAAAGCCCATATACTCCTAGAAGAAGATGGAAGAATCCGGTATTTGCGCGACGCGGTGAAGCTCGTGGCGAGACAGGATTCTCCGACGGAACGGGAGTTGCTGCTGAAGGAGCTGTCCCAGGAATTCGGCGTATCGATCGACACGCTGAAGCAGGAGAGCCTGGAGGTCAGGCAACGGGAGAAATTGGGAAACGCAAGGGATATTCCCGGCGGAACGTGGAATAATGAATGGAATGAAAAGCGATCTTCATCCAAGCTCCCTGCGCTCGCTCCGGCCAACGTTCAAGCGGAGAAACAGCTGCTGTCCTGGATGTTGCTGGATGCGGATACGGCCGGCATCGTTCAAGAACGGCTCGGGGACGATTTTCACGTAGAGGATCACGCGGCGCTTGCTGCTTATTTATATGCTTATTATGCTCAGGGCAACGATCCGGACGTCGGTCGGTTCATTACGACTTTACAAGATGACCGCTTGGAGAGCGCCGCCAGCGCGATCGCGTTGGACCATACGCCGTTCGACGAACGGGTATTGGAAGATTGTCTTCGCACGATCGGCCGGGCCTCTCTCGCGAGGGAGATGGAACGCAAGAAGGAACAGCTGCATCACGCGGAGAAATCGGGCGATCCCATGAAGGCCGCACAAATTTTGACAGAGATTATCGCCTTGGATAAGCGGCGCAAGCAGCTCTAGCGCGCTGGCTGGCTAAGGAGGAGGGAGTCGGGAATGGCGAACGATCAACACACAGGTCTTGAGACGGAATCGACGCTTGAACAGGTCAAAGCGCAACTGATGGAACAAGGCAAGAAGAAATCTTCCTTGACCTATAAAGACATCATGGAGAAGCTGTCTCCTTTCGATCAAGATCCGGAACAGATTGACGAATTTTTCGAACAGCTAGCGGATTTGGGCATCGAGGTCGTGAACGATCACGACGAGATGGGCCGGCACGGGGAAGAAGAGGAGCGCGACGAATTCAACTTCGACGACGATCTGTCCCTCCCGCCGGGCATTAAGATCAACGATCCCGTTCGCATGTACCTGAAAGAGATCGGCCGCGTGCCGCTTCTCGGAGCGGATGACGAGATCGAGCTCGCGAAGAAAATCGAAGCCGGCGGCTTCGATGCGGAAGAAGCGAAGAAAAGGCTGGCGGAAGCCAACCTTCGTCTGGTCGTCAGTATCGCGAAGCGTTACGTCGGGCGCGGCATGCTGTTCCTCGATCTGATTCAAGAAGGCAACATGGGGCTTCTGAAAGCGGTCGAGAAATTCGATCATATGAAGGGCTTCAAATTCAGTACTTACGCGACCTGGTGGATTCGCCAAGCGATTACGCGAGCGATCGCCGACCAAGCCAGGACGATTCGGATTCCGGTTCATATGGTGGAGACGATCAACAAGTTGATTCGCGTCTCGCGCCAGCTGCTGCAGGAGCTCGGAAGAGAGCCTGCGCCGGAGGAAATCGCGGAGCAAATGGAACTGAGCGTGGACAAAGTCCGCGAGATCATGAAAATCGCGCAAGAGCCGGTGTCGCTTGAAACGCCGATCGGCGAAGAGGACGACTCGCATCTCGGCGACTTCATCGAGGACCAGGAGGCGCTCGCGCCGGCGGATGCCGCCGCGTACGAATTGCTGAAGGAACAGCTCGAGGACGTGCTCGATACGCTTACCGAGCGGGAAGAGAACGTGCTTCGCTTGCGGTTCGGTCTCGATGACGGCCGTACCCGCACCCTCGAAGAAGTCGGCAAAGTGTTCGGCGTTACGCGCGAACGGATTCGCCAGATCGAAGCGAAGGCGCTTCGCAAGCTTCGCCATCCAAGCCGCAGCAAGCGGTTGAAAGATTTCTTGGAATAACACATCATGCCGAGCGTTCGGATGAGACCTTTGGCCGCGTCGGCCAGAGGTCTTATTCATTCCGGCGAGACGGAGGTAGCGCTGCATGGCGCAAAGTAACGAGGACAAACGCAAGGCTCTAGTGGCGGAAATCGAAGCTTGGCGGCGCGGCAAGCTGCTCCCCGAGCACTATTGCGACTTCCTGGTCAATCTCTATTTGGATGATCCGAATGAACGTCCGAAAGGCATGGTCGGCAACGCGGTCCGAAAAATCGGGCAAGCATCGGGCAAGCATTGGCTCCTTACTTTTGCCATTTTTACCGTCATTTGCTTTGTTGTACTTCATTTTAGCGCGTTTCCTCTGGCATTGCAAATAGGGCTAACGGGGCTCGTAACCGCCTCGTTGATCTGGTCCGCCGGCAAGCTGCAGGAGCAAAGCCCGCGCCGGGCGATGATGATGGCGGGGACCGGCTGCTTCTTCCTGCTCGGCGCGGGATACGGCATATGCCAGCTGCACGGATGGACGAACAACGGCGGCCTCGTGGCGTTGCTGACGATCTGCGCGATCATATGGATCGTCAGCGGAATCGCGCTGAATGCTCTGCTGCTGCACGGCTTCGGTTGGATCGCGGCGATCGTCGTCTATTCGCTCATGCTGGCCGAGCAAGCGCCGAACCCTTCGTGGTTCGAAGTGCAAATTTTCTGGCTGCCGGCGGCGCTGCTGTTCGGTTGGCTGAGCTGGTTCGTGCATATCCGGTTCAAACCGATCGGTACGGTGCTGTTCGCAACGGCGCT
This sequence comes from Cohnella sp. GCM10027633, assembly GCF_042675445.1. NCBI lineage: Bacteria > Bacillati > Bacillota > Bacilli > Caryophanales > Paenibacillaceae > Cohnella > Cohnella sp. GCM10027633. Next base: position 423,759 of record NZ_JBHTGV010000003.1, on the reverse strand, counting down.
ACTGCTATGGTTCATGCCCGAAGTGTATTCCGCGCTGTACGGCATCGACGAGCAATGGATTCAGATCGAGCTGCTCGGCAAAATCGTCATCGCGGGTTTCTTGATGTTCCGCTTACGAAAACAATGGATGGAATGGGTTGCATAAACAGATGAAACAATCGGATCAACAATTCGGAGCAGGCTTGAAGCTGTCTCGCCGTCTATCGGCGCTTGCAGATTGGGTACCGCAAGGGGCCCGGCTGGCCGATATCGGGACGGATCACGCGCTGCTCCCCGTCTTTCTGGCGGGCAACGGGCGCGTCGAGCTGGCGATCGCCGGAGACGTGAACGCAGGGCCGGTCGAAGCGGCCAAACGGCAAGTGAAGGAAGCCGGACTGGAGGCGGTCGTCTCGGTACGCCTAGGAGACGGGCTTGCCGTCTTCGCTCCGGATGAAGTGGATACGGTATCCATCGCCGGCATGGGCGGCAGCTTGATGGTGCGCATTCTCGATCAAGGGAAGGCGCGGTTATCGGGCGTTCGGACGTTGATCTTGTCGCCGCACGTGGCGGAGGACCAAGTTCGGCGCTGGCTGGTCGCGCATTCGTTCGTCATCGACAAGGAGACGCTGATCGAGGAAGACGGCGTCATCTATACGATCGTTCGCGCCGTGAAGGTTGAAGAAGCGGAAGAGGCGACCGCTCGTAACGCGGCGCTCTACGATGCTGCGGTGCTCGCGCCTGCGTTGGCCAAGCTATCCCCGTCGCTCATGTACGAAATGGGTCCTCTATTGTTGCGAGAGCCGACGGAAGCGTTCCGCCGCATGTGGGAGCAAGAGATTCTGAAGCGCGAGCGGGTTATCCTGCAGCTTCAGCATGCGGAGGCGCCGGAAGCGGCGGAGAAGGCTCGGGAATGGCAAGAAGACGTACGCGAAATACGGGAGGTGCTGGCATGTTTGCCCGCGGAGAAACGATCGTCCAACTGATGGAACGTCTCGCGCCTAAGCATTACGCGGTAGAGGGCGACAAGATCGGACTGCAGGTCGGAACGGCGGCCCGTGAAGTGCGTCGCGTGCTCGTCGCGCTAGACGTGACGCCGGCGGTCGTGGAGGAAGCCGGAGAACTCGGCGCGGAGCTCATTATCGCGCACCATGCGGTCATCTACCGCCCGCTCGCGAGCTTGCGGACGGATACGCCGGCCGGCGCCTTGGCGGCCAGCTTGCTTCGCCAAGATATCGCCGTCTATATTTCGCATACGAACCTGGATACGGCAGACGGCGGGATGAACGACTGGATGGCCGAAGCGCTCGGCTTGAACGGCCGCGACGTGCTCGAGGAAGTGCATACCGACAAGCTGTTCAAGCTCGTCGTGTTCGTGCCGGAGACGCACTCGGATAAAGTTCGGGCAGCATTGTTCGGAGCGGGTGCCGGCTGGATCGGCAATTACAGCCATTGCAGCTTCAATACCGAGGGAACGGGAACGTTCCTGCCTCGCGAGGGTGCGAAGCCGTTCATCGGACAACAGGGCAAGCTGGAGAGCGCCGCGGAGGTACGCATCGAGACCGTCGTGTCCCAAAGCGTGCGCAAGGCGGTTATCTCCGCGATGCTCAAAGCGCATCCCTACGAGGAAGTCGCGTACGATCTGTATCCGATGGACCTGAAGGGCCGCTCGTTCGGGCTCGGCCGCGTCGGCGTTCTGCCGGCGCCGGAGACGCTCGACGAGTTCGCCGAGCGGGTTAAGCAAGCGTTCGACGTGCCGTTCGTCCGCGTCGTCGGCGACGGTTCGAAGCGGATTCGCAAAGTCGCCGTGCTCGGCGGCTCCGGCGGGCGCTATATTCGCCATGCTTCGTTCTCGGGAGCCGACGTGCTCGTCACGGGCGATATCGACTACCATACGGCCCAAGACGCCGAGGCGGCGGGGCTGGCGCTCGTCGATCCGGGCCATAACGCGGAGAAGATCATGAAGCCGAAGACGGCCGAATGGCTGCAGGAGCAACTGAAGAGTAAAGGCTACGCGACGGAGGTATTCGCATCGCAAGTCAACACGGAGCCTTTCAAGCTGAGGTAGACGTTCTGGCGGCGATGCGCAGATTCTCCATCCATTGCCGTTGAATTCGCGCGGGAATCGCGTTATACTAATTCAGCAAACCGGAAAGTTTGACAGACAATCGCTGGCGGCTTCGCGCCGCGAGAGGAAAGTCCGGGCTCCATAGGGCAGGATGCTGGATAACGTCCAGTCAGCGCGAGCTGAAGGATTAGGGCCACAGAAATGGACCGCCGATGGCTCCCGTTCCTTCGGGAACGAGAGATCAGGCAAGGATGGAACCGTGGTGTAAGAGACCACGAGGAACACTGGCGACTTTGTTCCTGGTAAACCCCATCTGGAGCAAGACCTAAGAGAACGTGGCGACCCTTGCGGTCGCAGCCCTTGCCCGGGGCGCGTTCGGGTTGGTCGCTTGAGCCGTATAGCAATGTGCGGCCTAGAAAGATGATTGTCGCTTCCATACGTGGGAGGGCGGCGCAAGTCGTCCGTTATGACCACCGGAAGTACAGAACCCGGCTTACGGCAAGCTTTCCGGCATAGCATTATCAATGACGCAGGGTTGCGGCGATGGATCTTCGGATCCGTTCGTGGCAACCCTGTTTTTGTTTTCTTTGGACCGATATCCCCGTCGCTCAGAACGTTCGGCAACCGACGGCGACTGAGCGACGGGCATATCGTCTAAAGGCGCTCGCCAACGCAAAAATCCCCCGCTCGAGAATGGCCTGAGCGAAGGGGATTTCGTCATAAAAGGGTGAGGATCAATCCGCCGCGTTCAACCGCTCCAGCTCCTTGCGGACCTGCTTCGGAAACAGCTGCAACGACGTACCCGCGCCGCTGGCGGACTGAAGCGCGGACCGCACGTCGATCTGGCCGTAGCCGAACTCGTCGTCCTTGCCGCCAGGACCGAGATCCTTGGCCGTGCGACGAAGAACGTCCATGACTTCTTCGTTGGTCAGCTGCGGATTGACCGATCGGACGAGCGAAGCGAGCGCGGCCACATGCGGGCATGCCATCGACGTGCCGGACAAGGCCGCATAACGGCTGCCCGGATACGTGCTCGGAATCTGCGTGCCGGGAGCCGCGATATCGATATATTCGCCATAGTTGGAATATTCGGCTCTCGATTCGTCCGGATCCGTCGCCGCGACGGCGAGCACTTCCGGATAAGCCGCGGGGAAGCCCGGCCGGTCGGTATTGTCGTTGCCGCTCGCGGCGACGAGCACGACGCCGCGGTCGTACGCGTACTTCAGCGCGTCATGAAGAAATTCCGCCTGTGCGTAATTGCCTAGGCTCATGTTAATAATATCCGCGCCGTGATCCGTCGCCCAGATGACGCCCTCGGCCACCGAGTACGTCGACCCCGCGCCGCTGCTGTCGAGCGCCTTAACCGGCATGATCTTCGTATACCACGTCATGCCGGCGACCCCTTCGCCGTTATTCACTTCCGCGGAGATGATACCGGCCACGTGCGTGCCGTGGCCGACGTCGTCCTCCGGAGGGCTCGACGGGTCGACGACATTGACGCCTTCCACGAGACGCCCTGCCAAGTCCGGGTGATCCGATTGGACGCCCGTATCGATGACGGCCACGACGATCTCGTCGCTCCCTTTGGTCACGTTCCAGCCCGATTCCGTCATGATCTTAGGCAAGTTCCATTGGTATTCCGAATAAAGTGTATCGTTAGGGACAATCGTTCCTCCGGAAGTTGGTTCATTGCCCGAATCGTTCGTTAAATACAAGTAATGCGGCTCCGCGTACACCGGATTCCAGTTCGACTTGAAGTAGGCGATCAGTTCTTCCGCCTTATGCTTCTTCGAACGGAACACGTACGTCTCGCGCGCGTGGCGGACGACGGTCAGATCCAGCTTCTCGCGCAGTTCGAGCAATTGCTGATCCGTCAGCGGCTTGCGGAATTTCACGACGACTTCGTCGACGGAATAATGACTGGCGTTTCCGTTATCCTCTCCGGTGCGGACGGTGATGTCCTTGGTCGTGTTCGGTTCGACGGACTCGACCCTGAACCGTCCTTCCGACGGATAAGGTACGAGCCGTAGATTGCGCTTCTGGTGCCGCTCGACCGATCGGATGACGTCCGCCTGTATGACCGACACGAGTCCGCCGCGCGCCGACGGTCCGTCGACTTGCGCCATGACGTAGTACGCGATGCCCTTAACCGAGAATAAAGGGGAGGTGTACGGAATCCCTTTTTCGACCGCGGAGCGGCCGGCGTTCATGAAGCTTTCGGCCGATGACCGCAATGCCGGCTTCACGCCAGGCGATTGCGCCGCATGCACCCGTTTGCCGTCCGTCCACTCCAATAGCCGCATCTCCGGATGCAGCGTCATCAGCTTCTTCAATCCTGCTTCGTCGGTTTTGCCTTTTATTAAGTATCTGCGCATATCGGCCGACGTCTGGGCGCGCGCCAGCCGCTCGGTAGCCTCCATGTCGTTCCGGACGATCTTCTGCTTGAATACGGCTTCCTTGCGCGGCGACGGCTGCTGCGGCGCGGCGTAAGGCTCGGGTCGCGAATACCAATCTCGGAACAGGAGCGGGACGGCGACCATGACGAACGCGGTCGTCAAGAGCAAACCAAGCAACGTACGACGCATAAGGTATCTCTCCTTGTCAGTCCCCGCGCGTTAGGGGCAATATCCGTTAGCATGAGGAGCGGACGCAAAAATATACGACGCATTTTGGCGGATGCCAGTACCTTTCCAGACGGATTTGTGGTACGATAATTGAAGTTTCGCTGGCCATGCATACGCGGAACTATTTCGTTTGAAGATGAATCACCAGGTCATTCAGTCAGTACGGTTCTGCACATTGGAAAGGGGAACAATCCATGCCAGCCATGAAAATCAAAGGCCTTGCCGAGTCAACCCGAGAGAAACTGAAGGCGGCGATCGTTCAAATCGAGCAATTCCTCAACAACAACGCCTTGCCGCAGCTCGCGCAAGAGAACAACGAGCAGTCGGATAGCTTCTACAGCGGCTTGCTGTCGGACATGCGGCATTTGCTCGTCTTTTCCGAAGTGGCCTTCGAGAAACTCGGCGCCGTTCTTAGACGTCCTAACTTCGACGTCGAATTGGCCGAGCGTGCGCTTTACGATGTATACCATAACGGCGTTAACGCCTTTTTCTATCCGAAGAACGAATGCTACTCCGAAGACGGCCGTTACGCTTACACCGGACAAGACGCCATTCGCTTCCGCGTGAAGCCGGTTCGCGCCGCGCGCGACATCGTGCTGAACATCTCCCGCATCTACGAGGAGCTGCGCGACGACCTCTCTTACTACGAGAGCGATTACCTCACGCAGCGCCGCATGCAAAGCAACTCCAAGTAACAGATCTGCCAAGAGCCTCCGGCCCCCTGTCCGCATACCCGTTCCCGCGGCGTGCACACTAGGACAGGGGGTGATTGTGATGCCGAACGGCGTCCTCTGCAGTGTCAGCAACTGTTCGTTCTGGAGTCAAGGTAACCGTTGCGCCGCCAAGGAAATCGCGATCGAAGTCGATTCGCACGCGAACCATCGTTGGGACGAAGAATTCGCCGAAGAGTTCGCCTTGCACCAAGATCATGCCAAGACCTCATCCGTTACTTGTTGCTTGACGTTCCAGCCGAAGGAAGAATAGTTCTTAAGCACGAGGTAACGCGGATGTTGTCGGGACTAGTCGAGTCGCCCGCCTTCGTGTACAATATGGACTAACGACATGAGACGAGGACGGGAGACGACCGACTTGAATGTAACGACGGATCCGCGTTTACTTAAGCAAATGCTGTTGTCCCAATGGACGCAGAACATCAACCCCTTGGCATCGTCCGCGACGTCCGGAACGACGGGCGGCGACAATGCAGGCTTGTTCGATATGCTGCTGGGCCAATTGATGAACGACAATGCCCAACCATCCGGGCAAGAAGGATTGTCGTTATCGGCGCTCATGCAACCGGGCTCGTCTTGGTTAGGCGCGTTATCCGACGACGCCGGCGCGACTTCGTCGTCCTTCGACGATCTAATCGCCGCCGCTGGCCGGAAGTACGGCGTATCCGAGGCGTTGATCAAGGGCGTCATTCAATCGGAATCGTCCTTCAACCCGAATGCGATCTCGTCCGCAGGAGCCAAAGGCTTGATGCAGCTCATGGACGGCACCGCGCAAGGCCTTGGCGTGACGAACGCGTTCGATCCCGCTCAGAACATCGACGGCGGCACGCGATTCCTGTCCTACTTGCTTCGCAAGTACGACGGCGACGCATCCGTCGCTCTCGCCGCATACAACGCGGGTCCGGGGCGAGTCGATCGGCTGGGCATCGCGAACGGGCAAGATCTGGCGGCGAAGTACGAGCAACTGCCGCAGGAAACGCAGAACTACATTCGCAAGGTGCTTACCGCCGCTAACGGTTGGAGCGCGTAACGCCCGAGCGGAAGAAATATGGTCTAACAGGGATCATGACGGTGCTTGCCACCGTTATCGATCCCTTTATTGCGGAACGGGGGACGTTCGTTGGATACGTATTATTTCGATCATAGCGCTTCGACGCCGATGTATCCGAAGGTTATTCAGACGGTATCGGATATCATGAAGCAGCATTACGCCAATCCGTCCGCGCTCCATCGATCGGGCACGGATGCCGCAAGGCTGGTCGAACGGGCGCGCGCGGCCGTCGCGGAACGGTTCGAAGCCGCGCCGAACGAAATCGTCTTCACTTCCGGCGGCACGGAAGGCAACAACCTGGCCATACGCGGCGTCGTATCCGCTGCCGGTCGTTCATCCAAGCACGTCATTACGACGGCGATCGAGCACGCGTCGGTGTACGAGTGCGCGAAGGAGCTCGAGCAACAAGGCGTGGAAGTTACGGTGCTGCCGGTCGACGCCGAAGGCCGCGTGTCGCCGGAAGCGGTCGAACGAGCTATTCGCAAGAATACGGTGCTGGTCAGCGTCATGCACGCGAATAACGAGATCGGAACCGTGCAACCGGTCGAAGCGATCGGCGAAGTCGTGTCGCGGCACGGACAAGCGCGCTTCCATGTCGACGGCGTGCAGGCGATCGGCAAAGTACCGTTCCGTTGGCGCGACGCGAAGGTGGATCTGTATACCGGTTCGGCTCATAAGATCGGGGGTCCGAAAGGCGTCGGCTTCGTGCTCGTACGGGAAGGCATGCAGTTACATCCGCTGCTCAGCGGGGGCGGGCAGGAAGGCGGCGTTCGTTCGGGCACGCTGAACGTGCCGGGTATCGTCGGAACGGCGCAAGCGCTTCGCTTGACGCTGGAGAACATGCCCGAGCGCGTGAAGACGATGCGGGAACTCCGGAGTCGACTGCTGCGCGCCATCGCGGGTATTCCGGAGCTCGTCGTGAACGGCATCGGGGCCCCGGGGCAGGAGGAGTGGACAGCGCCGCATATCGTGAACGCGTCGTATCCCGGCATGCGTCCGGAAGTGCTCGTCCATATGCTCGAGAAGCACGGCGTGCTCATATCGACGCAGTCCGCCTGTTCGTCCAAGAGCCTCAAGCCGAGTCGCGTGCTCCTCGCCATGGGATGCGACGAAGCGCGGGCGACCGGCAGCATCCGAATCAGCTTCGGAGACGAACATACGGAGAGCGACATCGATATTCTCGCGGAACGGCTGCGGCAATCGGTCGCCGAACTGAAACCGCTCGAAAGGAATAAGCCATGAACTACGAACTGATTCTCGTCCGCTTCGGCGAAATTACGATCAAAGGCCGCAACCGGAACCGTTTCGAGAAAATGCAGCTCGATCAAATCCAATCGATGCTGGCGGCATTTCCCGCACTAACCTACGAACGCGCCTACGGCAGGGTGTATATCCGATTGAACGGCGAGAGCTACTCCCGGATCGCTCCGATCTTGCGCAACGTGTTCGGCATCGTCTCCTTCAGTCCCGTCGTCAAAGTCGCGCACGAGCTGGAGGCCATACGCGAGGCATCTCTGACACTGCTCAGAGGGATGTCTCCGGCTCCGCGCACGTTCAAAGTCAGCGTCAAGCGCGGATGGAAAGAGTTCCCGCATACGTCTCTCGAGATGAACCACCTCGTCGGCGCTCATCTGCTGCGCAATACGCCGTCGCTGACGGTCGACGTCCGCCAGCCCGAAGCCGAGCTCCGCGTAGACATCCAATACGAAGGGACGTTCATCTACTGCGTGCATGAGCGCGGCGCGGGCGGATTCCCGCTCGGGATGAACGGCAAGGCCATGCTGCTGCTGTCGGGAGGCATTGACAGTCCCGTCGCCGGCTGGATGGCGATGCGCAAAGGGCTCGCGATCGAAGCCGTCCACTTCCATAGCTATCCGTTCACGAGCGAGCAGGCGAAGGATAAGGTCGTGACTCTCGCGAAGCGATTGTCTTATTACGGCGGTAAAATCAAGCTGCACCTCGTGCCGTTCACGGACATTCAGACGATGCTCGCCCAGTCGGGCTACGAGAGCCTCATCATTACGCTCATGCGCAGATCGATGCTGCGCATCGCCGAGCGTCTCGCGGAGAAGAACGGCGCTCTCGCCGTCGTGACCGGCGACAGCCTCGGTCAAGTCGCCAGCCAGACGCTCGTCAGCATGAACGTCATCGGGCGCTCGACCGTGCTGCCGTTGCTTCGCCCGCTCATCGTCATGGACAAGCTCGACATCATCGATTACGCGAGGCGAATCGGGACTTACGAGACGTCGATCCTGCCGTTCGAAGATTGTTGCACGTTGTTCATGCCGAAGTCGCCGGCCATTCATCCGGATTTGTCGGTCGTCGAGCAAGCCGAAGCGAAGCTCGGGGATGCGCTCGACCGAATGATCGAAGAAGCGGTCGCCGGCACGGAAGTCGTCGTGCTCTCGGATAAGGCCGGCAGGCAAGAGAAGCCGGGGTATCCGGAAGAAGCGGGCAGCGAAGCCGCGCAATCGGACAGCCCCGTGCCCGTCGGAACGGAAGACGATTGGTTCTAGACAAGTAAAAAGCCGTGAAACGCAACTTAATGCGTTTCGCGGCTTTTTTTGGTAGCGAGCGCGGGCTTCTTGGCTTTGCCGTCGAGCTTGACCGGCTCGGGCGCGACCGTAGCGTTGCGCGACTTGAGGGCGTTCGTCCAAACGCCGGCGACGAGGACGAGGACGGCGATCGCGGAGATGAACGTCCACGTAAGCACCGGATTGTCTTCGAACGCGCCTTTGAACTGCTCTTCGTGCGTAATCATCTTCGCGGCGGTGAAGGCGAGGATGCCGGCGCCGATATAGATAATCCATTTGAATTTCTCGATGATCTTGATAAACAGCGTGCTTCCCCACACGACGATCGGAATGCTGATCAGCAGGCCGAGTACGACGAGCACGTAGCTGCCATGCTGTCCTTGGGCCATTCCGGCGATCGCCATGACGTTGTCCAGACCCATCGCCGCGTCGGCGATCACGATCGTGCGGATGGCGCTGCCCAGCGTTGCTCCGGCATGGATATCGCCGTGATCGTTCTCTTGGATGAGCATCTTGTAAGCGATCCAGACGAGCAGAACGCCTCCGACGGCAACCAAGTAAGGAATTTCAAGCATGCCCCACAAGACGAGGAACGTCGCGATGATCCTTATCGTAATCGCGCCCGCGGTACCCCAGATAATCGCTTTCTTCTGGTGCTCCTTCGATAAGTTGCGAGCGGCCATCCCGATGACGATGGCGTTGTCGCCGGCAAGCAGCAGATCGAAGAAGACGATCGCGACGAGCGCAGACCAAAAATCCAAGCTGAGTAAATCCATTTTCGTCCCCCCACAGTACGATGCAAATTACGCGATATGATAACAACTACATATACGGAGCATATCCGATTTAGATTCAGAAAAAAAGCCCCCACATATTCGGATGTGCTTGTACATATGTCTGGTAAGAGGGGGTGGCTGCATGGGAATCATGGACGGCTTCTGGATATTCGTCGAAATCGTCATCATCAATTTACTCTTGAGCGGGGACAACGCCATCGTCATCGCGATGGCCGGCCGTCGGCTGCCCGCGTATCAACGGCGCTCGGCGGTGTGGTGGGGAACGCTCGCGGCGATCGTGCTGCGCCTTGTGCTCACGCTCGGAGCGGTGGCATTGCTCCACGTTCCGCTGCTGCAGACGGTCGGGGCGCTGCTGTTGCTCGCGATCGCGCTCCAATTGCTAATCGACAGGAAAGAGCACGCCGCGAACACGAAGGCGGCATCGACGTTGGCCGGAGCCGTCTGGACGATCGTCGTCGCCGACTTCGTCATGAGCCTGGACAACGTACTCGCCGTCGCGGCCGTCGCCGACGGAGATACGGCGTTGCTCGTCATCGGGATCGTCATGAGCATTCCGATCATTATCTGGGGAAGCTCGTTCATCATGCGGTTGCTCGACCGTCTGCCATGGCTCGTCTACGTCGGCGGAGGCTTGCTCGGATTCACGGCGGCGGAGATGATGCTGAAGGATCCCGGCTTGCAGCGGTTCCGCCATATGCTCGATCCGGACGTGGAGCGATTGCTGCCGATCGCGACCGTCGCGCTGCTGATCGTTCTCGCGCTCTGGCTGCGGCGCCGGCCGCAGGAAAGCCTATAGGAAGTTTTTAGGGATGAATTTGCGAGGCCGAACTAGTTTTTTCCCCCGACTTCCATTAAACTAAAGAAAAAGACGTCATGATCCGACAACGCGGAATCATGGCCGATCGCTCGCAAACGGAACGAAGTGGGGGAACTATCGTGAACAGACAATCCGCCGCAGTCGGAATACTCGTGTTGACTGTTGGATTGATAATCTTACTGGGCAAGCTTGGCGTGTTCGCCTTCATCGGCGCCGTATTCTGGCCTTTATTCATCCTCATACCCGGCATTCTGCTGCACGTGCTGTATTTCGGACGCATGCTGCCGGCCGTCGTCCTCGTGCCCGGCGGCATCCTGACCGTCATCTCGGTCGTGCTGCTGATCGGCAACTGGTTCGGCTGGGGAACGATGAAATACTTGTGGCCGATGTTCCCGTTCTCGGTCGCCGTAGGCTTGTACGAATACCACGTCTTCGGCTACAATCGCTCTCGGGAAATTTGGCTTGCTGCCGTCGGGCTCGCAGCCATCTCGATTCTGTTGTTCTGCCTGACGATTATCTGGACGTGGGGCATCTACCTCATCGCCGCCGGCTTGATCGCCGTGGGCGCATGGCTCGTCATGAAACGTCCTCGCATGTGGTAACGGAGGCGCCAGTATGCCGGCACAATAATCGTTGGCTTTTCCGGCGGAACTAGCGTATAATAGAAGGGATGATGACCTGACTCGCCTGCTCGGCGACAGCAGGTCGGTCGTACCGGTGATGTCCTTAACGTCGGCCTCGCGTCGGCGTTTTGTTTTGCGGTTATAGAGAATCCTAACTTAACGATCACGTTGAGGTTGGACATAAATGAGGAGTGGGACAATGCAAGCTAGAGAAAAAATCCGCAATATCGCGATTATCGCGCACGTCGACCATGGTAAAACAACGCTGGTCGACCAATTGCTCCGCCAATCCGGAACGTTCCGCGAGAACGAACAAGTGCAAGAGCGCGCGATGGATTCCAACGACCTGGAACGCGAACGCGGCATTACGATCTTGGCGAAGAACACCGCGATTCAGTACAAAGGCAACCTGATCAACATCGTGGACACCCCCGGACACGCCGACTTCGGCGGAGAAGTGGAACGGATCATGAAGATGGTAGACGGCGTATTGCTCGTCGTCGACGCGTTCGAAGGCTGCATGCCGCAGACGAAGTTCGTATTGCGCAAGGCGCTTCAACACGGCTTGACGCCGGTCGTCGTGCTGAATAAGATCGACCGTCCGGCCGCTCGCCCGTCGGAAGTCATCGACGAAGTATTGGAACTGTTCATCGAGCTCGAAGCGAACGACGAGCAGCTCGACTTCCCGGTCGTGTACGCGTCCGGCTTGAACGGCATCGCCGGCAACACGCCGGACAGCCTGCAAGAGACGATGGAGCCGCTGTACGAGATGATTCTCGAGCACATTCCGCATCCGAAGGAAGATACGGAAGCGCCGCTGCAATTCCTCGTTACGCTGCTTGATTACAACGAATACATGGGCCGCATCGCGATCGGCCGCGTGAACCGCGGACGCATCTCCCAAGGCCAAGTCGTCGCCGTGCTCGACCGCGACGGCAAAGCTCGCCAAGCCCGCATCGAGAAGCTGTTCGGCTTCCAAGGGCTGAAACGCATCGAGATCGAAGAAGCGGCAGCCGGCGATATCGTGGCGATCGCGGGTCTTAAGGACATCAACATCGGCGAGACGATCGCGGATCCGACGAACCCGGAAGCGTTGCCGGTACTGGCGATCGACGAGCCTACGCTGCAGATGACGTTCCTCGTCAACAACAGCCCGTTCGTCGGCCGCGAAGGCAAGTGGGTGACGTCCCGCAACCTGCGCGAGCGTCTGTTCAAGGAGATCGAGACCGACGTCAGCTTGCGCGTCGAAGAGACGGACAGCCCGGACGCATTCGTCGTCAGCGGACGCGGCGAGCTTCACCTCGGCATTCTGATCGAGAACATGCGCCGCGAAGGCTTCGAGCTGCAGGTATCCAAGCCTGAAGTCATTATCAAGAGCGTCGACGGCGTCAAGAGCGAGCCTATCGAACGTCTGCTCATCGACGTTCCCGAAGAGAGCATGGGCGCGGTCATGGAGAGCCTCGGCACGCGCAAAGCCGAGATGGTGAACATGATCAACAACGGAACGGGACAAATTCGTCTGGAATTCCTCATTCCGGCTCGCGGATTGATCGGCTACCGCACGAACTTCCTGACGCTTACGCGCGGTTATGGCGTCATGAACCACGCGTTCGACAGCTACGGACCGCTTGCTCCGGGTCAAGTCGGCGGTCGTCACCAAGGCGTGCTGATCGCGAGCGAGACGGGCAAGTCGACGGCTTACGGCATGCTGTCCGTCGAAGACCGCGGCATCCTGTTCATGGAGCCGGGCGCGGAAGTATACGAAGGGATGATCGTCGGCGAGCATACGCGCGACACCGATATCATCGTTAACATCTGTAAGGAAAAAGCGTTGAACAACATCCGTACGGCGAACAAGGAAGAGACGGTGCGCATGAAAGCGCCTCGGTTGATGTCCTTGGAAGAAGCGCTCGAATACCTGAACGACGACGAGCTGTGCGAAATTACGCCGAAGAGCGTTCGCCTGCGCAAAAAAGTGCTGAACAAGAGCGAGCGCGACCGTTACGAGAAGCAACGCCGCGTCGCGGCGGAAGCGAACGTATAAACGTACCTGCGTCTCGATTTCTTGATGGAGGGATAATCCGTGCAGCAATGGTTTCATGACCACCAATTCATCTCCTATCTGCTTATCCTGGCGTTCACGATTTATATTTTCAACGCGGTGTTCAGACCGGGCAGGCTCCCGATTCTGAAGGAGGTCGTCGTCTATCTGATGATGGCGGCCGGCTGCGGCATTCTGCTGATCATGCAGCTCGACAAGCTGCCGATTATTCAATGCATGGCCGTCGCGGTAGCTATGATGCTGCTGCTGCGGCTGCGCCAGCTGTACGACAAACGACGCAACTCCCGCAAAGACAGCAAGTCTTCTTAAGGAGAGATTACGCCCATGTCGTTAATGGATGCGCTGTTCTACTGGCTGCAGATGAAGTGGATAACCTCCGCCCGCCCCGATGACGAGGCGGCGAAGGAAACGCTTCTCTTTTTTGACCGGATTTTGTCGGAAGACCACGAATTGACGTCGTTTGATGTCAGTGCCGTCGAGACCGCGAAGGTGTACGTCACTTACGCGGCCCGAGACGGTACGTCGCGCACGGTATGGTTCGATCGCGAAGCCGTCGAGCAGCTGAACAGGGACATGTTCGGCGTCGCGGGCGACCGACAAGGCGCGGACGAGGACGACGAGGAGGAATCGCTTTGAATCCACATACACCCATGCCGCCTCGTTCGGCCCAACGTCCAACCGGCAGAGCGCCGCAGAAGAAGAAGAAGAAAGGCCCGCGTTGGGGCAGAATCGCGTTCTCGCTTGTCGCTATCATTATCGTCGTCTTGGCTACATACGCGGGTTACTTGTACTTCGACGTCTATAAGAACAACTTAGGCAAGATCTCCGACCAGGATCCGAAGGCGACGCCCGTTCCGAAGGAAGAGAAGGCGAACGTCAAGCCCGTCTCTCTTGTCTTGCTCGGTCTCGACTACCGGAAGGAGCTCGGCAGCATGAACACGGACGTCGTCATGGTCGCCGCCTTCAACCCGAAGACGAAGACCGCGACGGTCGTCTCGATTCCGCGCGACAGCGATCTGAAGCTGGACGGGTACAAGCGGCATAAGGTCAACGCGTTCTACGCGAACTTCGAGGCGTTCGCCCGCAAGGAGAAGGATCTCGAAGGCGAAGCGGCCAAAGACTACGCTCGCGATCAGACGAGAGAGATGCTCGGCAAGTTCCTCGATATCGACATCGATTACACGGCCGTCATCGACTTCCAAGGGTTCGTCGACGTCGTGGACGCGCTCGGCGGCGTCGACGTCGTCGTCGACAAGGATATGCGCTACGTCGATACGGTCGACGGCACCGATATCAACCTGAAGGCCGGCGCGCAGGAGCTCGACGGGGAAGACGCCCTCGGCTTCGTCCGTTACAGGAAATCGAACCGCGGCACCGCCGCGTCCAGCGACTTCGAGCGAAACGAACGGCAGAGCCAGGTGCTCGGGGCTATCGCGGACCGGATGAAGTCGCTCGGAGCCGTCACGAAGATCGACAACGTCCTGAACGCCGTCGGCGACAACATGCGGACGGACATTCCGGAGTCGCAGCTCGACGCGATGATCAAGAAGTACTTCGGCATTAACCGCGCCGATATCCGGTTCATCCCGCTCGAAGGCGAATGGATCAGCCCGTACGTCATCTTGAACCAGGAGAAGCTGGCGGAAGCGAAGCAGGCGCTCGCGGAAGAGCTGCTGCCGGAAGGCCGTCCCGTCGCGACGCCGGAAGCTTCGGCAAGTTCGGCGAACGAGTAACGTCCGAGTAGGGTATATTGTCCGTTGGATTGCGCGGATCCGTATGCTATAATGGAGCCAGTAACGTGACGGAGGGCTGCGGATGGCAGATACGACAACCGCTCTAACCGAATCGCTCTACTCGATCCGGCGGACAGGAAATTCCGTTCCGCACCAATCCGTATTCGCCGACAGCGGCGGCCCGTGCCTCGCGGTCATGGAAGCCGAGCGCGAAGGCGCGCGTCCGTCCGAGCTCGCGAAGGCTCGGCCTGCAAGCCAACATACGATCGTCAAGCGCTTACATGGACAAGCGCGCGACGCCATGAAGAAAGCCCAGTGAGTTTTATTTCACTGGGCTTTCTGTCTGGATTGCGGGCTTGTCCGGTTTACCGCGGTTAATGCTTCAACTGATTCAAGTCGCCGGTGCCCATATTCTCCGGCGATTCCGGCGGGATGATGTTACGCGGAATTTGAGGCACGATGCGGCCCATGATATCCGCCATTTCTTCGGCGAAACCCGCGAGCGGTCTTCCGTTCTTCATGTCGGCCCGGATCTCGCGGAGCCGCTGCCGAATGTCCATGTCGGCCGTCACGACGGCATCGATGCCGTA
Organism: Cohnella sp. GCM10027633; assembly: GCF_042675445.1. Lineage (NCBI taxonomy): Bacteria > Bacillati > Bacillota > Bacilli > Caryophanales > Paenibacillaceae > Cohnella > Cohnella sp. GCM10027633. Next base: position 408,153 of record NZ_JBHTGV010000003.1, on the reverse strand, counting down.
CGGGTCTTTGCGGAACGCTTCCGCGACGGCGTACTTGAGCGTTCCGACCTCGGACCGCTCCATGTTCTCCTCGACGTCGATGCCGACGATCGCGTAGCTTCCGAACACGACGCAGTTCGCGTCTTTGACGCCGTGAACTCCGCGGGCCAACTGCTCCAAGTGGGCGGCGACCTGCTTCGGATTGGCGTTCTTGATCTTCGTCTCCGTCCGGGTCGATTGGGCTTTGACTCCGCCGTCGTTAGACGCCGCACCGTCGTTATTCCCGCAGCCCGCGGCACCGACTGCCAAGCTTAACGTCAAGAGCAGCGTGCCGCAGGCGCTTCCTATATTGCGTTTCATCTTCGCTCTTCACCACCCTAGTCTGGAGGGATGCCCGTAGCCGGGTCGCGAACGTTGTCTTCGTTCGTTCGGCTGCCACAGGAATCGGTTGTTCGCTCTCGGTAGTGTTCCCCGTCACGCACGCACTATGTAACGATTCGGCACTCATGCGTTTACGACTGCAACGCGCAAGTTAAATCGCGGATTCGGGAGGGAATGCACTTGAGAAAAATTTACGTGCTCGATACGAACGTGCTGCTTCACGATCCTCTCTCCTTGTATGCCTTCGAAGACAACGAGGTCGTCATACCTTCCGTCGTGCTCGAGGAAATCGATTCGAAAAAACGGTTGGCGGACGAGATCGGAAGGAACGCCCGCAACATCTCGAGGGAGCTGGATCGCATGCGGGAGCTCGGGCAGTTGCACAACGGCGTGCCGCTCCGAAGCGGCGGATTGCTTAAAGTGGAGATGAATCATCGCCGATTCGTCAAGGTACAGGAATCGTTCGGGGAAATGACCAACGATAACCGGATACTCGCGGTGGCGTTGAATTACCATATGGAAGAACAAGAGAAGACCGACCCGAGGCCGGTCATTATCGTCAGCAAGGACGTGCTCGTCCGGGTGAAAGCGGACGTGCTCGGCATACCGGCGCAGGATTATTTGTCCGATCAAGTGGCGTCGGTATCGGATCAATATACCGGTCATGTTACGCTGCATGTCCACCCGTCGGTCATCGACGAATTCTACACGTTCAGAGTGCTTCATATTAGCCAGCTCGGACTCAAAGTCAGACTTCAGCCGAACGAATTCGTCATTCTGCGCGACGAGCTCGGAACGTCCAAGTCGGCGCTGCTCAAGGTGACGCCCGACGCTAAGCGGTTGGAGCCGCTCCATATGAGCAACGATCCCGTATGGGGCATTACGGCGCGCAACGCGCAGCAGAGAATGGCGCTCGAGCTGCTGCTGAACGACGACATTCCGCTCGTCTCGCTGACCGGCCGCGCGGGGACCGGGAAGACGCTATTGACGCTGGCGGCCGGACTCATGAAGGTCGAGGACGAGCACAAATTCAAGAAGCTGCTGATCGCGCGTCCGGTCGTGCCGATGGGCAAGGATATCGGGTATTTGCCGGGGGAGAAGGAAGAGAAGCTGCGGCCGTGGATGCAGCCGATCTACGACAATCTGGAGTTTCTGTTCGATACGAAGAAGTCCGGCGACCTCGACAAAATTCTGATGGGGCTCGGCAGCATACAGGTCGAGGCGCTGACGTACATTCGCGGGCGGTCGATTCCGGGCCAATTCATTATCATCGACGAGGCGCAGAACTTAAGCAAGCACGAGGTGAAGACGATCGTCTCCCGCGTCGGCGAGAACAGCAAGATCGTCCTGCTCGGCGATCCGGAGCAGATCGACCATCCGTATCTCGACTCGCAGAGCAACGGACTCACTTACCTCGTAGAACGGTTCAAGGAGGAAGGCATCAGCGGCCACGTGACGCTGGAGAAGGGCGAACGGTCGCGTCTGGCCCAGCTCGCCACGGAACGACTCTAATAACGCCATATCGCCGCACAACCGTAAGCGCGGGCGACGCGTTCGGCCAGATTGGCCAATTGGCGGTCGATCAGGTGCAGGGAGCCTTCCTCCGCGCGCAACGATCCGATTAGATGCTCTTCCAATTGCAGCAAAGCCGGGGCGGGTTCCGCTTCCGGCTTTGTCGCGTCTAAGGCGAACGAGGCCGTTAGGGAGACGTCGAAGAAGACGTTGCCTGCACTGGTTTCGATTGCGTAATCGCCGTACAGCGCTCCCGTCTCGAGGAGGGGCGTCGCTTCGCGCGGCAGTCGCAATAGCTCGCACCGCTCCGAATCGATTCCATGCCGTTTGAACGTCGCGATCGCGATATCCGCCGCTTCCCGCCGCTCGAATGCGAGCAGCTCGCCGTGCCGGTCGACGATAAGGGCGATCTCCCCGAGTTCGGCTAGCGCGGAGTCGATTGCGTTATCCGTAACGGACGGCGGCAGCAGCATATCTATTCCGTACAATCGATCGAGCATCGGGGTAACCTCCTCGTAATTAAGCGCTTACCGAAAATGCGAGACAGTAGGGCGGCATCCTGTTATCATTGAGGATACGAGCATACAAGTTAGCGATGAAAATGGGTGACGATCGTGGCGCGTCGAAAGATCGCCTTCGTATTAATCTTATTAGGCATGATGGTATTGATCTTGTCTCCGTGGTCGGATTCGCCCAGGCGGGAGGCGGCTCCCGTAATCGCCGTGCCCGAGCGCGAACCGGAGCCTTCGGAAGAGCCGCCGGAGGTCCGGCAGGAACCGGCGAGCTTGTCCGTAGCGGTTGCCATGGACGAGGCATCCTTCAAGCAGCTGGCCGATCAGAATATCGTCTTCCGCCAGCGCCATCGGGATATTACGGTAACGCTGACGCGAGTGGATCCGGACGATGCGTACCGTTATTTCGAGCGCGCGTCGGAGATGGAAGAAGCTGCCGACGTTATGCTGCTGAAGAGCGAGTGGGTGAACGAATTCGCCGCCTCGGGTTACTTGATGCCTGCGGAAGCCGCTTTCGCGGGGACGCCGTCCACGGAGCAGTTCGATGCGATCTCCGCGCAGGTGAAGTGGAACGATTATATGTGGGGCGTTCCGCTAGACATTGATCCCTACGTGTTCGTGTGGAACAAGAGATTGCTGCGCGACTGGCTTGGCGATGGCGTCCAACTGCCCCTTACGGTCGAGCAATGGGGAATGGCCGCGGCGCGCAGCGCCGAGACGAGCGGCTTGCCGTCTGCGGAACAAACGCCGCCGGGGCCGGGCGGCGCCGAGTCTCCGGTGTCCGCGGGCCGGGCAACATGGCTGTCGCTCGATCCGCGCGATCCTTATGCGCTGCTGGCCTGGCTGGAGAACTTCTCCGGCGAACGCACCGACGCGCTCTGGAAAGGCGGCGGCGAAACCTGGGAGGATACCCAGCTCGGCATTGCGATGAGCTTGCTCGATTCGCGGCGCGCGGGCGTGCAATTCGCCTCGTCGGAATCGGCGGAAGCGAAGCTGCTGAGCGGCGAGACTCTCGTCGCGGCGCTGCCGTATTCGGCTGCGGTCAGATTGCTCGAGAACGACGAAGCGGATAAGTTGCTGCTCCTGGACCGATCGTCTTGGAAGCTGCCCTACATATGGCCTCGCGGCACTTGCTACGTCGTCTCCGCGGACACGGACGTCGAGGAAGCGGCGTTCGCTTGGATCGCGGAGATGACGTCCGCACCCGTACAGATCAGCAACGAACAGCTGCTCGGGCGTCTGCCCGTGTACAGATCGATATACGATAACGATTCGCAGCTATCCAACCTGCTCCCTTCGCGGGCGGGACAGTCGTTCCCGAATCAAGCGTCGGCGGCGGGAGGTCCGCAGCTGCCCGCCAGATTGAAGCTGCTATCGAACCTGTGGGAGTCGTACGCGACTGGGCAGCGCACGCTCGACGATTGGAAGCTCGGCTGGAGCGAAGCGTTAGCCGAGCTTCAGGACGACGACTAGTTCGCCGTCTTCCATCGAGACGCTCTGCGCTTTGACGTATTTAATGAGCTTCTGCGGATAGAAGCCGAGGTCGAATTCCCGCTCGAGGTCGGCACGCGTCGTGTCGGGCAGCTCGAGTCCGTTGAAGACGAGCTTGTCGACGTGGAACAGAATCGCGTTCTCCGGCTCGTTAACGACTTCGTAACGCCCTTGAATCGTAACTTGGATATTGCCGTTATCTCCGTTCATCGTTAGCAACCCGTCGTCGAACGCGAAGGCGAAGTCGTCGAACCGGTCATCCCGAGAGCGGAGAAACTCGTTCAGCTGTCGATCGGTAATCGTAAGCTTAGGCTTCAATCCGTTCAACTGGAGCACGCCGGGCGTTTCCTTCGCCCATTCCGGCAGTCCCTGCATCGCCTTCGCGAGCGCTTTGAAGTGCTGCTTGACTTCGTACAAGCCGACGTTGTTCCAATACGCTTGAAGCTCATCCATGAGCCGCCTCAGCATCTGTTCGTCGCCGCTGGCGGCTAAGGCGTCATCGACTTCCTTCTTCAGCGAGGCGATGCGCGTTCGCTGCGCGACGAGCTGGGCGGAGACGGCGTCAAGGTCTTCCTTATTGCGCTTGAATTGGTCATAACCTTCCTGCAATTCTTCATATTGATCAGCGTAAGCGTTCATCGTCCGCTGGTCGGATTGGACGACGAGGTCCATCAGATCCCACATGCGGAACAAGTCCGGCAGCGACTTGGCGGACAGCAGCGAGCTGAGCCAGAAGTCTTTGTGTCCCATATAATAGGCTCGCAGCACGCGGCCGGCTTGTTCCCGCTCTACCGCGATCGACACTTCCTTCTGGGCGAGGAGTTCTCCCGCGCGGTCTATCGACGCTTGCGTCTCGGCTCTTAGCTTGGATATTCTATCGATCTCCCTGTCGATCTCCACGACCGACAAGCTCTTCTCGAGCAGCTTCCTCGTCTTGTCGTCCAGCGGCTCCGCGTTAACGGGGAGAAGCGCTTCGGCTCTTCCGATGAACAGAAGCAGCGCGATCGAGAAGAGAACAGCCCACTTTAGCCGTCTCATGGATCTCCTCCTTCAGGGCGGGGTCGTCTGAATCCTATTCATTATAATATGACATCTTCAATGGGGAAAGGTGGAAACGGTATGGATACGGAACGTGCCGCGACGCCGCTCTCCGCGATCGTCGAAGCGACGATTCGGAACAGCGGGCGAAGGGCATACGCGAATGGGCCGCATGAGGCGGAGTTGTCCGCGATCTCCTTTCACCATTATATGTCGCTCTGCCTCTATCATCCCGAATATGGTTATTATCGTTCCGGAGTCTCAAGAATCGGCAGGGACGGGGACTTCTATACGAGCGCGTACGTCGGGGACGCGATGGGCGAACAGCTAGCCGAGTCGATCGCGACAATGGCGAGCGACAGCTTCCCCGGAGACGGTCCGGTCGACGTCGTCGACTGGGGCGGCGGCACGGGCAAGCTCGGCGCTCAGATGCTGGAAGGATGGCGCAGCTTAGGGGAAGCGGGTAACCGGTTCACGTTGACGTTGATCGACGGGAATCCCGAGCACCGGCAGGAAGCGAGCAGAAGGCTGGCTCCCTACATCGCTGCCGGAAGCGCCCGCGTCGCGGCGGAGCTTCCGGAACCGCTGGCGGGACGGGCGACAAGACCGGTCATCGTGGTCGCGAACGAACTGCTCGACGCGTTCCCGGTGCATCGTATCGTCGTGAAGGACGGAGCCGTCAAGGAGTGGGGCGTGGCGTGGGACGACAACGCCGGCGCGCCGGCGTCATGCTTGCTCTCGGATAGCGACCGCGACTGGGCGGGATGGTTGTCCGAGCACGGGGTTACGTTGGCGGAGGGGCAGACGTTCGAGGTCGGCTTGGACGCGGCGGAATGGGTGCGGTCGCTTGCCGATCGGCTGCCCCGCGCGCTGCTCGTGCTGATCGATTACGGCGACGAGAGCGCGGAGCTGTCCGCGCCGCATCGCATGGAAGGGACGCTGCTCTGTTATGCCAAGCATCGCGCGCACGACGACCCGTATGCCGATCCGGGCGAGCAGGATATGACCGCGCACGTGAATTTCAGCCATATGCGGCAGGCGGCGGAGGCGGCCGGTTGGCGGCAGCGGTGGTACGGCACGCAGAAACGGTTTCTCGTCGAATCCGGTATAATGAACAAACTCAGCGAGCATAACATCGCGGATCCTTTTCACCCCGTCGCCAGGCGCAATCGCGCGATTCGGCAGCTGCTGCTGTCGGACGGGATGAGCGAGCTGTTCAAAGTGCAAATTTTCGAGAAACCATGACTCATACGGGCATAATAAAAACCGGGTATATCAGACATTCCGTCTGCGTATACCCGGTTTCGCTTGTTATCGTTGGAATTACACCGGCAGTCCCATTTCGAAGACGGACCAGTAGGTGAACCCGAGGAATGCGAGAACCATATATCCCCAGAACATCATGAGGTATGTCCGTTCGGAGAAGTTCAAGTATCCCAGCAGGAAGAAAGCGGCCGTCTGGAAGAAGAACAGCAACGACATCTCATACATGTCGCCCGCGAACGCCATCAGACCGATGACCAGCGTCCAGAAGCCAAGCACCCGAAACATACGTGCCACGAAGTATCCCCCTCTCTAACTACAGCATATTATACCTTTTGCCCAAAATCGTGTAAACCGTAACTCGTGACGAAATGGCAAACTTTTCGCGATACGGTGTAGCATTGCCCGGCGCCGGAGCGAATATGCGACTTGAGTTCGACCTTCGCCCGGCTTCTCAGGTATAGTGATTCGAAAAATGGATATACATAGAAGTATCCGATAGATTCTATGAATTGTTAGGCGGGCATAGAAATGAACAAAGGCCCCGAATATACGGAACTCAATCAAGGAGGGATAAGCTCCCATGACGGCGATTAGACAAGACGCATGGAGTCCGGACGACGATCTGATATTGGCGGAGGTCACCTTGCGGCACATTCGCGAGGGCAGCACGCAGCTCGCTGCTTTCGAAGAAGTCGGGCAACGCATCGCCCGTACTTCGGCCGCGTGCGGTTTCCGCTGGAATAGCTGCGTCCGCAAAAGATACGACGACGCGATCGGTATGGCGAAGCAGCAAAGGCAGAAGCGCAACTATCTGAAAAAACAAGGCATTACGACGATTTCCGGTTCCGACAGAATCGCGGTCGAAGAAATCGATTCCGGCAAAACGGATTTGCTGTCCGCGGAATCGATGTCTTTGGAAGCGATTATACGCTACTTGCGTCAATGGAAGGGCACCGTGCAAGAGATGAGCAGGCAAATTCGTCAGCTAGAGAAAGAAGTCAAAGACAAAGAAGACCGCCTGAGCGAATTCAGAGAGCAGAACGATCGGCTGTCCAAGGAAGTTAACGAGGTGCAGACCGATTACCGGGTCGTGAACGACGACTACAAAGCGCTCATTCGTATTATGGATCGGGCTCGCAGGCTTGCTTTTCTGACGGAAGAAGTAGACGAGGATCGCACGAGATTCAAGATGGACGCGAACGGCAATCTCGAGAGAATCGAATAGGAAGCGTTCGTTACCGGCCCGCGGGGACTATCCTCGCGGGCTTCGCTTTGGTATCGTAAGCTCATACGGGACGAATGCGGAGAGGAAGTTGGCAATGACTGCGTACACGATCATCGGCGGCGGCTCGCTCGGCTTGCTGTTGGCGGGAAGGCTGGCGGAAGCGGGTTATGACGTCGTCGTCGTGACGAGAACCGCCGAGCAAGCGGAGCTATTGTCGATCAACGGCGTTACGATCGAGGAGGGAACGATGGAGGGGCAAGGCGCCCTCACGGTACCGGTTCGCGCCGTCGCGATGGGAGATGCTGCGGCGGAAACGGGCGGGCCGGTGCTGCTTGCGGTGAAGCAGACGGCGTTAACCGATACATTCCTGGCCGATCTCGCCAGCATCATTCCGATCGGGGGTATCGCGGCGCTGTTCCAGAACGGCGTCGGCCATCCGGAACGGCTCGCGGAGGCATTGCCCGGCCGCATGCTGCTGCAGGCCGTTACGACGGAAGGCGCGCTGCGCGTCTGCCCCGCGACGGTTAGACATACGGGCAAAGGCGATATCCGAATCGGGGAATGGGGCTTAAGTCACGATGAGGCCAGCGGCCTTGACGGCGTAAATAGTCGGGAAGACGCTTTGACAATGCGGAACCTTTTGATTCGATCGCTGAAAGATGCAGGATTTAACGCGATATTGTCGAACAAGTTGGAAGAGGCCGTATGGCGCAAGCTGCTGATCAATGCCGTCATCAATCCGCTGACCGCGCTGCTGCGCGTGCGGAACGGAGAGTTGACCGCCACGCAAGATCGGCTGGCGCTCATGCGGGCGTTGTTCGACGAGACGCACGAGATTTTGCGGGCGCAAGGATTGACGGAGCACTCCGAAGCGATGTGGCTTGCGGTGCTCGCCGTCTGCGACAAGACGAAGGGCAACGAATCTTCCATGCTGCAGGACGTGAAGGCGGGAAGAGAGACGGAGATCGACGCGATCAACGGGGCGATCGGCCGGATGGCCGCGGGCCAAGGGCGCCAAGCGCCTTGGAACGAATCCGTCGCCGCGCTCGTGAAAGCTACTTATTATTTTAAGGGAGATTAATTCATGGGTACGATCTTTGAAGCGCTCAAGCATGCGTACGCGACGATCGCATTGGTGCCGATCATCCCGTTTCTTATCGTATATTTCGTCATCTCCGCCAGGGGGGGAGACCGCAAGCAGGCGATTCGCACGGCGATGGACGTGACGACGGTATTCTTGATCGGCATCGTCGCCGCGCTGATCAACGACCGGTTCGGCACGACGTTCGGCTTATATTTGCTCATCCTGCTCATGTTGATCGGCGGAGGACTGATCGGGAACGCGCAGAATCGCGCCCGCGGGAAGGTAGATACGTCCAAGCTGATTCGGGCTGTATGGCGTTTATCTTTCTTCGGAATGTCCGTTCTTTATATCATTCTTATGTTCGTTCAAATTCTCGTCGCGATCGGCAAAGCCGTACAAGCCTAATTCTCCGAGCCTTCCTTCGCGGGAGGGCTCTTTTCTTTTGACGCAGGACCCGGGTGTGTGTACAATCAAACTGTGATTAGAAATCGACAGATCGGGGGAACGTTCCCTTTGAATATTGCACCTTTAGCGGAATGTAACGACAAGACGATAGCGGAACGCTTCCGTCAAGGCTGTCCGGAGGCGACCGAGTTGTTCGGGCTTCATCCTTCGGAAGAAGATCATTGGCGCCGCAGGGCGTCTACGCTGGACGCGACCGCCGATCGCCGGGCAAGCATGGCCGGCGTAGCCGAAGCGATCCGAAGCTATCAAGCGGAGCTGCCGGCGCACGCGGAGGCGGCGCGATCGGTAGCGAAGTTGGCGAGCGGCGAAGCGCTAGTCGTCGTCGGCGGCCAACAAGCCGGACTGTACGGCGGCGCGCTGCTCATCTTCTATAAGGCGCTGACCGTCGTGCAGACGGCGCGTTACGCCGAGAAGCTGCTCGGCCGTCCCGTCGTGCCGGTATTCTGGATCGCGGGCGAAGACCATGATTACGACGAAGCGAACCACGTCAACATTCAGGCGGCGGACGGAGGCGTCCGAAGGCTCCGGATCGATCGTCCCGACGGTCCGCGGCTCGCGGTCAGCCGTACGTCGCTAACGGCCGCGGATTGGCAGGCGTCGCTGCTGGAGTTGGCGGCTCAGTTGCCCGATACCGAGCACAAGCCGGAGCTGCTGGCCAAGCTGCAAAGCTACGTCTCCGACGCGCCTACGCTTAGTCTTGCATTCGCGAGACTGCTAGCCGACTGGTTCGGCGGACAAGGGCTGTTGCTGCTCGACGCGGACGATCCGGCGCTCCGGGCGCTGGAAGGCCCGATGTTCCGGCGCTTGGTCGAGCGGAACGACGAGCTGGAGCTGGCTCTCAAAACCGGCGAGAAGCGAGTCGGCGACCGCGGCTTCCCGCTGCAGGCGGAAATCGCGGAATACAGCGCCAATCTGTTCCTTCATCATGAGCAAGGCCGTCTGCTGCTGCATAAGGATGGTGGAAGGTTCGTCGACCGCCGGGGCAACGTCGCTTACGGGGCGGAAGAGCTGCTCGCCCTGACGGACAGCGCGCCAGAATTGCTCAGCACGAACGCGCTCACGCGCCCGCTCATGCAAGATTACTTGCTGCCGGTGCTCGGGGCCGTGCTCGGTCCTTCCGAGCTCGCCTATTGGGGCATACTCGGTCCGGCGTTCGAATCGTTCGGGATGTCGATGCCCCTGCTGGTTCCTCGTCAATCGTTCACCTACTTGCCTCATAACATCGGCAAGCTTATGGATAAATACGAGCTTTCGATCGAAGCCGTATTGCATGAATGGGCGGACAGGAAGGCGCAGTGGCTGAGCCGGCAAGACCGCTGGAACGTAGAAGAGAAGTTCCAGCAGGCGCGCGAGCAATTCGAGCGCTTGTACGCGCCGGTCATGGATACGGTCGGCTCGTTGCAGCCGGGACTTGCCAAGCTCGCGGAGAGCAACCGGGACAAAATCATCGAGCAGATGTCCTACCTGGAATCCCGCTCGCTCGACGCGATCGCGAAGCAGAACGAAGCCGCGCTGCGCCAATGGGACCGTATCCAGCTCGCGCTTACGCCGCTCGGCAAACCGCAGGAGAGAGTATACGGTACGATCCATTACTGGAACCGGTACGGACCTGCCTGGTTAACGCAGTGGTTGAACGTTCCTTACGAAGTAACGGGCGGTCAGCGGCTCGTCGAGAGCTTGGTTCCCGTGAAAGAGCAAGTATAATCATAATCGCAAGCAAGACGAATCGAACAGGTGGAGGCATTTTACTTATGACAGCTGCAACGAACAGCATCGTGCGCGACAGAGCTTTGGCGCCGGAAGGCAAACTCAAGATCGACTGGGCACAGGCGCATATGCCCGTATTGAACCGCATCCGCGAGCAATTCGAACGCGATCAGCCGTTCAAAGGGTTGCGGGTAGCGATCTCCCTGCACTTGGAGGCGAAGACGGCGTACTTGGCGAAAGTCGTGCAAGCCGGCGGCGCCGAAGTCGTCATTACGGGCAGCAATCCGCTGTCCACGCAGGACGACGTCTGCGCGGCGCTCGTCGAAGACGGCATTACCGTATTCGCCAAATATAATCCGGACCCCGTGGAATACAAAGACTTGATGGTGAAGACGCTCGAGACGAAGCCGGACCTCATTATCGACGACGGCGGCGATCTCGTCGGCATTCTGCACGCGGAGCGCCAAGACCTGCTCGAGAAGGTGCGCGGCGGCGCGGAAGAGACGACGACCGGCATCCTTCGTCTGAAGGCGATGGAGAAGGACGGATCGCTGAAGTTCCCGATGGTCGCGGTCAACGACGCGTATTGCAAGTACTTGTTCGACAACCGTTACGGCACGGGGCAGTCGGTATGGGACGGCATTAACCGGACGACGAACCTCGTCGTCGCGGGCAAGACGGTCGTCGTGAACGGCTACGGCTGGTGCGGCAAAGGCGTCGCGATGCGCGCCAAGGGTCTCGGCGCGCACGTCGTCGTCACCGAAGTGGACGCGATTCGCGCCGTCGAGGCGTATATGGACGGCTTCACGGTGCTGTCGATGGAAGAAGCGGCGAAGGTCGGCGAGTTCTTCGTGACGGTAACCGGCAACAAGGACGTCATCCGCGGCGAGCATATCGCCAACATGAAGGACGGAGCGATTCTGTCCAACGCGGGACACTTCGACGTCGAGGTGAACTTGGTCGAGCTGGCTGCGATGTCCGTTAGCAAGCGCATCGTTCGCCGCAACATCGAGGAATACCAGCTGAAGGATGGACGCCGCATCTACGTGCTGGCGGAAGGACGCCTCGTTAACCTGGCTGCGGGCGACGGACACCCGGCGGAGATCATGGACATGACGTTCGCGCTTCAAGCGTTGTCTCTTCGCTACGTGAACGAGAACTACGAGCAGATCGGCAGCCAAGTCGTCAACGTGCCTTACGAGCTCGACGAGCAAGTGGCTCGCACGAAGCTCGAATCGCTCGGCATCAAGATCGACGCGTTGTCCGCCGAACAGAAGGCTTATCTGGAGAGCTGGACGGCTCACTAATACGGTTAACTCGAGAATCCCGCGCGCGCTCGTCGCGCCGCGGGATTTTTTTTGCGTTCACGCAGGGGTGGCGGTCGGGGGTGGCTGATTCGCGGGTTCGAAGCTCCTTTGTGCCGATATCCCCTTCGCTCAGACGCTTCGAGCGCTTGCGATTCCTGAGCGAGAGGGATACCGACGCAAAGGAGAAAAACGTGGGATGCACCGAGCCTGAGCGAGAGGGATACTGGCACAAAGGAGAGAGACGGGAGATGCACCGAGCCTGAGCGAGAGGGATACTGGCATAAAGGAAAAAACAGGGGACGCATCGAACCTGAGCGAGAGGGATACCGGCTAAAAGTCTCTAACGAGGCATGCCCGAATATCCTTGAACGACGGATACCGACGATAAGAACATTTTCTAACGTTGGCGATTCCTGGAAACCTTTCCTTCAAAACCTTCGTCTATGGGAATAGAAACCATATAAGGGGAGATCGAGATGAAGGGGTTAGGGTCTGGCAAGCTGAGAAGGATACTGGGAATCGTCTTGGCCGTCGTGCTCGCGCTTACATTGGCAGCCTGCTCGTCGAGCAGCGACGACGATAGCGACGCGGCACCGCAAGCCAATGAGCAAGCGGTCATGAACGCACCCGCTGAAGAGATGAGCGCCGTCGATCAGTACGGAGAAGCGGATGGCGAGAGCGGGGCGGTCGCTTCTTCGATAGCGTCGGTTGCGCCGGCAGCCGGAAGCGAAGAGCCGCAACCCACTCGCGGAGAACAAACGGGATCGCAGAGCATCGGGGGCGGCATCGGACCAATCGCGAACGCGGATGCCGGCTACGGTCGTAAAGTGATCTATCAGGCGAATCTGGTCATGAAAGTAGAGAACTTCACGACCGCGGAAGAGCAGTTGTCGAACCTCATCCATATGACGCCAGGGGCGTACACGCTGGAGTTCGCCGACAGCCGCAACCCCGACGAGAAAGGCGCCACCTACGTGGTCAAGGTGCCATCGGGCGGCTTCTCTTCGTTCCTCGACGGATTGAAGGAGATTAAGACGGTTCACCTCGAGCGCAACGTGCAAGGCAACGACGTGACCGAGGAATACGTCGATCTCGACGCTCGGCTTAAGGCGAAGACGACGGTCGAGACGAGATTGCTCGGCTTCATGGACAAGGCGACGAAGACGGACGATCTCGTCCGGTTCTCCAATGAGCTGGCCCGCGTGCAGGAGGAGATCGAGCAGATCAAAGGCCGGATCCGGTACCTTGACCAGAACGTCGCGTTCTCCACCGTCAGCGTTCGCCTCTACGAAGCTGCCGCCGAGACGCTCAAAGCAGAGACGGAAGAAGAGGATCAAGATTTCGGAGATCGCATCTACGACGCTCTGTCGGGCAGCGCGAAGGTGCTCAGGCAATTCGGGGAAGGCTTGCTGGTCGTGCTCGCTGCGCTTCTTCCCGTGCTGCTCGTCGCGTCGGTTATCGGAATCCCGACATACGTCATCGTCAGAAGACGCCATGCGGCACGGCAGGCGAGGGCGGAGGCGCGAAGGAAGGAGATCGCCGCGCACAATCTGAATGTTGCTCCCGCAAAAGATCGGATCGCGGACGGCGCGAATCCGGACGATACCGGCGACGAAACGGCTTCCGACACGAGTCCGGACGATCGGACGGAGCGGTGAAGCAACTTGCCGACTGAATAGGGAAACGCTCGATTAATTGCCTAAAATATTTTTTTAAAATCCTGCCTATGAAGCAGGATTTTTATTTTATGACGCGAATTATCATCATAAGTGGTTTAAAGTGGTGGAAAGTGGTGAAGTATGGGGGTGCATGACGCGGATGTTTCTAGGCGAATTTCAGCATAGCATCGACGATAAGGGACGCATCATCATCCCTGCGAAATTCCGCGAAGCTCTCGGAACCGACTTCATCATCACCCGCGGCTTGGACAATTGCTTGTTCGTCTATCCCCGCAAGGAATGGAACGCGCTCGAAGACCGGATGAAGGCGTTGCCTTCGATGGCCGCCAACGCGCGCGCCTTCTCCCGATTGCTGTTCTCCGGCGCGTCGGAATGCGAGTGGGACAAACAGGGAAGGGTAAACGTGCCGAACCACCTGAGGGATTACGCCAAGCTGGACAAGGAATGCACCGTCATCGGGGTATCCAGCCGGGTCGAGATCTGGGATAAAGCGACATGGGAGCAATATTCCAAAGCGTCCGAGGATTCCTTCAACGAAATCGCGGAGAAGCTCGTGGACTTCGATTTCAACTTCTGATTCGCTAACAACACCTAATACATACAGACTCACGCAGAGAGACGGGCCCGACTTCAGGGTGCCGGGGGGCAGGGAATATGTTTCACCACGTAACGGTATTGAAAGAGGAATCGGTCAAAGGCTTGCATATACGTCCGGACGGCATATACGTCGATTGTACTTTGGGCGGAGCGGGACATAGCGAGTTAATCGCCAGCCAGCTCGGGCCGCAAGGAAGATTGATCGCGTTCGATCAGGACGAGACGGCGTTAGCCAACGCGCGAATCAGGCTCGCTTCCTATGGACAAGTCGTAACGCTGGTGAGGAGCAACTTCCGCTACCTCAAGCAGGCGCTTCGCGAAGTCGGCGTTCCCGAGCATGACGGCAGTCCGCAAGTCGACGGCATCCTGTTCGACCTTGGCGTATCGAGCCCGCAGCTGGACGAAGCCGACCGCGGCTTCAGCTACAACCATGACGCGGAGCTCGATATGCGCATGGACCAGGACGAGACGCTGACGGCGAAGACGATCGTCAACGAATGGGACGAGCGGGAGATCGCCGACATCCTGCGGGATTACGGCGAGGAGAAGTTCGCCCGCAAGATCGCGGCGAACATCGTCAAGGCAAGGGCGAAGGCGCCGATCGAGAAGACCGGCGAACTGGCCGAGTTGATCAAGGAGTCGATTCCGGCGGCGACGCGACGTACGGGAGGCCATCCGGCCAAACGCTCGTTCCAAGCGCTTCGCATCGCGGTCAACGACGAGCTCGGCGCGTTCCAGGACGCGCTCGACCAAGCGATCGATTGCTTGAAGCCGGGCGGAAGAGTGGCGGTCATCACGTTCCACTCGCTCGAAGACCGGATTTGCAAGCATACGCTTGCGAAGGAAGTCGCCAGCTGCAGCTGCCCGCCTGATTTTCCGGTGTGCGTATGCGGCGGGGGAGACGGACGGTTGCGGTTGACGCCGCGCAAGCCGATCCTGCCTACGGAGGCCGAGCTGGAAGCGAATCCTCGCGCCAGGTCCTCTAAGCTAAGAATCGCAGAGAAACTCGAACAATCGGGTTCTTAATAAACAGCCAATGCACGAGAATCGCAAGATTCCAAGAAGGGGGAGCAAGACATCGATGCAATACTATGGTAACCTCGCGATAAAGCCGGAGCGCGCCCCGGAGCAGCAACAGACGCCCGCGCGCAAGCAAGCGCCCGCGCAGCAACCGAGCAAATCCGTCCGTCGCCGGACGATTCCGATCGGAGAGAAGCTGTTATACTTGTTCACGGTTGCCGTCGTGGTGCTCGTGGCCTGCTTCATCATCTACCGTTACGCGCAAATCTATCAAATGAACGGGCAAATTCAAGAGACGAGCAATCAATACAACCAGACGACCGAGCAAATGAAAGAGCTTCAGAGAGAAATCGAACGGTTGAGCGATCCGAAGCGGATCAGAGACAAGGCGATGAACGAATACGGCATGGTTCCGGTCGAGAGCCGCGGCATTACCGTGACGTCCCAAGACGGTCGCGCCGTGGCCATGAAGCCGTAGCGCGGACCGGGAAACGAAGAGGTAAGGCGTATGACGAGAAGAATAAAGCTGAGAACGCTGCTGATGGGAGGGTTATTCACCCTCCTTTTTGTCGGTTTAATCTTTAGATTGTTCTGGGTGCAGGTCGTGCAGGCCGAATTCTGGTCGGAGCAGGCGATGAACACGTGGATTACGAGCGATACGATCCGGCAGGAGCGGGGCATGCTGCTCGACCGGGACGGCAAAGTGCTCGCGGCCGATGCCGCGGCCTATACGATCGCCGTCGGTCCGAAGCGGATCGCGGAGTTGGAGGAGAAGCATCCCGAATGGAAGCTGACCGATAAGTTAGTCGCAAAGCTTCACGAGGTGCTCGGCACGAGCGAAAGCAGCCTGCGGTCGGCGGTTGCTTCCAAGAAAGACGACGGTACGTTCCGCGATCAGCGCGAGGTCAGGCCGGACGGCTGGAAGGTCGACAAGGCGGTCAAGGATGAATTGAGCGCTTTCCGGGACGAGCTTCGCAAGGAGACGGATACGAACAACATCGGACTTTATTTCATGGAAGATACGAAGCGCTACTATCCGAACGGCTCGCTTGCCTCTCATATTCTCGGTTACGAGAACAAGGAAGGCGAAGCCGTCATCGGCATGGAGAAGGAATTGAACGACTTGCTCATGGGCGAGCCGGGCTTCATCAAGTACCAGAAAGACAACACGGGTACCCAATTGCCTAATGGGCAGCTTGAGTACAGGCAGGCGATCGACGGCAGCGATGTCGCGCTGACGATCGATCGGGACATCCAATTCTACATCGAAGAAGCGCTGCGCAAGGCATACGAGCAGTACAAGCCGATCAGCATCACGGCGATCGCCGCGGATCCGAACACGATGGAAATTCTCGGCATGTCGAGCATGCCCGACTTCAACCCGAATGCATACTGGGAGAAGTCGAAGGACCAAGCGGCGTTCCGCGATAACGCGATCCAGTCGCTGTACGAGCCGGGATCCACGTTCAAGATCTTGACGCTCGCCGCCGCTGTGCAGGAAGGCTTGTTCGATCCGAACGAGATGTATATGTCGGGTTCGATCAAGTACACGGACAAAGACCGGCCGATTCGCGACCACAACTGGACCGGTTGGGGCGAAATTTCGATGCTCGACGGCCTCAAGCACTCGAGCAACGTCGCGTTCGTCAAGCTCGGTTACGAGAAGCTGGGCAAGACGAAGCTCGTCAATTACATTAACGCCTTCGGCTTCGGCCAGAAGACCGGCATCGAGCTGCCTAACGAAGTATCCCGCTCGTTCAGCCTGGACTACCCTTCCGAGGTGGCGACCGCCGCCTTCGGGCAAGGCAAGGTTCTCGTGACGCCGATCCAGCAGGTTGCGGCGGTCGCTGCGGTCGCCAACGGCGGCAAGCTGTTGAAGCCGCACGTCGTGAAGTCGATTACCGATCCGGCGACAGGCGATAAGATCGTTACCGAGCCGGAGCTGATCCGTCAGGTCATCTCCGAACAGACGTCGCGCAAAGTCGGCGAGTACTTGGAGCAGGTCG
Source organism: Cohnella sp. GCM10027633 (assembly GCF_042675445.1). NCBI lineage: Bacteria > Bacillati > Bacillota > Bacilli > Caryophanales > Paenibacillaceae > Cohnella > Cohnella sp. GCM10027633. Next base: position 390,884 of record NZ_JBHTGV010000003.1, on the reverse strand, counting down.
TCAGCGACCAGGACATCGGTACGGGCAAGAAGGCCTATATTCCGGGGTACAAGATCGCGGGCAAGACAGGTACGGCGCAAAAGGTAAGCAAAGGCGAGGAGACCGACCCGAACGGCACCGGCTACGCCAAAGACCGTTACGTCGTCTCGTTCATCGGCTACGCGCCGGTCGAAGCGCCGAAGATCGTGCTCTACGTCATCATGGACGAACCGCAAGCGGAGAACGTCGGCGGCGGCTCGCTCGTGGCCCCGATCTTCAAGGAGATCATGAAACAATCGCTCGAGCATCTCGGCGTCAAGCCGAATTTGCCGAAGGCGGAGGCGAAGGCTAGCGTCGACCCCGGCTTGACGAAGACCGAAGGCGAAGTGACCTCGACGGTGCCGGATGTCGTGGGCATGACCGTCACGCAGGCGCAATCGGCGCTCAAAGCGAAGAAATTCCCGGTCGGGGTGCTCGGCAAAGGGACGAAGGTGCTGCAGCAGCTGCCGAAGGCCAGCAGCGTCATGCAGCCATCTCAGCGCATCTATTTGCTGACGGACACGCACCAAGGGAACGTGCCGGACTTGAAGGGTCTGTCTTTGCGAGACGCGGTCGAGATGTGCAAACTGCTGCAGGTGCCGTTCAACGTCGAAGGCGAAGGCTACGTCGAGAGCCAGAAGGCGGTCAAGATCGGCAGCGTCTGGACGCTGCAACTGAAGCTCTCGCCGGCGGGAGAACCGGAAGCGGATCCGGGAGGCGGAGTTTCGCAAGACGCCGAGGAAACACAAGATACAGCCGATAAGAAAGCCGATTCGAACGCGCGGGACGGGGAGTAGACCTCGTTCGGCCATGGAGGGCTTGTTCTAACCCCCCTCGTCCAAGAATAGTCTGGAACTATGCGCAAGCTTGTTCAGACGTCTTGGCGGAGGGGGTTTTTCGTCGCGTGAAAAAAATATCGCAAGTTACCGTGCGCAAGCGGTTGTACGCCGCGTTGATCGTCATTATTATCGGGTTCGGCGCGCTGTTGTTCAGGCTCGGCTACGTGCAGCTATGGATCGGCGGGGAAATTACGAAAAAAGCGGAGGATTCATGGCGCCGCGTCATCGATTATCAGCCGAAGCGCGGGGAGATCTTGGATCGCAACGGCGTTCGGCTCGCCTATAACGTCAGTACGCCGACGGTCATGGCGATTCCCGTGCAGGTGCAGGACGCGCGGGAGACGGCCCGTAAGCTGGCGCAACCGCTCAGCATGTCGGAGGAGCAGTTGTATCGGCTACTTACGAAGCGCTCCAAGCTCGTGGAGTTGAAGCCCGGCGGCCGCAAGATTACGACCGAGAAGGCGCAGCAAATTCGCGACATGCAGCTTCCCGGCATCGTCATCGCGGAAGACAACAGCCGCTACTATCCGTTCGGCACGTTGGCGTCGCACGTGCTCGGCTTCGCCGGCAGCTATAATCAAGGGTTAATGGGGTTGGAGCTGCAATACGACGAACGATTGACGGGAATCTCGGGCGGCGTCAATTACTTGGCGGAGGCGAACGGCAAGGCGATTCCGAACTCCTCGGATACGTTCCTCCCACCGAAGGACGGCTTGACGCTGGAGCTGACGATCGACCAGAAGATCCAGTCGATCCTCGAACGCGAACTCGATCAAGCGGTGCTGCAATACAATCCGAACAGCGCGATTGCGATCGCGATGGATCCGAGCACCGGCGAGATTCTCGCCATGGGCAGCCGCCCGACGTTCGACCCGGGCAAATACCAGGAGTCTAAGCCCGAAGTATATAACCGCAACTTACCGATCTGGATGACGTACGAGCCGGGTTCGACGTTCAAGATCATTACGCTCGCGGCGGCGATCGAGGAAGGCAAGGTCGACCTCGCGCACGAGCACTTCTACGATCCCGGCTACGTCGACGTGGCGGGCGCCAAGCTTCGCTGCTGGAAGAAGGGCGGCCACGGCAGCCAGACGTTCCTCGAGGTCGTCGAGAACTCGTGCAACCCGGGCTTCGTGCTGCTCGGCCAACGCCTCGGCAAAGATATGTTGTTCTCTTATATCAAGGACTTCGGCTTCGGGAAGAAGACGGGCATCGATCTCAAAGGCGAGGAGAACGGGATTCTGTTCAAACCGAGCCAAGTCGGCCCCGTGGAGCTGGCGACGACGTCGTTCGGCCAAGGCGTGTCCGTCACGCCGATCCAGCAGATCGCGGCCGTGTCGGCCGTCATCAACGGCGGAAAGCTGTATAAGCCCTACGTATCCAAGGCATGGATTCAGCCGGACACCGGTATGATCTTAGAGGAAGGTAAGCCGCAGCTCGTAAGACAGGTGATCTCCGAAGAGACGTCCAAGAAGGTGCGGGAGGCGCTCGAGAAAGTCGTCGCGCAAGGAACGGGGCGCAACGCGTTCCTCGACGGCTACCGGGTAGGCGGCAAGACGGGTACGGCGCAGAAGGTCGTGAACGGGCGTTATTCGCCGAACGAGCACATCGTCTCGTTCATCGGTTTCGCGCCCGCGGACGATCCGAAGCTGATCGTCTACGTCGCGATCGACAACCCTCGGGGCATCCAGTTCGGTGGCATCGTCGCGGCGCCGGTCGTCCATAACATCATGGCCGACGCGCTTCCTTATATGGGCATAGAGCCGCGGAAGAAGCAGGTCGAGAAGGAGTTCAAGTACGGGGATACGCCGATCGTCGCCGTTCCGAATCTCGTCGGCAAGACGGTATCGGACATTTACGAGGACATGAACGCGAACTTCCAGCTCGCCGCCTCGGGCAGCGGCAGCACGGTCATTCGCCAAGCGCCGGCGGCCGGAACGAAGCTGGAGCGCGGTTCGGTCATCCGAATCTACTTAGGTCAGGAAAAGTAGCTCATACGCGAATTCGAAAGGAAGCATGACGTTCGCGGGACAAGATCGTCACCGATCATCGGTCGAGGGGAGCTGTGATCATCGTGCGGTTGAACGAGTTGGCAAGTCAATTGTTGATCCGGACCATCGTCGGCAATCCCGCCATAGCGATCACGAGCCTTGCCTCCGATTCCCGAATCGCCCAGCCCGGATGCTTGTTCTTCTGCTTGCCGGGGACGAAGGACGACGGGCATCGGTTCGCGCTGCAGGCGATCGAACGAGGCGCCGCGGCACTCGTGACCGCGCGGCGGCTCGAGCTGGATATCGCGCAGTTGATCGTGCCTGACACGAGGCAGGCGCTTGCGATGCTGGCCGATCACTATTACGGCCGCCCGTCCCACCGGCTAAGGCCGATCGGCGTCACGGGGACGAACGGCAAGACGACGACGACGTACTTGATCGAGCGCATTCTAGCGGACGCGGGCATCTCTCCCGGCGTCATCGGGACGATCGAGACGCGGTACGGCGGGAGGCACTATCCGATGTCGGGAACGACGCCGGACGTCCTCGAATTGCAGGGGATTTTCAAATCGATGGTCGACGCGGGAACGGACAGGTGCGTCATGGAAGTGTCTTCCCACGCGCTCGAGCAAGGAAGGGTGAAGGGGTGCCGGTTCCGTACGGCCGTCTTCACGAATCTGACGCAAGACCATCTCGATTACCACGGCTCGATGGACGCTTACGAGAGAGCGAAGGGCTTGTTCTTCTCTCGGCTCGGCAACGTCTACTTCGACGATCCGAAGCAGCGGACGTACGCCGTCCTGAACGTCGACGACCCTGTAGCGGCGGCGTACGCGAAGCTGACGGCGGCGGAGACGGTCACGTACGGCATCGACAACGAGGCGCAGCTCCGGGCTTCCAGGGTCACGATAGCGGCCGGGGGAACGTCGTTCCAGCTGGATTCGTTCTGGGGCAGCCGGCCGGTGGGCTTGAAGCTCGTCGGCAAGTTCAACGTCTACAACGCGCTGGCCGCCCTGGGGGCGGCTATCTGCGAAGGCATCGACTTGCAGGAGGCGGTGCGCAGTCTGGAGCGCATCGCGGGCGTGCCGGGGCGCGTGGAGCCGGTGAACGCCGGTCAGCCGTTCGCTGTCATCGTCGATTACGCGCACACGCCGGACGGTCTCGAGAACGTGCTGCGGATGGTCAGGGAGCTGACGCACGGTCGCGTCATCTGCGTGTTCGGCTGCGGCGGAGACCGCGACCGCGCGAAGCGGCCGATCATGGGGCGCATAGCGGCGGCGTACGCGGACGCGATCATCGTGACGAGCGACAATCCTCGCACGGAGGATCCGTATCTCATCATCGAACATATCGAATCCGGTCTTCTTGCGGCATCCGTCGCGAAGGAAAAGTACGCGCTGGTGCCCGATCGGCGCGCCGCGATCGAAAAAGCGGTTGAAATGGCAAGCCCCGGCGATGTAGTATTGATTGCGGGGAAAGGACATGAAACCTATCAATTGATCGGCGGCGTCACCTACGATTTCGACGACCGTCTTGTAGCGAAAGAAGCGATAAGGAGTCGAATCAACTAATGCATGCAACGATACGGGAAGTAGCCGATTGGTGCGGAAGCAACGAGATTTCGCGGCTGTCCGGACGCGCGGACGGCATTCATATAACAGGAGTCACGATGGATTCCCGGCGGATCGCGCCGGGATATCTGTTCGTCCCGATCGAGGGCGAGAGAGTGGACGGGCACGATTACATAGAAGCGGCCAGAGAGGCCGGCGCGGTTGCGGCGCTGTGGGAAGCGGCCAGAGCGCTGCCCGAGGGCGATACGGTGCCGCTTATTCTCGTAGACGACGTCGTGGCCGCGCTGCAAGCGTTGGCTTCGGGGTATTTGGCTCACGCGGGCGCGAAGGTCGTCGGCGTGACCGGCAGCAACGGCAAGACGACGACGAAGGATCTGCTCGCCGCGGTGCTCGGAACGGGCTTCCGCGTCCATAAGACGGAAGGCAATTATAATAATCATATCGGACTGCCGCTTACGATTCTAAGCGCGCCGGAAGGCACGGAGCTGTTCGTGTTGGAAATGGGCATGAGCGAGTTCGGAGAGATCGAGCTGCTATCCAAGCTCGCGAAGCCGGACGCCGCCGTTATTACGAATATCGGTGAGTCCCATCTGCTTCAGTTAGGCTCGCGCCGCAACATCGCGCGCGCGAAGCTGGAGATCGCGTCCGGCATGAAGCCGGGCGGCGTTCTCGCGTATTACGGGCAAGAGCCGCTTATTCGGGAAGAGCTCGCCGCGCTAGGCGAGATCGCTATCCGCACAACGACTTACGGCGAGGACGACGGCTGCGACATCGTCTCCGGCGACATCTCCGTTACGGCGGAAGGGACCGCGTTCAACGTGCAAGACGCTCAGGGCATCCGGTTCGAGCTCCCGATTCCGGGCAGGCATAATGCCGTCAACGCGTTGGCGGCGATTGCGATCGGCCGCGCGTTCGGACTGTCCGACGAGCAGATCGCGCGAGGCTTGAAGACGGTCAAGCTGACGAGCATGCGCATCGAGCGCGGCGAAGCGAACAACGGCGCCGTCGTCCTTAACGACGCGTATAACGCGAGTCCGACGTCCGTCAAAGCCGCGATCGATCTCGTCGCGCAACTGTCCGGATACGCCGCGAAATGGATCGTGCTCGGCGACATGCTCGAGCTCGGGCCGGACGAAGCCGCGTTCCATGCGGAAATCGGCGCATACTTAAACCAGGACAAAACCGACCGCGTGCTGCTCTACGGCCCGCTGTCGTCCCATACGTACGAAGCGGCCAAGCGTAACTTCGAGCCGGGAAGCGCGCTTTATTTTACCGACAAGAACGAACTGATCGAACGGCTGACGGCCGAGCTCGGACCGCAAGACTTGGCGCTCGTCAAAGCTTCCCGCGGCATGAGAATGGAAGAGGTCGTCGTTGCGCTGCAGAAAGGGGACAGGGGGTAACCGCATGGACTATACATCGATCTTCTGGACGTTAGGCGTATCCTTCTTGCTCGCGGTGCTCATCGGGCCGCTGTTCATCCCGCTTCTGCGGAGGCTTAAATTCGGTCAACAGGTCAGAGACGACGGACCGCAATCTCACTTGAAGAAAACAGGGACGCCGACGATGGGCGGCATCATCATCTTGATCGCGTTGACGCTCGCGTTCCTGAAGTTCGCGGATCCGGGCAAGCCATACTGGGCGCTTCTCGTCGCGTGTCTCGGCTTCGGCTTGGTCGGATTCCTGGACGATTACATCAAAATCGCGTTCAAACGCTCGCTCGGCTTGACCGCTAGACAAAAACTGTTCGGCCAGCTCTTGTTCTCGATTATATTCTGCGTTCAGCTCCACCAGATGGACCATAACACGTCGATCGGCTTCCCGGGAGCGGATTGGTCCCTCGAGCTGGGCTGGGGCTATTACGTCCTCGTCGTCGTCATGTTCTTCGCCGCCAGCAACGCCGTGAACTTCACGGACGGACTTGACGGATTGTTATCCGGGACAAGCGCGCTTGCGTTCGGCGCGTTCGCGATCATCGCGGTCGAGGCGACGCAGCCGCAAGCCGCCGTGTTCTGCGCAGCGACGGTCGGCGCGGTTCTCGGCTTCCTCGTCTTCAACAAGCACCCGGCGAAGATCTTCATGGGCGACACCGGCTCGCTCGGCTTGGGCGGCGGCATCGCGGCGGTCGCGATCCTGACGAAGACCGAGCTGCTGCTCCTCATTATCGGCGGCGTATTTGTAATCGAGATGTTATCGGTTATTATTCAAGTAGCGTCGTTTAAAACGCGCGGGAAACGGGTATTTAAAATGAGCCCGATCCATCACCATTTCGAACTGTCCGGCTGGTCCGAGTGGCGCATCGTGACGACGTTCTGGTTCGTCGGACTGCTGCTTGCGGGCTTAGGCCTGATTCTGTATAAGGGGCTATCGTGATATGAAGGAACTATCGAGCTACCGGGGGCGCAATGTCGTCGTCCTCGGCTTGGCGAGAAGCGGCGTGGCCGCCGCCAAGCTGTTTCACGGCATCGGCGCGGAAGTCGTCGTCAACGATCGCAAAGAGCGCGAGCAATGTCCCGAAGCCGACGAATTGACGGCTTTGGGCATTTCTGTTGTGTGCGGCGGCCACCCGCCGGGGCTCGTTAACGAGAATACGGCGCTGCTCGTTAAGAATCCGGGCATCCCGTACACGGCGGAGCCCGTCGCCGTCGCGCAGCGGCTCGGCGTGGAAGTGGTGAGCGAGGTCGAGGTGGCCGGGCAGCTGTCGCCCGCGCCGATCATCGGCATTACCGGCTCCAACGGCAAGACGACGACGACGACGCTGACCGGCGTGCTGCTAGAGGCCGCGGGCCTTAAGCCGCTCGTCGCCGGCAACATCGGGCGTCCGCTTAGCGACGCGGTGCGCGAGGTCGATCCGACCGGCTGGCTCGTCGCGGAGCTTAGCAGCTTTCAGTTGAAGGGGACGTCGGACTTCCGTCCGCGTATCGCTTGCTTGCTGAACGTCGCGGAGACGCACCTCGATTATCACGGCGACATGGAGGATTATGTCGGCTCGAAGTCGAAGTTGTTCGATAACCAGACGCCGGAAGACATCGCGATCTTCAACGCGGACGACGAGACGTGCGTCCGTCTTGCGGAGAAGATCAACGCGCGCCATGTTCCGTTCTCTATCACGCGGCGGCTGCCAGTCGGCGTATCGGTAGAACCGCCTTACGCTGCCACTAAGCCCGGCGCGGAAGGCGAGACCGAAGCCGAGCGCTGGATCGTGAGCCGAACGGAAGGCGGCGCCGAGGAGCGGATCATTCGCGTCGACGAGCTCGGCATTCCAGGCCGGCACAATACGGCGAACGCGCTCGCCGCGATCGCCATCGCGCTGTCCGCGGGCGCGAAGCCGGAGCTGCTCGTGCAGGCGCTGAAGGACTTCCGCGGCGTCGAGCATCGGTTGGAATTCGTCGGCACGATCCGCGGCGTCAAATACTATAACGATTCGAAGGCGACGAACCCGATGGCGTCGACGATGTCCATTCTGTCGTTGCCGTCGCCGCTCATTCTGATTGCGGGCGGTCTGGACAGAGGCTCCGACTATATGGAGCTCGTTCCGGTGTTCCGCGACCGGCTCAAGGGTCTCGTCGCGATCGGCGAGACGAGGGAGAAGCTCGGGCGCGTGGCGGAGCTGGCCGGTTTAGACGCGGTGAAACTCGTCGAACCTATGGATGACGCCGAAAGCACCGTTCGCCGCGCCGTGGAAGAGGCGGCCGCGATGGCCGCGCCCGGAGACATCGTTCTTCTGTCGCCGGCTTGCGCGAGTTGGGATATGTTCCCTTCGTACGAGACGAGAGGTCGCATGTTTAAGCAATCGGCGCATACGTTGTAGAAGGGGGCTTGTCCCTACTTCTGCTCTCGAGGTGTCCGGTTCATGGCCAAAACCCGTTCCGTTCCCGACCTGTGGATGATCGCCGCGATAATCGGCATATTGGCCATCGGCGTCGTCATGGTGTACAGCGCTAGCGCCGTCGCCGCATTCCACGACTACGGGGACGCATTCTATTACGTCAAACGACAGCTGCTGTTCGCCGTGCTCGGCGTAGCGGCGATGTTCGTCACGATGAACGTGGAATATACGACGTGGCGCAAGTATGCGGTGCCCGCCGTGCTGCTCTGCTTCGCTCTGTTGATCGTCGTGCTCATTCCCGGTCTCGGCGTCGTCCGCGGGGGAGCGCGAAGCTGGCTCGGCATCGGCTCGTTCGGCATTCAGCCTTCGGAGTTCATGAAGCTGGCGATGATCCTGTTCCTGGCCAAGCTGCTCTCCGAGCGGCAAAATCAGATTCAAAGGTTCTCGACGGGCTTGCTGCCGCCGCTCGGCATCATGGGTCTTGCGTTCGGACTCATCATGCTGCAGCCCGACCTGGGAACCGGGGCGGTCATGATCGGCGCGTCGCTGCTCGTCATCTACGTGGCGGGCGCGAGACTCGCCCACTTGGGCGGACTCGCCCTCGTCGGCGTCTTCGGGCTCGTCGGCTTGATCGCCGCGGCGCCTTACCGGCTGCAGCGGATTACCGCCTTCCTTGACCCTTGGCAAGACCCGCTCGGTGCCGGCTATCAATCGATCCAGTCGCTGTACGCCATCGGCCCCGGAGGGCTTGTAGGGCTTGGACTGGGCATGAGCCGGCAGAAGTACAATTACTTGCCGGAGCCGCAAACCGACTTTATCTTCTCGATTATCGCCGAGGAACTCGGCTTCATCGGCGGCATGCTGCTCCTGCTCTTGTTCCTGATGCTGATCTGGCGGGGGATGAGAACGGCGATCACGATTACGGACCCGTACGGAAGTTTGCTGGCTTCGGGCATCGTCGGCATTATCGCGGTGCAGGTGCTGATCAATATCGGCGTCGTGATCGGCATGATGCCGGTCACCGGCATTACGCTGCCGCTCGTGAGCTACGGGGGTTCCTCGTTGACGCTGCTGTTGACGGCTCTCGGAATTTTACTCAATCTGTCTCGTTACGCGAGATGACAGACTTCGCGGCGCCCCGCGCGGGCGCTTCTTTTATTGCCGAATAACCGGATGATCCGGACTACATAGCGCGCGGCCGACGGGGCGCCGTATAGGCGATTGTCACCACCCTTGGCGACCTGTCATAAGATACAGCGTGATCGTGACAGCCGAATGCAAGGCGCCGGTATCTATCGTCAGCGGCACAACCCTCGAAGGACGCGCAAGGAGGAAGCAATGATGCAGCAGTTGATCTCGAAGCAGTTGATCTCGGAGCTGGAAGAAGCTCAAATCGGCCGCGTGCGAGCGGACGAACCGCTTGCCAAATACACGACTTGGGAAATCGGCGGGCCCGCCGATCTGCTTCTGATCCCCGACAACGAAGAGCAGCTGTCTCGCGCGCTTGCGCTGCTGCACCGTCATGGCGTGCCCTGGTGCGTACTCGGCCGGGGCTCCAATACACTCGTGTCCGACAAGGGGGTTCGCGGAGCCGTCATTAAGCTTGGAGAAGGCTTCGACGAAGTGCAATTCGATGGGAATACGGTGACTGCAGGCGCTTCGTATTCCTTCATCAAGCTGTCGGTGGTAGTCGGCAAGGAAGGGCTGACCGGGCTGGAATTCGCGGGAGGAATTCCCGGGACGGTCGGCGGTGCCGTCTACATGAACGCCGGCGCGCATCATTCGGATATTTCGCGTATCTTACAGTCAGCCGACATCATCTGGGAAGACGGAAGTCGGTCCGTGCTAGGGAACGAGGAGATGGGCTTCTCTTACCGCCACTCCATTCTGCACGAGAAGCGCGGCATCGTCGCGCGGGCCGTATTCGGCCTGCAGAACGGGGATCGCAAGGAGATCGCCGCGGCGATGGCGAGCTACAAAGACCGCCGCCGCCGGACGCAACCGCTTCAGATGGCTTGCGCGGGTAGCGTGTTCCGCAACCCGCCGGGCGATTTCGCGGCGAGGTTGATCGAGGCGGCGGGTCTGAAGGGCTTGCGCGAAGGCGCGGCGGAAGTGTCCCAAGTGCACGCCAATTTCATCGTCAACCACGGTGGTGCGAGGGCTGAGGACGTCCTCACCCTAATGAGCCGGGTTCAAGCGATAATCGAACAACAAGACGGAATAAAGCTAGTGCCGGAGGTTCTCTTGATGGGTGAGCGGTAACCCGGAGGTGAAACCATTGGACAATCTGGTGATTGAAGGCGGTCAGCCGCTTTCGGGCACCATTCGTATCCATGGAGCCAAAAACGCCGCACTGCCGATTTTGGCTGCCAGCTTGCTCGCGGAAGGCAAAGTGACGATCCGCAACGTTCCCAGACTGCTCGACATCGAAGTGATGCTGGACATTTTGCGGGATATCGGGTGCAAGGCCCGGCATGAGGATACGGTGGTGACCGTAGAGCCGGCGGCCGCAACATCCTCTCACATTCCGGAGACGTTGATGCGGAAAATGCGATCTTCGGTATTCCTGATGGGGCCGCTTCTCGCCAGGTTCGGCGAGGTACAGCTCTATCAGCCCGGAGGTTGCGCCATCGGCGAACGAAAGATCGATTTGCACTTGCGGGGTCTAGCGGCGCTTGGCGCCAGTATACGAGAGAAGGGCAGTCGCATCGTCTGCACGGCCCGCAAGCTGACGGGAGCGGAAATCATTCTGGATTTCCCGAGCGTCGGCGCGACCGAGAACATCATGATGGCGGCCGTGCTGGCCCAAGGCCGGACGACGATCGTCGGCGCTGCGAGAGAACCGGAAATACAAGACTTGCAGCAATTTTTGAACGAGATGGGCGCCAAAGTCTCGGGAGCCGGAACCGATATCATTACCATCGACGGCGTGCAGTCACTTGACGGCTGCGACTACGAGGTCATTCCCGACCGGATCGTGTCGGGTACCGTTATGGTCGCCGCGGCGGCGACGCGCGGAGAAGTGACGCTGCGGAATACGCGGCCGGAACATCTGACGTCGCTCATCCACGCTCTGAGGCGCGCCGGTGTTCAAATCGATATCGGCAATGATATAATGAAAGTCGGCGCTTCAGGCCGCCCTAAGGCGGTAGAGCGCATTGTCACGTCGCCTTACCCGGCTTTTCCGACGGACCTACAGGCGCAAGTGATGACCTTGCTCTCTCTGTCGGACGGCGTAAGCGTCATGAAAGAGACGATATTCGAGGGGCGCTTCAAGCATGTGGAGGAGCTATGCCGCATGGGCGCCGACATTCGCGTCGACCTGAACAACGCGTTCATTCGCGGCGTGCCGCAGCTATACGGCGCGAACGTAGAAGCGACCGACCTTCGGGCGGGAGCGGCGCTCGTCATCGCCGGCTTGGCCGCGCAAGGGCGTACGGTCGTCGAGCAAGTACATCATATCGATCGGGGCTACGACCGGATCGAAGAGATGTTCCGGCTCATCGGCGGCAATATCGTCAGGGAGCTTAACTCTAGCAAAGTGTACAGTTAATAGGGCGTTCCCCGCCGAAGCGGCAACGGTGCGGCGGGGGAGCTTTTTTGTTACGAACGGATCAAGTGGGGTGACGAACGATGGCCGAGCGAATTCCTGCGCTGAAGCAGGAAGGGGAGAAGCGGACAAGCCGGGGGAAAAGAGTATTGCTGACGATCGTTTACGCGCTTGTCGTCATCATTCTGGTCGTATTGTTCTTCCGTTCTTCCTTGTCGAAATTTTCGGATATTCAGGTGTCAGGCACCTCCTATCTCAGCGAAGATGAAGTCATGCAGGCGCTCGGCGTGAAAGCGGGCGATTCATTCTTCTTCCCGAAGGCTAGCGATCTGCGCGCTCGCGTCAAGAAGCTCGAGCCGGTGCAGTCGGTCGTGATCGCCAAGAAGTTTCCCGGCGTGCTGCGGGTGACGGTAACCGAGCATCCCGAGGTGGCCGTTCAGCTGTCCTCGGACGGCCAAGTGTTCTCTGTGCTCGCGAACGGTCTTATCTTGCCGCTGCGCGAAGGCAAGCTGCCGGACAAGCCGATCTTGTCCGGATGGCAGCCGCAAGACCCGAATCTCATCGCCCTTTGTCGGATTTTGAGCAGCTTGACGCCGCATTTGTTGTCGGATCTTTCCGAAATCCATCCCGATCCTTCGACCGCTTACGCCGATCGAATCAAGCTGTTTACCCGCTCGAGATTCGAGATCGTGACCACCGTCAGCAAGCTGCCTGACAAAATTTCCTATTTGAGCGACATTGTACAAAACCGCGAACCCGGCAAGGTCGTCATGCTGGAGGCGGACAGATATTTGCCCTATTCGGCACAAAATGCAAACAATCAGAGCCAACAATCCGATAATATTAAGGAAAAGGACTCTACTCAATAATCAAAAAGAATGCTAGAATTTCATTTATGGGTAAAGAGGGAATTATCGTAAATGGACAATTTCGTACCCTTGACGAATAATCAAAAAAAATGTTGAAAAAAGAGGGAAAACCTCGCGGATGTGGAATATGTAGTAGGAAGCATCCCTAGTATGCAGCTATTTTTCATCGATCTACGGGAGGTGCCACCGGTTGAGCAACAATGACCTCATCGTCAGCCTGGATATAGGAACGTCGAAGATCCGGGTGATTATCGGGGAGATCAGCAACGGGGCCATTAACATCATTGGCGTAGGATCCGCGGATTCCGATGGAATTCGTAAGGGAGCCATTGTAGATATTGACCAAACCGTGCAATCCATCCGTAATGCCGTCGATCATGCCGAGCGCATGGTCGGTATCGGAATAAGCGAGGTTTATGTCGGGATTGCGGGCAATCATATTGCTCTCCAGAGCAATCACGGCGTCGTAGCCGTCTCCAACGAAGACCGGGAGATCGGCGAGGAAGACATCGAACGGGTATTGCAAGCGGCTAAAGTCGTCGCGTTGCCTCCTGAACGGGAAATCATCGGCCTCGTGCCGAAGCAGTATTTGGTCGACGGTCTGTCGGGGATTCAAGACCCCCGCGGCATGATCGGCGTTCGCCTCGAAGTGGAATGCACGATCATTACCGGTACCAAAGCAGCGATACATAACCTGATGAGATGCGTGGAGAAGGCCGGACTGCGTATTTCCGGCGTTATCCTAATGTCTCTGGCTTCGGGTATGATGGCGCTGACCAAGGACGAGAAGATGATGGGCACGGTGCTGGCGGACGTCGGAGCCGGAGCGACGACGCTCGCGATCTTCGAAGGCGGAAGCCTTGCCGCCGTATCCACGCTGCCTATCGGCGGGGATTACGTGACGAGCGATATTTGCTACGGACTCAAAACCCAAACCGAGCATGCCGAGAAGATTAAGCTGAAGTATGGCTGCGCGCGCGTCGATGATGCCGCGGAAGACCAGAAATTCAAGGTTATGCGGGTCGGCAGCAACATGGAGAAGGAATTCTCCCAGCTCGATCTCGCGAACATTATCGAGCCTCGCATGCAAGAGATTTTCCAAATGATCCGCCAAGAAGTGAAACGTCTCGGTTATCTCGACAAGATCAACGGGTATGTGCTAACGGGCGGTTCCGTATCGTTGCCGAGCGTTCTTCCGCTCGCTCAGTCCGAGCTCGAGTCCAACGTGAGAGTCGCCGTTCCCGATTACATCGGGGTCAGGGATCCGTCCTTCAGCAGCGGCGTCGGCATGATTCAATATGTAAGCAAACATGTTCGCGCGCGCGGTGCGACAAGCGCGAAGCGTCCTAGCAAATCGAAATCGACCGGAAGCAGCGAATCCAAACCAGGAATCGTTCAATGGTTCAAGAACATGTTCAAGGAATTTATATAAGCCGCCGCTTACGAGGAACCATTCGGAACGGAGCGAGGAGGAGTTAGAATATATGTTGGAATTTGATTTTGAAATGGAACCGCTCGCTAAGATTAAAGTCATCGGGGTAGGTGGCGGCGGAAGCAATGCCGTAAATCGAATGATCGAGACCGGAGTCAAGGGTGTCGAATTCATTACCGTAAATACAGATGCGCAAGCTTTGCACCTGACGAAGTCGGAGCAGAAGCTGCAGATCGGGGACAAGCTGACTCGCGGATTGGGTGCAGGCGCGAATCCGGAAGTGGGCAAGAAAGCGGCCGAAGAATCCCGCGAGTTCATCACGACCACGTTGAAGAGCGCGGATATGGTATTCGTGACCGCCGGCATGGGCGGCGGCACGGGTACGGGCGCAGCGCCAGTTATCGCCGAGTTGGCTAAGGAATGCGGCGCGCTTACCGTCGGCGTCGTAACCCGTCCGTTCACCTTCGAGGGCCGCAAACGCTCTACGCAAGCGGATCTAGGCATCGAAGCGTTGAAGGAAAAGGTCGATACGCTGATCGTTATCCCCAACGACCGCCTGCTCGAGATCGTCGACAAGAAGACGCCGATGGTCGAAGCGTTCCGCGAAGCGGACAACGTTCTTCGCCAAGCGGTACAAGGGATTTCCGATCTGATCGCCGTACCTGGCTTGATCAACCTTGACTTCGCCGACGTGAAGACGATCATGACGGAGCGCGGCTCCGCCTTGATGGGCATCGGAACCGCAACGGGCGAGAACCGCGCGATGGACGCGGCGCGCAAAGCGATCCAAAGCCCGCTGCTCGAGACTTCTATCGAAGGCGCTCGCGGCATCATCATGAACATTACGGGTGGCTCTAACCTCTCGCTATTCGAGGTTAACGAAGCGGCCGAGATCGTAATCTCCGCTTCGGATCCGGAAGTGAACATGATCTTCGGCGCAAGCATCGACGACAACATGAAGGACGAGATCAAAGTAACGGTTATCGCGACCGGCTTCGAACACCGCAACGCGGCTCGTCGTCCTTCACCGGGCATTCCGCAACAACAGCATCAACCGCAGCACCACCATCAACAACCGTCTCACCACTCCGCGGCGGCCGAACCAACGACGAACGCCAGCGAGAACCGTACTTCCTCGGGTAACCTTCGTCCGTTCAATTCGCAGAATTTGACGAGCGACCAGCTCGACATTCCGGCGTTCCTTCGCAATCGCCGCGATCGTTAATCGATCGCCCTCATGTAGCTCCGATCCCGCCAAGAGGGGGTCGGGGCTTTTGTTTTTCTCCTTTGTGTCGATATCCCCTTCGCTCAGGCGAGCACAATTGCTTGTTGATTTTTACTCCTCAAGCTCAAGTCTTCGCGTATGCACGCTCCATCTTCTTTGTTACGATATCCCCGTCGCTCAGTGAAAATTCCCAGTGATGATTCAATTGGGTGACTAAACCGTGATTCTTCTTATCGAAACAAGCCCGCAATGGGGCATTCCCAACACCATTATCCCAATCGTTCAGAATAGACTCGTATGAGCTCAGACGCTTCTTACACCGCAATTGAAGTCGAGACGTGTTTTGTTCTCGTTGGCCGTACGGAACGTCGATCTTTCAATCCAATTAATGTCGGGTAATCGATACCGGTTCTACGAACGCAATCCTGCAGCAGCACAAGTGCTAGAGTGGATGAATTGCCGGAGCGATTCTCGATATAGCAATAATGTTCGAGATACACTTGCAAGTGCTTCGTGCCGATTCCGCGGAACGTTCGCGCAAGCCATCTCTCCGCGTTCAAGGAAATCCGTTTCAGTTCGCGATTAGGTTTGCTGAAATAACGTTCTTGAACGATCGCATGCGGAAAAGATTCGGGTTCGACCACTGACCGAACGAATGCGGAGTCATCTGGAGAGTCGATATGATCTTTTCGCAATTGGCGAGGAGAGATGCGGAGTTTGATTCGCGTAATATCCCCGTTCTCGTTCTCCATCGATGCGACGAACACTGGCTGTTCGACATCCATATAGTTACGCGGAAAACCGATTACTTTGTACATGAGCGCATCGGACACGCGTACGATCCCGCCGAGCAGCGTTTCGGCTTCCGCCTGGCTCATGGCATAGCGAAGCTTATGGCAGATCAACCAGGCTGTTTTGTATGTTACTCCGATCGCTTTGGAGAGTTGCAGCGCATTGATTCCGCCGGGCTGCGAATGAAGATAGATCGCTTTGAACCAAGAGGTAAGCGGCGTTCGGGAGCCGCGAAAGCAGGTGTCGGAAATCAGAGAAGTCTGCTTGCCGCAGCGGACGCATTCATACAGGGGAAGCCGGCGAGTATGAATCGTAAAACATTGCGGATGGGAACATTTCGGGCAACGAAAGCCTTCCGGCCATTTGACGTTGTGCAGCGCCTGAATGCAGAGTTCCTCCGAATTCAACAGGCTGTCGATTGCTTCGAATGTAGTATCCAGAACGCTCACCACCAATCGGAAAGGAACAAATGTTCTTATTTTATTATAACGAACATTTGTTCTGTTTACAAGAATTTTTTAGAAATATTTGTTATGTAATCTGGCTGAGCGAACGGGATATAGAGTGATTTCCAATAGCATGTTGGTGCTGAGCGAGCGGGATATTGCTGAAGTTTTGCTTGGACGGTTGATGACTGAGCGAAGGGGATATCGGCTTAAAAGGAGGCGGATAGGAACCATGCATCTCAACCGATCCGCCTCCTACTCGACCGGGAAAAAGGTAGCGAAACGAAGCGAATTTACCCGGACAAAAGCACAATTCAGCCTGAACGAAAGGGATACCGACGTCGACAAAAAAAGGCTAGAAAGGCCGGCAAGATTAGACAGACACCTTATTTGAAAGCGATTATACTGATTTCATCCATCCCGGCCTATGCACGAGAGGCTTCTCCGGGCGAACAAGGATGGGGGGTTACCGGCTTATGGTCGTCTATGTAGATCTCGTGTTTTTCACGAACCTTGCGATTGACGGAGTCGTCCTTCTGCTTACGGCGAAAGCGCGACGACTATACCCCGCAAGGTCACGATTGGCGGGCGCAGCCGTCTTCGGAGCGCTCTACGCGGCTTCCATGTTCCTGGTCGACGTACAGTTTCTGTATTCATTCGCGGGTAAAGTCGTCGTGTCGCTGGCGATGCTGCTCATGGCGTTCGGCTTTGGCGGCCCGATGCAGACGTTGCGCAACGTCGCCGCGTTCTATACGGTCAATTTCGCAACGCTTGGCGGCGTGATCGGCATAAGTTACCTGGTTCGGTCGTCGGGCTCGCCTTGGGGAGGGATGACGTACGCTTCCGACGGCAGTATCGTTCTGCAATGGCAAATGCAGCTGGGACTGTTCGCCGTCGCTTTCCTGTTGGCCGTCTGGTTGTTCCATGCAAGCGCCGAGACGCGCCGCAAGAGGCAGAACGTCGAGGCGCTCATCTGGGACGTCGAAGTACAGGTCGATGGACGGACCTGGACGTTCCGCGGGCTTCTGGATACGGGCAACCGGTTGTACGAGCCGTTGACGAGGACGCCGGTCATGATCATGGAAGCAAGCATATGGAAAGAATCGCTGCCCGCCGGCTGGTGCGATCGGCTCAAAGGAGAGTCGGCAGACAGTCTGGTCGCAGAGCTCGGGTCGAACGATCCCGAGCCGTTCGGGTGGAGTCATCGGCTTCGGCTCATCCCTTATCGCGCCGTCAACGGAAGCCCTAAGCTCATGTTGGGGGTCAAGCCGGACGCGGTCGTACTGTCGATGCAAGGTCATGCCCCGATTCAAACGACGCGCGTGTTGATCGGATTGGACGGCGGGACGCTATCGTCCGACGCAAGCTACCGCGCCATCGTCCATCCCGATTTAACGCACGCAGGCGCCAATGCCAACGCCAACGCCAAGGCAAAGGCGCCATCCCAGCCAGCCTGACAGGAGGATTGCAGCTATGCTCGCGAATATGAAGTTGAGGTCCCAATTAACGCTCTACCGCCTGCTGTTCTTGCTCGGCTGGAAGAGCGAGGAAGTGTATTACATCGGCGGAAGCGAGGCGCTTCCCCCGCCGCTAAGCAGGGAAGAGGAAGAGTATTTGCTTGAGAGGTTGAACACGGGAGACGCGGCGATTCGGGCGATGCTCATCGAGCGCAATCTGCGGCTCGTCGTCTATATCGCGCGGAAGTTCGAGAATACCGGCATTCATATCGAGGATCTCGTGTCCATCGGCGCCATCGGGTTGATCAAGGCGGTCAACACGTTCGATCCGGACAAAAAAATCAAACTGGCCACGTACGCATCGCGATGCATCGAGAATGAAATCTTGATGTACCTGCGCCGAAATAGCAAGACGCGAACGGAAGTGTCGTTCGACGAGCCCCTCAATATCGATTGGGACGGCAACGAACTGCTGCTGTCCGACGTCCTAGGCACGGAGAACGATACGATCTACCGTAATATCGAAGAGCAAGTCGACCGAAAATTGCTCCACAAGGCTCTCGACAAGCTGAGCGACCGGGAGAGGACGATCATGGAACTCCGGTTCGGACTCGCGGACGGAGAAGAGAAGACGCAGAAGGACGTTGCGGATTTGCTGGGCATTTCGCAGTCTTATATCTCCCGCTTGGAAAAGCGAATTATTAAGCGGCTGCGCAAGGAATTTAACAAAATGGTATGAATTACAGCGAAAATTCGATCTTTTCACGCTTTTTCCGCTAGCGGCAGAAGTCTCATTTTGCGGAATAAAAACCCCCTTCCCGGAGATACTTTACATTAATGCTGCTCCCCGGGAGGAATTGCCTTGACCCGCAACAAAGTGGAGATTTGTGGAGTGGACACCTCAAAGCTGCCCGTTCTGACCAATGCCGAGATGAGGGAACTGTTCCTAGCTCTGCAGACACGAGGAGAAATCACGGCCCGGGAGAAATTAGTGAATGGCAATCTGCGCCTGGTGCTCAGCGTCATTCAAAGATTCAACAATCGGGGCGAGTTCGTCGACGACTTGTTCCAAGTCGGCTGCATCGGGCTCATGAAAGCGATCGATAACTTCGACCTCGGTCAAAACGTGCGTTTCTCGACCTATGCGGTTCCGATGATCATCGGAGAAATCCGCAGGTACTTAAGAGACAACAACCCGATTCGCGTCTCGCGCAGCCTTCGCGACATCGCCTATAAGGCGTTGCAGGTCCGCGACCAGTTGACGAACCAGCACGCGAGGGAACCGACGATTCTGGAAATCTCCGAAGTGCTGAACGTGCCGAAGGAAGACATCGTATTCGCGCTCGATGCGATCCAAGATCCCGTATCGTTGTTCGAGCCGATCTATCATGACGGCGGAGATCCGATCTTCGTCATGGATCAGATCAGCGACGAGAGGAACAAAGATATTCAGTGGATCGAAGAGATCGCGCTCAGGGAAGCGATGCGCAAGCTGAACGAACGCGAGAAGATGATCTTATCGATGCGGTTTTTCGAAGGGAAAACCCAGATGGAAGTGGCGGACGAGATTGGAATATCGCAAGCGCAGGTATCCAGGCTGGAAAAGTCGGCTATCCAGCAAATGCAAAAGCACGTGAAAACCTAAGCAACTGGGTAATTAAAGGTGAGGCCATCCGGCTTCACCTTTTTTTGACGGGCGAGACAATTCGGATGTCCGCGGCTCATATATTGATCTATAGGGCGTAGCCTGACTGCGGGGAGCGTGAGCGCGATGAAAATATCCGATTTCCAGACGAAAGACGTCATCAACATCGTCGACGGGAAAAAGCTGGGGCAGATCAGCGACCTCGAGCTGGATTTGCGTCAGGGCAGAATCGACGCGATCGTCGTGCCAACGTCCACCCGTCTGTTCGGCATGTTCGGCGGAGGCAACGACGTCATCATTCCTTGGAGGAACATCGTGAAGATCGGCACGGACGTCGTGCTCGTCCGACTGGACGACGCGAAGGTGACGTACCGGCTCGAGGACGGAGATCAGCATATCGTGAGATAAAAGCGTCTTCGTATCGCCGCGCCGCTATGGTACACTGTGCTATGGAGGTGTTGGCCCATGGAACCGTTCCGATCGCAATCGGGCGACGATGCCGAGGCATTGTTGATGTTGCAGTCGTGGTGCGCCGAGTCCGGCATTACGGCGGGCTTCACGACCCGGTATGCGAACAATACGGCGCTTCATGTCGGAGATCGTCCCGAGGACGTGCTCGCGAACAGAAAGCGTATCGCGGACCGGCTCGAATGGCCGTTCGAGGCCTGGACATGCGCCGAGCAAGTACACGGCAGCGACGTGCGAGTCGTCGCGAAAGACGACGTCGGCAGCGGACGCTATGACCGCGAAAGCGCGATTCAACATACGGACGCGCTAGTGACCGACGAGCCGGACGTGCTCCTCGCGATGTTCTTCGCGGACTGCGTCCCTTTATATTTCTACGATCCGGTAACGAGAAGCCTTGGTCTGGCCCATGCCGGCTGGAAAGGGACGGTCGCCGAGGTCGCCTGCCGGACGGTGGAGAAGATGGCCGAGGCGTTCGGCGCGAAGCCGGACAACGTTCGCGCGGCGATCGGACCATCGATCGGCGGATGCTGCTACGAGGTGGACGAAGCGGTGCTACGGCACGTCAGACCGTTGCTGGAAACCTTGCCTGCAGGCGGCGATCCGGCATGGAAAGAGAGTGCGGTCCAACCTTCCGGAGAGGGACGAGCCAGACTGGACTTGAAACTATTGAACCGACATCTTATGATAAAAGCAGGAATTTTGCCGAGCAGCATCGAAATGACAACATGGTGCACAGGTTGTCGCAAAGACGTGCTGTTCTCCCATCGAATGGAGAACGGCCATACGGGACGCATGATGAGCTGGCTCGGAAGGAAAACGAGGTGAACGTGCCGTGACGCTGGAAGCCCGTCTGCGGGACGTCGAGAGCCGGCTGCAGGAAGCATGCCGCAGAGGCGGCAGAAGCCGCGAGGACGTAACGATAATCGCGGTAACGAAGTACGTATCGACCTTGACGGCGCAAGCCGCGGTACGCGCGGGGGTCGGCCATATCGGAGAGAACCGTTGGCCCGACGCCAAGGACAAGTGGGAGGCGCTGCAAGGACAAGCCGTCTTTCACTATATCGGATCTCTCCAGACGAACAAAGTCAAAGACGTCGTCGGCAAGTTCGACTACGTTCATTCGATCGATCGCTTATCGCTCGCCGATGCGATCCAACGCCGGGCCAGCCAGCTGAACGTCGAAGTTCCTTGCTTCCTGCAAGTGAACGTCTCGGGAGAGCAGACGAAGCACGGCCTGGAGCCGGATCGATTGGAGTCGTTCGCCCGCGAGCTGCGACCGTACGATCGGATCAAGCCGATCGGATTAATGACGATGGCGCCATACGAGAGCGAGCCGGAACAGACCCGCCCGATTTTCCGAACCTTAAGACAGCTTAGAGACGAACTGAATCGGACGGCGGTAACGAGAGAGCCGCTCGCGGCGCTATCTATGGGGATGTCCAACGATTTCGAGATTGCCGTCGAAGAAGGCGCGACCCACGTGCGTTTGGGTACGGTCTTAGTGGGGAATGAAAGACACGAGGAGGGAAAATCATGAGCGTCATGAACAAATTTCTGAACTATTTGGGCTTGCAGGAAGAGGAAGAGCAAGCGGAGACGAACGACCGCAACGCGCGGCATGCCGAGGAACAAGAAATTGAAACCCCGGTGTTCGATTCGCGTAAACAATCGAGTAAGAACAACGTCGTGAGCATTCATTCGCAGAAGAACGCGCGCGTCGTACTGTCCGAGCCTCGTACATACGACGAAGCGCAAGAAATCGCGGATCAACTGAAATCCCGTCGCTCCGTGGTCGTGAACTTGCAGCGCGTAAGAAGAGACCAGGCGATTCGCATCGTCGACTTCTTGAGCGGAACCGTGTACGCGCTCGGAGGCCAAATCTCCAAAGTCGGCTCCGATATCTTCCTGTGCACGCCGGACTCGGTAGAAGTATCGGGGACCATTACGGAGATCATGGCGGAGGAAGCCGACTACCCTAGAATGAGGTGACCCCTTGAACGAAATCGCTAGCTTTATCGATTTACTGGCGGATATTTATTTTTATATGATTCTGATCTACGTCTTGATGTCTTGGCTGCCTTCCGTCCGCGAAAGCTTCGTCGGAGAGATGCTGGGCAAGCTCGTCGAGCCGTACTTGCGGCCGTTCCGCCGGATCATTCCGCCGATCGGCGGAATCTTGGACATTTCCCCGATCGTCGCGCTCATCGCGATTCGATTCGTTGCGGAAGGCTTGAAAGTCGTACTCGGCTTTTTCGGCTTAGAGTAGGATGGTCGACTAATGGCTCACAAGGATATTTACGAACATTTTCACCCGGATGAGAGATCATTCGTGGACCGCGCCTGGGAATGGGTCGAACGCGCCGCGCTTTATCACGAGATGAAGCGCACGGACTTTCTCGATCCTCGCCAGGCGTCTATTTTGTGTTCGCTCGCGAACCGCAACCCGGATGTTCAAGTCCGCGTCGACGGCGGGTATCCGGAAGCCGAGAGGCGCAGGGCGCTCATCGCGCCGGATTATCGGATGCTGGAAGAGGAAGACATGGGCATCGCCGTACTGGAGATCGCGTCCGACGACCGCCGCGTATCCGAGCTCGATCATGGCGATTACTTAGGCGCTCTGCTCGGACTAGGCATCAAGCGGGACAAGATCGGGGATCTGCACGTCAGCGACGCCGGTTGTCACGCGCTGATTACGGAAGGAATCGGAGATTTCCTGATCGGCCATATGAAGCAGGCGCATCGCGTCGATGTGTCCGTATCCGTGCGTCCGCTAATTGAGCTGCGGGTCGTTGCGTCGAAGCTGGAGGAGCAGACGCTGTCGGTCGCCTCGATGCGCTTGGACGGCATCGCGAGCGACGTGTTCCGGCTCAGCCGGACGAAGATCGTCGATCCGATCCGCGCGGGACGCTGCCGCGTGAACTGGAAGGCCGAAGACAATCCCGCGGAGCCGTTGAAGGCCGGAGACGTCGTATCGGTCAAAGGCCTCGGACGGTTCAAGGTTCTTGAAGTCGAGGGCATGTCGAAGAGCGGAAGAATTCGGGTGAAAATCGGTAAATTTGTGTAACCCGCCAGAAGGATTTGCGCGCGATTCGTCGAATTGAGTCTAATGACTAGAGCAGGCGAAGTGGTTTAATTGAACTCGGAGGTGCGCCAATGCCATTATCACCGTTGGATATCCATAATAAAGAATTCGGCCGCCGGTTGCGCGGATACGACGAAGACGAGGTAAACGAATTCCTCGACCAGATCATTAAAGATTTCGAGGCTTTGATTCGCGAGAACAAAGAACTGCAAAACCAAGTGAACGCGGCGCAGGAACGTCTCGGACACTTCTCCAACATCGAGGAGACGCTCAGCAAGACGATCATCGTCGCGCAAGAAGCGGCCGACGAGTTGAAGTCCAACGCGAAGAAGGAAGCTCAGTTGATCGTGAAGGAAGCGGAGAAGAACGCCGACCGGATCATCAACGACGCGCTGTCCAAGTCCCGCAAAGTCGCGCTGGAAGTCGAAGAACTCAAGAAGCAGGCCGCGATCTACCGCGCGCGGTTCCGCGCTCTCGTCGAGACGCAGCTCGAGCTGCTCACGCAGGACGGCTGGGAATCGTTGGACCATCGGGAACCTAAGGGCATCGAAGCTTAATTCGGGCTGCCTATGCCGTGCGCCCGAATTGACAAACGGCTTCCCGTCCGTTATAAAGAAGGGAAGAACCAAATGTCGAAGACGGGAACAGTAAGCGCGCGTTAGGTCTCAAGAGAGTTGGCGGACGGTGCGAGCCAACGGCCGAAGCTTGCCGAAGATCATCCCCGAGACGCCGTCTCGAACGCGAGCGCGATGCGCGAGCCTTAGAGACTGCCGGACGCTCACCGTTACAAGAGCTGGCCGATCCATTCGGCCGCCAAGAGCCGCCGCCGGGCATGATCGCCAGCGCGCGGAACAAGGGTGGTACCGCGAGTCGAACCTCGTCCCTTACCGGGATGGGGTTTTTTTGCATTCAAGGACATACATCGATAAGGGGTTGAATCGCATGCGTCGCGTAGACGTCAAAGAACGGGCCAGAGCCCGCGAAGAGCGAATCTTGAAGCATTGGGGCAAAGACAATACGTTCCGCAAGTCGATCGAGAACCGGGCAGGACGCCCGAACTTCGTCTTCTACGAGGGACCGCCGACGGCGAACGGCAAGCCGCACATCGGACACGTGCTCGGCCGCGTCATCAAGGACTTCGTCAGCCGTTACAAAACGATGGCCGGTTATCGCGTCATCCGTAAAGCCGGCTGGGATACGCACGGTCTGCCCGTCGAGCTCGGCGTGGAGAAGCAGCTCGGCATCTCGGGCAAGCAGGAGATCGAGAAATACGGCGTCGAGCCGTTCATCAAGAAGTGCCGCGAGAGCGTGTTCGAGTACGAGCGCCAATGGCGCGAACTGACCGAAGCGATCGCGTATTGGACCGATCTCGACGATCCGTACATTACGCTGAAGGACGAATACATCGAGAGCGTCTGGCACATTCTCGCGACGATCCACGAGAAGGGGCTGCTGTATCGCGGCCACCGCGTCAGCCCGTATTGCCCGGACTGCCAGACGACCCTCAGCTCGCACGAAGTGGCGCAGGGATACGAAGACGTCAAAGACCTTACGGCGACGGCGAAGTTCAAGCTGACCGGCACGGGCGAGTATGCGCTCGCGTGGACGACGACGCCTTGGACGTTGCCTGCCAACGTGGCGCTGGCCGTCAATCCGGAACTGGATTACGTCCGCGTGCGTCAAGCGGAAAGCGTCTACGTTCTCGCCGGCGCGCTCGTCGAGAAAGTGATGAAAGGCGACTATGAAGTCATCGGCACGGTTAAAGGCCGCGAGCTCGTCGGCTTGACTTACGAGCCGTTGTTCCCGTACGTGAAGGTGGAGAACGCCTACCGAATCATCGACGCCGACTACGTTAGCGATACAAGCGGTACCGGTATCGTTCATATCGCGCCGGCGCATGGCGAAGACGACCATCGCGTCGCGAAACAGCACGGCATCCCGATGCTGATGGTCGTGGGCGGCGATGGCCGTTACATCGACGAGGTTACGGACTTGGCCGGCCGCTTCGTTAAGGACTGCGACGTCGACATCGTGCGCAAGCTGTCCGAACTCGGACTGTTGTACCATAAGGAGCGTTACGAGCATAGCTACCCGTTCTGTTGGCGCTGCAAGACGCCGCTGCTCTACTACGCGACGGAGAGCTGGTTCATCAAGACGACGGCGGTCAAAGACCAGCTGATCGAGAATAACAAGACGATCCAATGGTACCCTGAGCACCTTCGCGACGGCCGCTTCGGCAAGTTCCTCGAGGACCTCGTCGACTGGAACATCAGCCGCAACCGCTATTGGGGCACGCCGCTTAACGTATGGACGTGCGAATCGTGCGGGCACGAGAAGGCCGTGCACAACCGCAGCGAACTGAGAGCGCTCGCCGTTGGCGACGTCGCTTCCGATCTCGAGCTGCACAAGCCGTACGTCGACGATGTGCGGTTGAAGTGCTCGTGCGGCGGCGTCATGAACCGCGCGTCCGAAGTCATCGACGTCTGGTTCGACAGCGGTTCGATGCCGTTCGCGCAATACTTCCATCCGCTGGGCGACGAGGAGAAGTTCGCGGAGCAATATCCGGCCGACTTCATCTGCGAAGGCATCGACCAGACGCGCGGTTGGTTCTTCAGCTTGCTGGCCGTATCGACGCTATACAATGGCAAAGCGCCTTATAAGTCCGTCATCTCCACCGGTCACGTGCTGGACGAGAACGGCCAGAAGATGAGCAAATCCAAAGGCAACGTCATCGATCCGTGGGAGATCATCGGCGAATTCGGCACCGACGCGTTCCGTTGGGCGCTGCTCGCGGATAGCGCGCCTTGGAACAGCAAGCGGTTCTCGAAAGGCATCGTCGCCGAGGCGAAATCCAAAGTCGTCGATACGCTCGTGAACACGCACGCGTTCTATGCGTTGTACGCGACGATCGACGGTTACTTGCCCGGGCAGCACGCCAAGGCGAAGAGCGACAACAAGCTCGACAAGTGGATCGTCTCCCGGTTGAACTCGCTCATCGCTTCCGTAAGCGGCGGTCTTGAGGCGAACGACTTCCTGAACCCGGCGAAAAACATCGAGTCGTTCATCGACGAGCTGTCCAACTGGTACGTGCGCCGTTCGCGCGACCGCTTCTGGGGCAGTGGACTGACGGACGACAAGCTGGCGGCTTACCAGACGCTCGGCGACGTGCTGCTGACGCTGTCGCGGCTCATCGCGCCTTACGCGCCGTTCGTGGCCGAGGATATTTACGGCAACTTGGGTGGGGAAGGCAGCGTCCATCTGGCGGATTACCCGGTCGCGGACCGCTCCGCGATCGACGAAGAACTGGAGCGGGACATGGCGACGGCGCGCAACCTCGTCGAGCTGGCGCGCAACATCCGCAACGAGAACAACATCAAGACCCGCCAGCCGTTGTCCGACCTTCTCGTCTCGCTAAGCGGCGCGTTCAACTTGGCGGATTACGAAGAGATCATCAAAGACGAGATCAACGTCAAGACGATTACGCTCGCCAATGACAGCAGCTTCGTCAACTTCAACTTGAAGCTGAACCTGAAGGTCGCGGGCAAGAAGTACGGCAAGAACGTCGGTCCGATCCAAGCGGCGCTCAAGGCGTTGTCGGGCGACGAATCGAGCGCGGTCGTGCAATCCGGTTCTTTCGCGTTCTCGTCTCCGGACGGGGAGGCGCTCGAGATCGCGATCGACGAGCTGCTCGTCGAGAAGGAAGCGAAGCCGGGCTTCGCTTCGGCATCCGGCGGCGGCGTTACCGTCGCGCTGAACACCGAGATCACGCCGGAGCTCGAGCAAGAGGGCTGGGTACGCGAAGTCATTCGCTCCGTTCAGGATCAGCGCAAGAAGCTTGACCTGCCGATCGAGAAGCGCGTGAATCTCGTGTTGGACGTCGATGCAGAACTAGAAGCAGCGTTGCGCAAGTTCGACGAAGTGCTTCGAGACAACGTGCTCGTGAACGAAGTATCGTTCGGACGCGCGGACGGAATGGAATCGGTTCAGGCCGGGGACAAGACGATCTCGCTGGCGATCTTGTAACGGAAGCATAATCCAGCACCGGTTAAGCTAAACATAATAAGGACAACGATAGAGACGAGCTCTTATCCCCGCCTTCCAGGCTTCGTGCCTTAGGCGGGGAGGGCTCGTTTTACGTTCGGCGGGCGCGGGTAAGATGTCTTTGCGACGATATCCCCGTCGCTCAGGCGCTCGGGGATATCGGGATTCCGGGGAGGGGATACGGATGAGCAACGGGGATCGCAAAGACCAGAGAATCGATCAGATCAAGGTGAAAGTATCGCATCCGGCCGGAATCAAAGCGCCGGAGGGAACGGATAAATTGGCGGAAGAGGCGAACGCGCTCAGGGGAACGCTGAACTTCTTATCGGAACGCATCGACCAGCTCGCGGCCAACATGGAGAAGTCGCAACTGAAGGAATACGTCAACCTGATGCAGAAACCGTGGACGCTTATTTTCAAAAACTTGCTGTCCGGGATGGCGCGCGGGGTCGGTTACGCGATCGGCTTCTCGTTCTTCGCGGCGGTAATCGTCTATGTGCTGCAATGGATCGGCGCGCTCAACCTTCCGATCGTCGGGGATTACATCGCCGATATCGTGCGGGTCGTCCAGCGGCAGCTTGAGATCGATCCGCGTTAAACGATGTGCCTGAGCGACGGGGATATCGGCCCAAAGGAGTCGACTGAGCGAAGGGGATATCGGCCAAAAGAGGCGAAGACGAGAAGCGGTAACAACCCCGCGTCCCATCTTCGCCCCTGCGAAATTTATCTATCGTCCGCGTACTCGTCGGGTTCCAGCAAATGATCGCCTTCGTTCGAAGCCATGTACTGACGGTACGCGCGGTTGCGAACGACGCTGACGTGATGACCGGTAATGTCCGTCGCGAGGAAACTCTCCAGCGGCTCGACGAACCCGTCGTTCTCGTCCGCTTCGATCGCCATCGACTCGTAATCGTCGATATCGCGGCCTTCCGCCATCGCCGGACTGTTCGAGCTGCCCCACGACTCGACGATCTGCCACGCGTCCTCGCCGTCGAACCCGTTCTGTCCTTCGCGCTCGTCTAAGCTGGTGCGGCCGAACGGCGGCGACAGGAACAGCTCCTCGGCCGGGCGGCGCTCGACGTTCTCTTGGCGCGGCTCGTGTTCGATGCAGTAGATGGCCGTCGGCAGCGCTTCAAGCCGCTCGTACGGGATGAACTTGCCGCAGGCGGCGCAATGGCCGTACTCTCCAGAGTCCATCCGGGCGAGCGCCGCGTCGACGCGTTCGAGCCGCAGCGCTTCCTTCTCCAACAGGGCGATGTCCTTGCTTCTCTCGAACATCTCCGTTCCGGCGTCGGCGGGATGATTGTCGATACCCGACAACTCGCCCGTCGAGTCCCGATACGACGAAGTCAGTCCGAAATGGCCGTTACCGCTCACGCGCGCTTCAAGCTCGCTTTTCTCCTGCAGCAGCCTGCGTTTCAGACGCTCCAGGCGTCCTTGGTCCAACTGCATCGTCAAGCCGTCCACTCCTTTCGTACTCTGCACGGAATGTAGTTTTCCCGGGGGCGTTCGTTTTACGAGTGGAAAGCAATGTGATAAAATGGGCACGCAGGAGAAACGAAGAGGAGCGAACATCATGCAACGTCGTCGTTGGCCATTATGGGCGTACTACTTGATCGCGGTCATCGTATTCGCGCTCGATTACGTAACGAAAAAGATTATCGATCGCAACATCGAAGTGGACACGGAACGAATCAACGTGATCGGGGACTTCTTCCAGATCGCGCATATCCGCAATCGCGGCGCGGCTTTCGGCATTTTGCAAAATCAACGCTGGCTGTTCGTTCTGATTACCATAATCGTCATCAGTTTGATCGTATGGTATCTCAATCGCATTTACCGCAACGGAAGAGGCTTGCTGCCCTTCGCCCTCGGCTTGATACTGGGCGGCGCTGTCGGCAATTTCTTGGATCGCTCGCTATACGGCGAGGTCGTCGATTTTTTGCAGTTCAACTTCGGCTCGTATACGTTCCCGCTCTTCAACGTAGCGGATTGCGGCATCGTGGTCGGCGTCGGACTCGTCATCTTGGACGCGTTGCTTACCCCGAAACAGGAGAATGAACCCCATGACAACGGAGAACACGCCAGGGATCGCAGCGGACAACCTACCGCTTAACGCCTGGGAACAAGATACGGACGCGGAAGACTCGGACAACCGGGTCGCTTGGGTCGTCGATGCGGCAGCCGCCGGAGAGAGGCTCGACAAGCACTTGACCGAGAGGCTGTCGGACAGGCAAGCTTCGCGTTCGCAAATTCAAGATTGGATCCGAACCGGAGCCGTGTCGGTTAACGGGCAGCAGTCGAAGCCGAACGCGAAAGTAGCGGACGGAGACGACATTGCGGTGACGATTCCCGGACCCGAGCCGCTCGAGGCTTATCCGGAAAATATCCCGTTGGACGTCGTATACGAAGACGGAGACGTCATCGTCGTCAACAAAGTCCGGGGCATGGTCGTACACCCCGCCGCGGGCCATCCGAACGGCACGCTCGTGAACGCGCTGCTCTACCATTGCAAAGACTTGTCCGGCATTAACGGCGTCATGCGCCCGGGCATCGTGCACCGCATCGACAAGGATACGTCCGGCTTGCTTATGGTCGCGAAGAACGACCTCGCGCACGGCTCGCTCGCGGCGCAACTGAAGGCGCATACGGTCAATCGCCGGTATTACGCGATCGTATACGGGCAGATGGAGCACGACAAGGGCACGATCGACGCGCCGATCGGCCGCGCGAATCAAGACCGCAAGCTGTACGTCGTCACCGAGAAGAACAGCAAGCACGCGATCACGCACTTCGCCGTGTCGGAACGGTTCGGCGATTATACGTTGCTCGACTTGAAGCTCGAGACGGGCAGAACGCATCAGATTCGCGTACATATGAAGTATATCGGCCACCCGCTCGTCGGCGATCCGGTATACGGAGGCAAGAGCGGGCGCACGCTCGGCATGAGCGGGCAAGCGCTGCATGCGGGCGTGCTCGGCTTCGAGCATCCGCGAACCGGCGAATGGATGGAGTTCTCCACTCCGATTCCGGATGATATGGAGCATGCGCTGAATATCTTGAGAACCCGATAATCCCGCAACGAATCGAAAACCGCCAAGTTTTGTTTGTTTCGCAATAATGCAAACTTTTGACCGATCGGTGCATGATGCACGGTTCGCAATGTGCGATAGACTGTACATAAAGCGAATCGGGACGATCGAGACGAAGTCCCGCGAACGAACAATCCGGAAGGCGGTTTTTGATTTGGCTAAAATCAACCAAAACTTTTTGAATCTGCAAGGCAGTTATCTGTTCTCGGAAATCGCGAAGCGACGCACGAAGTTCATCCAGGACAATCCGAACGCGCAAATCATCAGCCTGGGCATCGGCGACGTTACCCGCGCATTGCCGGACGCGGTCACGAAGGCGATGCACGCCGCCGTCGACGAGCTGGCTACGGTCGGCGCGTTCCGCGGCTACGGCCCGGAGCAAGGCTACGACTTCCTCATCAACGCGATCATCGAGAACGACTACAAGAAGCTCGGCGTCGATCTGGCGAGCAACGAAGTATTCGTTAGCGACGGCTCGAAGTGCGACGTCGGCAACATCCAGGAGATTTTCAGCCAGGATGCCGTCATCGCCGTGCAGGACCCGGTCTATCCGGTGTACGTCGACACGAACGTCATGGCGGGACGCTCCGGCGCGTTCAGCAGGGAGACGAACCGTTACGAGAACATCGTCTACTTGCCGTGCAACGCGGAGAACAACTTCAAACCGAGCTTGCCGGACCGCAAAGTCGACTTGATCTACCTGTGCTACCCGAACAATCCGACCGGCATGACGCTGACGAAGGACGAGCTTAAAGTGTGGGTCGACTACGCGAAGGCGAACGACGCGATCATCTTGTTCGACTCGGCTTACGAAGCATACATCCAAGAAGCGGACGTTCCGCATAGCATCTACGAAATCGAAGGCGCCAAAGACGTGGCCATCGAGTTCCGCAGCTTCTCCAAGACGGCCGGCTTCACCGGCGTGCGCTGCGCGTATACGATCGTGCCTCGCAACGTGAAGGCCAAAGACGATTACGGCAACGAAGTAACCGTCGCCGACTTGTGGAACCGCCGGCACACGACGAAGTTCAACGGCGTCTCTTACGTGACCCAACGCGGCGCGGAAGCGATCTATTCGGCCGAAGGCAAGGAGCAAATCGCAACGCTCGTCGACTACTACATGTCGAACGCGGCGATCATCCGCGACGGCCTGAAATCGCTCGGCCTGACGGTATACGGAGGCGTGAACGCGCCTTATATCTGGCTGAAGACGCCGAACGGGCTTGACTCGTGGGCATTCTTCGACAAACTTCTCTCCGAAGGGAACATCGTCGGCACGCCGGGCGTCGGCTTCGGCCAGAGCGGCCAAGGCTACTTCCGCTTGACGGCTTTCGGAAGCCGCGAGAATACGGAGAAAGCCGTGGACCGCATTACGAAGTTGAGCCTATAGACCCCCTGCAATCACCTTGACAGTTCATGTCGAACATGGGATAATGCTTGATAATGAACTGGTACCTTTAATTCAGTCCCGTGAGGCTGTCAAGGTGACGCAGCATAGCAAGTCCGCCGCATCGGCGCGTTCTTCGCGGAACGCACGCCGGCCCATGTCCTGCCCTGAGGGGGCAGCCATGCGTCGCGCGCACAAGCCGTACGTCCGACTTCTGTCCTGAATCCTCCTTGCGTCTGACGCAAGGAGGATTTTTGCGTGATTGTGCCAACTTCGACGGAAGGAGCGTTCCACATGCAAGACTCCCGCGTCATTATGGATGAGTCCGCGATCAGAAGGGCGCTGACCCGGATCGCGCACGAGATCGTCGAGAAGAACAAAGGCATCGCAGATTGCGTGTTCATCGGCATCCGCACGAGAGGGGTATATTTGGCAAGGCGGGTCGCGGAGCGGGTCCGGGAGATCGAGGAGCAATCCGTGGCCGTCGGCGAGCTGGATATTACGAGGTATCGCGACGATCGGCCGGGAGCCGGGGACGGGCGCGACAGATTGCCTGATAGAGAGCTGGCCGTTTTGGTGAAAGATAAGCGTATCATTCTGTTCGACGACGTGCTCTACACCGGAAGAACGATTCGGGCCGCGATGGACGCCTTGATGGATCAAGGCAGGCCGCAATCGATTCAGCTGGCCGTGCTCGTGGACCGGGGACATCGCGAGCTGCCGATACGCCCCGACTACGTCGGGAAGAACGTCCCGACGTCGCGGCACGAGCAGATCGAAGTCTCGTTGCTCGAGATCGACGAAGACGACTGCGTCACCATCCTGCATCCTCGCGAAGCAGAGATGCAACGCTAACAAGATCGCAAACATTACCGTACCAGGATATGCAGAAGAGGAGGCACACCGGCTATGGCAACGACATGGATTATGAACGCACTTACGCTGGAATCGACGGGCGAGCTGGTCAAGAAGCACGTGCGCGTGGAGAACGGCGCGATCGCGGAATGGCTGGACGGCGCCAGCGCGCCGAACACGGAAGGCGCTTCGGTGATCGACGCTTCCGGCAAGCTGATCTCGCCGGGGTTCATCGATATGCACGTGCACCTTAGGGAGCCCGGCTTCGAATACAAAGAAACGATCGCGAGCGGCACGGAATCCGCGGCGAAGGGCGGCTTCACGACGATCGCCCCGATGCCGAACACAAGGCCGATCATGGATACTCCGGAGACGATCAACTTCGTTCTCGAGAAGGCGAAGACCGAAGGCGTCGTGCGGGTGCTCCCATACGCGGCGATCACGAAGAACGAGCTCGGCCGCGAGCTGACGGACTTCCCGGCGCTGAAGGAAGCGGGCGCGATCGGGTTCACGGACGACGGCGTCGGCGTGCAGAACGCGCAGATGATGAAGAACGCCATGGCGATCGCGAAGTCGCTCGACATGCCGATCATCGCGCACTGCGAAGACGACTCGCTCGTCGAGGGCGCGGCGGTGTCGGAAGGCAACTTCGCCCGCAAGCACGGCCTCAAGGGTATCCCGAACGAGTCGGAAGCGATCCACGTCGGCCGCGACATTCTGCTCTCGGAAGCGACGGGCGTGCACTACCACGTCTGCCACGTCAGCACCGAGCAATCGGTCAGGCTGCTTCGCCTCGGCAAGTCGGTCGGCGTCAACGTGACTTCCGAAGTATGTCCGCACCACTTGCTGCTGTGCGACGAGGACATTCCGGACAACATGGACGCGAATTGGAAGATGAACCCGCCGCTCCGAACGCCGAAAGACGTCGAGGCGTGCATTCAAGGCATCGAGGACGGCACGATCGATATTATCGTCACCGACCACGCGCCTCATAGCGAAGAAGAAAAAGCGCGGGGCATGGCGAGAGCGCCGTTCGGCATCGTCGGCTTCGAGACCGCGTTCCCGCTGCTGTACACGAAGTTCGTCCGCTCGGGACGCTGGAGCCTCGAGTTCCTGCTCCGCCGCATGACGAGCGATCCGGCCCGCATCTTCCGCCTCCCTTACGGGACGATGGATGCCGGCGCGCCGGCCGATCTCATTCTTATCGATCTCGAGAACGAGCGGGAAGTCGATCCCGCGAAGTTCCTGACGAAGGGCCGCAACACCCCGTTCACGGGATGGAAGCTGTACGGCTGGCCCGTACTTACGATGGTTAACGGCAAAGTGGTCTGGACTGAAGAGCAAGGCATCGTTCGATAAACCCGGCTAAGGAGTGATTGGGATGCAAGCAAGATTGTTGTTGGAAGACGGTACGCTGTTCACGGGCCGCGGGTTCGGCGCGGAAGGCGGTTCCGTCGGAGAAGTGGTGTTCAACACGGGAATTACGGGCTATCAGGAAGTACTCTCCGATCCGTCCTATTGCGGCCAGATCGTCACGATGACGTTCCCGCTGATCGGCAACTACGGCATTAACCGAGACGACTTCGAGAGCATTCGTCCATACATTCACGGCTTCGTGGTCAGACGCCACGAGGACGTGCCTAGCAACTGGCGCGCGCAATACACGCTGAGCCATCTGCTGAAGGAATACGGCATCGTCGGCATCAGCGACATCGATACGCGCATGCTGACGCGGATTCTTCGCCAGCACGGCACGATGAAAGGCATCCTGACGACGGGCAACGAGCGCGTCGAGGAGCTGCAAGAGCGCCTCGGCACGACGCCGCTGCTGCGCGACCAAGTGGCGCGCACGTCGACGAAGAGCGTCTTCTCGAGCCCCGGCGACCAAGAGCGCATCGTTCTGATCGACTACGGCGCGAAGAGCGGCATCCTGCGCGAGCTGACGAAGCGCGGCTGCGACGTCGTCGTCGTGCCGCAAGACGCGACGGCCGAAGACATTCGCAAGCTGAAGCCGGACGGCATCCAACTGTCCAACGGCCCAGGGGACCCGAAGGACGTGCCTCACGCGGTCGAGACCGTTCGCCAGCTCATCGGCGAATATCCGCTGTTCGGCATCTGCCTCGGCCACCAGCTGTTCGCCTTGGCGAGCGGCGCGGATACGGGCAAGCTGAAGTTCGGCCACCGCGGCGGCAACCACCCGGTCAAGGAACTGGAATCCGGCCGTTGCTTCATCACGTCCCAAAACCACGGCTATACGGTTATCGAAGAGTCGCTCATCGGCACCGAGCTCGAAGTGACGCACATCAACAACAACGACAAGACGATCGAAGGCTTGAAGCATAAGAAGTACCCCGCGTTCTCCGTTCAGTACCATCCGGAAGCGGCGCCGGGTCCTTATGACAACGGCTATCTGTTCGACCGATTCATCGAGATGATCCGCGCGCACAAGCGCGACAATCCTGCACGTTCCCGCCAAGCGGAACTGTCGGAGACGCTGAGAGGAGAGCTGCAGTATGCCCAAAAATAATTCGCTCAAAAAACTGCTCGTCATCGGCTCCGGTCCCATCGTCATCGGACAAGCGGCGGAATTCGACTATGCCGGAACGCAAGCTTGCCAAGCGCTGAAAGAGGAAGGCTTCGAGGTCGTCCTGATCAACAGCAACCCGGCGACGATCATGACCGACACGAACATCGCCGACAAAGTATATATCGAACCGATCAACCTGGAGTTCGTCTCCCAAATCATTCGCCAAGAGCGTCCGGACGGCTTGCTGCCGACGCTCGGAGGTCAAACCGGCCTTAACATGGCGGTCGAGCTGGCGAAAGCCGGCGTCCTGGAGAAGGAAGGCGTCAAGCTGCTCGGCACGCAGTTGACTGCGATCGAAAAAGCGGAAGACCGCGACCTGTTCCGCGCCCTCATGCGCGAGCTCGATCAACCGGTGCCGGAATCCGACATCGTCACGACCGTGCAAGCGGCCGTCGACTTCGCGGCGACGATCGGCTACCCGGTTATCGTTCGCCCCGCATACACGCTGGGCGGTACCGGCGGCGGCATCTGCGCTAACGAGGAAGAGCTGCGCGAGATCGTCGACAGCGGCATCCGCTACAGCCCGATCGGTCAATGCTTGATCGAGAAATCGATCGCCGGCATGAAGGAAGTCGAGTACGAAGTCATGCGCGACGCGAACGATAACTGCATCGTCGTCTGCAACATGGAGAACTTCGACCCGGTCGGCGTTCATACGGGCGATTCCATCGTCGTGGCGCCGAGCCAGACACTGTCCGACCGCGAATACCAAATGCTGCGCTCCGCGTCGCTCAAGATCATCCGCGCGCTGAACATCGAAGGCGGCTGTAACGTACAGTTCGCGCTCGACCCTCAGAGCTATCAATACTACGTCATCGAAGTGAACCCGCGCGTCAGCCGCTCTTCGGCGCTCGCGTCCAAAGCGACCGGCTACCCGATCGCGAAGATGGCCGCCAAGATCGCCGTCGGCTACACGCTCGACGAGATCGTCAACCCGGTAACGGGACAAACCTACGCATGCTTCGAGCCGACGCTGGACTACATCGTAACGAAGATCCCGCGCTGGCCGTTCGATAAGTTCACGTCCGCGAACCGCAAGCTCGGCACGCAGATGAAAGCGACCGGCGAAGTCATGGCGATCGGCCGCACGTTCGAGGAGTCGATCCAGAAAGCCGTTCGCTCGCTGGAAATCGGCGTTCACCGCATCTTCCTCAAGGGCGCGAACGAGATCGACGACGAGACGCTCAAGGCGCGCCTCATCAAAGCGGACGACGAGCGCATCTTCCTCGTCGCCGAAGCGTTCCGCCGCGGCTGGGCGCTGCAGCAGATCCAAGATCTGTCCAACATCGACTGGTGGTTCCTCGACAAGATCGAGCGCATCGTGCAGATCGAGGACGTCATTCGCCGCGAACCGGGATTGACGAAGGAAACGCTGTACCTCGCGAAACGCAACGGCTTCACCGACCGCGCGATCGCCGAGCTGCGCCGCGAAGGCCATCCGAACGGCGCGTTGACGCTCGAGGCGGACGTACGCGCGCACCGTAAGGCGCAAGGCTTGGCGCCGGTATACAAAATGGTCGACACGTGCGCCGCGGAATTCGAAGCGACGACGCCGTACTACTATTCGACGTACGAGACGGAGAACGAAGTTCTCCCGAGCACCAAAGAGAAGATCATCGTGCTCGGCTCCGGCCCGATCCGGATCGGACAAGGCATCGAGTTCGACTACTCGACCGTGCATGCCGTATGGGCGATCCGCAACGCAGGCTACGAAGCCGTCATCATCAATAACAACCCGGAGACGGTATCGACCGACTTCTCGACGTCCGACCGCCTCTACTTCGAACCGCTCTTCTTCGAAGACGTCATGAACGTCGTCGAGCAAGAGAAGCCGATCGGCGTCATCGTGCAATTCGGCGGCCAGACGGCGATCAACCTTGCCGCTCCGCTGTCCAAAGCAGGCGTCCGCATCCTGGGCACGTCGCTCGACAGCATCGACGAAGCGGAAGACCGCAAGAAATTCGAAGCGCTCCTTCGCAAGCTGGACATTCCGCAGCCGAAGGGCACGACGGTAACGTCCGTCGACGAAGCGGTCGTCGCGGCGCAAACGCTCGGTTATCCGGTGCTCGTTCGTCCTTCGTACGTCCTCGGCGGACGCGCGATGGAGATCGTCTACTCCGACGAAGAGCTGCTCTCCTACATGCAAATCGCGGTGAAGATCAATCCGGAGCATCCGGTTCTGATCGACCGTTACATGCTCGGCAAGGAGATCGAGGTCGACGCCATCTGCGACGGCGAGACGGTCGTCATCCCGGGTATCATGGAGCACGTCGAGCGCGCGGGCGTCCACTCCGGCGATTCGATCGCGGTGTATCCGCCGCAATCGCTGTCCGAGGACGTGAAGCAACAAGCGATCGACATCACGATCAAGATCGCCAAGGAACTGAAGACGATCGGTCTCGTGAACATCCAGTTCGTCGTCTGGCAGGAGAAAGTGTACGTCATCGAGGTTAACCCGCGCTCGTCGCGTACGGTGCCGTTCCTGTCCAAGGTCACGCGCATTCCGATGGCGAACCTTGCGACGCAAGCGATTCTCGGCAAGAAGCTGACGGACCTCGGCTACCAAGACGGCCTGTGGCCGGAAGACGAATTCGTCTCCGTCAAAGTGCCGGTATTCTCCTTCGCGAAGCTGCGCCGCGTCGACCCTACGCTGACGCCGGAGATGAAGTCGACGGGCGAAGTCATGGGCCGCGATCGCCACTATGCGAAAGCATTGTACAAGGGCCTTATCGGCTCCGGCATGAAGATTCCGCAATCCGGCGCCATTCTCGCGACGGTATCGGACAAGGACAAAGAAGAAGCGATCGAGATCTTGAAAGGCTTCTACGCGCTCGGCTACAAGCTGCTCGCGACCGGCGGCACCGCCGACGCGATCGAAGCGGCCGGACTCAAAGTCCGCCGCGTGAACAAGCTGTCCGAAGGCTCGCCGAACATTCTCGACCTGATCCGCACGGGTCAAGCGCAATTCGTCGTCAACACGCTCACCAAAGGCAAAACGCCGGAGCGCGACGGCTTCCGCATCCGCCGCGAAGCGGTCGAGAACGGCGTCGTCTGCCTCACTTCGCTCGACACGGTCAGCGCGCTGCTGCACATGCTGCAGGCGCTCCGCTTCTCGAGCGAACCGATGCCGGCGTTCCAAGCTTAATACGATAGGTTGCCCGGTCTTCCCGCCGAACTCGAGCGCGGGAAGCTCCGGGCTTCTATATGACATGAGATAGAGACGGAGGCGAACGAGATGGCACTTACGAAGCAACAAGCGGCCGCGAAAGTGATGGTCGCGCTGGACAAGCCGGACGAAGCCGCGGCGCTCAAGCTCGCCGCGCAGCTGGAAGGCGCGGGCTGCTGGATGAAGGTCGGCATGGAGCTGTTCTTCGCCGCCGGGCCTTCGGTCGTGCGCGAGCTGAAGACGCGAGGCTTCAACGTGTTCCTCGACCTGAAGATGCACGACATTCCGAACACGGTGCGGGGCGGCGCGCGCAGCATAACGCGACTCGGCGTCGACCTGTTCAACGTGCACGGCGCCGGCGGCGCCGCGATGATGCAAGCCGCGGCCGAAGGCGTACGCGACGCGGTCGAGGCCGGCGACGCCGCGAAGGCTCCAATCGTCATCGCCGTCACGCAACTGACAAGCACGAGCCAAGCGACGCTTAACGACGAGATCGGCATCG
This sequence comes from Cohnella sp. GCM10027633, assembly GCF_042675445.1. Classification (NCBI taxonomy): domain Bacteria; kingdom Bacillati; phylum Bacillota; class Bacilli; order Caryophanales; family Paenibacillaceae; genus Cohnella; species Cohnella sp. GCM10027633. The sequence continues at coordinate 352,040 of NZ_JBHTGV010000003.1, read as the reverse complement.
CCGGCTCCGTCGAAGACGCGGTCGTCCGCTACGCGCGGCTGGCGAAGCAAGCGGGCCTTCAAGGCGTCGTCGCGTCTCCGCTCGAGGTCGAAGCGATCAAGCGCGCATGCGGCGACACGTTCGTCACCGTCACGCCGGGCATCCGGCCGCGCGGCGCGGACGCGGGAGACCAGACGCGCATCACGACTCCTTACGACGCGGTCGCCATGGGCACCGACTATCTCGTCATCGGCCGTCCGATTACAGGCGCGCCGGAACCGCTGCAAGCACTCAATCACATTCTCGAGGAGATGACCCAATCATGAGCCAACCTGGAACGGGGCAACCAACCCTGGAGCAACTGCCGTCCGTCATCGCAAGCAACCTGCTGGAGATCGGCGCCGTCGCGCTTCGACCGAACGAGCCGTTCACGTGGACGTCCGGCATCATCTCGCCGATCTACTGCGATAATCGTCTGACGATGGGTTATCCGGCTATCCGCGACCGTATCGCGGAAGGGTTCGCGACGCTGATCCGCGCGCACTACCCGGACGCGGAGATCATCGCGGGCACGGCGACCGCCGGCATTCCGCATGCCGCGTTCGTGGCGCAGAAGCTGAACCTGCCGATGGCTTACATTCGCGACAAGGCGAAAGGCCACGGCAAGCAGAACCTGATCGAAGGCCGCATCGATGCAGGGAAGAAGGTCGTCGTCATCGAGGACTTGATCTCGACCGGCGGCAGCTCGCTGAAAGCCGCGCTCGCGGTGAAGGAAGCGGGAGCGGAGGCGCTCGGCGTGCTGGCGATCTTCACCTACCAATTCGCGCAGGCGGAGCAAGCGTTCGCGGAAGCGGGCATCCCGCTGCGCACGCTGTCCAACTATAGCGCACTCGTCGAGGAAGCGCGCAAGCAAGGCACGATCTCGGACGATCAAGTGGCGCTGCTCCAATCGTGGAGAGAGAGCCCTCAGACGTTCGGGAAGTAATCGGACGCCTTTACCATATCGAAGAGCCCTACCTGACCCAAGGTAGGGCTCTTCTCCTATATTCGACGCCTTCGACACTACATATTGACGACTTTCGTCATGATAGTACAAGATGCAACATTGTGCTATTATTTGGATAATAGAGGAGACGGCGGAGAGGATGAGCGAGCATGATCGATATTCATACGCATATTTTGCCTGGATTAGATGATGGGGCGGACAGCATGACGACCGCTCTCGCCATGGCGCGCGCCGCCGCGAAGGAAGGCATCACGGACATTATCGCCACGCCGCATCACGTGAACGGCAATTACCGGAACCCGGCATCGGACGTCCAGACGGCGGTGTGGAATTTCCAGAGCCGGCTGCAGACGGAAGGAATACCCGTTACGCTTCACCCGGGTCAGGAGATCCGGGTGCACGACGATCTGATCGCGGCGCGGGACAGAGGAGAGCTGCTGACGCTGGCCGGCACCTCTTACTTGCTCATCGAGATGCCGGGGCACGAGTTCCCCAAGGAGATGAAGGAGCTTGTCTCGAACCTGGCGGGGAAAGGTCTCCGGCCCGTCATCGCGCACCCCGAGCGCAACCGCGTCATTCGGGAGAACCATCGGTTGCTCGCGGAGCTCGTTCAGCTCGGCGCTTCGGCGCAGGTGACGACGCATTCGCTGCTCGGCGAATTCGGCGAACGGATCGAGAAATCCGCTTGGTCTCTCTGCCGATCGGGCTTGATTCATCTCGTCTCATCCGACGCGCACCACGTGGAGCGCAGGGCGTTCAGCCTGACGCAAGCCTACCGGGAGATTTCCGACAGACTCGGTCCCGAGTGGAGCGAATATTACCGGAACAACGCCGCGTCCCTGCTCGCGAATGAACCGTTCGCGCCGAACCCGGCTCTGGCGAAAGAGCCGAATCTGTTGCACAAGTTCACGAAGCTGTTCGGCACGAGAGCATAGCGAGCGTAACGAACCGACCCCAGGGGTCGGTTTTTTTTCGTCCTCGTTCACATTCCGTTAACATGGCGCACATATGCTTGTCTTACGGGGTTCGGCAGGAGATCGGACGCCCGTTGAAGAAGTGCTTACTATCGAGACACCGAGAGTCGGCATCAATCCCAGTCGCGGAAAAGGATGTGGTCCTCTGAACGTCGTCGTAGCAGGAGTCGGGTACGTCGGATTGGTAACCGCGGTATGTCTGGCCGAACAAGGGCATACGGTCACGTGCGTGGACGTCGATGAAGACAAGATGAATCAGCTTCGGGACGGCAAATGCTCCATCTACGAATCGGGATTGGAAGAGATGATGGCTCGTAATCGCGACGGCCTCGCGTATACGACGAACGGCAACGAGGCTTACCGGCATGCGGACCTCGTCCTCGTCTGCGTAGGCACGCCGGAGAAGAAGGACGGTTCGGCGAACCTCGCCTACGTTCACGAAGTCGTTCGGCAAATCGCCGACGCAGCCGAGCGAGATTGCGTCGTCGCCGTTAAGTCGACGGTGCCGGTCGGGACGAACGATAAGCTGTCGCATATGCTGGAGGAGCGGCTGCGAAGCAAGCGGAAGCACGTGCGGCTCCGCGTCGTGTCCAACCCGGAATTCCTGTCCCAAGGGACGGCGATCAAGGATACGCTGAACGCGACCCGAATCGTCATCGGCGCCGAGGACGAGACGAGCGTCGGCGTCATGAAGCGGCTGTACGATCCCTTCGGTATTCCGTACGTGCTCACCGACCGCAAGAGCGCGGAGATGATCAAGTACGCGGCGAACGATTATCTCGCTCTCAAAATCTCCTACATCAACGAAATCGCGAACTTGTGCGAGATTATCGGCGCCAACGTGGAAGACGTCGCCAGAGGGATGGGCATGGACAAGCGGATCGGCGACCGGTTCCTGAACGCGGGCATCGGGTACGGCGGTTCTTGCTTCCCCAAGGACACGAAGGCGCTGCATTGGTTGGCGAATTATAACGATTACGAGCTGAAGACGATTAAAGCCGCGATTGAAGTGAACGAAGGACAGAAGATACGCCTGCTGAAGAAGGCCAGGAAGCACTTCGATTCGTTCGAAGGGCTGACGATCGCCATTCTCGGCGTGACGTTCAAGCCGGATACCGACGACTTGCGCGAAGCGCCGTCGATCGCGAACATCCCGTACTTGCTCGAGGACGGGGCGAAGCTGCGCGTCTGGGACCCCGTCGGGTTGGATAATTTGCGGAAATTATACGACGACGAGCTTGCCTACTGCCGGACGATCGAGGAAGCGATCGCCGACGCGGACGCTTGTTTTATTTTCACGGAGTGGCGCGAAGTGAAGTCTCTCGATCTGGGCGCGTACGCGCGCCTCATGAGAACGCCGATCGTGTTCGACGGACGGAATTGCTATGCGACGGCCGATGCGAGGGATGCGGGCATCCGCTACGAATCGATCGGCAGAAGCAGGAAGACGGAGAGGGTGGTACAGGCTTGAAGACGATCGTGGTAACCGGAGGGGCCGGCTTCATCGGCTCCCATCTGTGCGAGGCGTTGCTGAGTCAAGGGGACCGCATACTGAACGTCGATAGCTTCAACGATTACTACGATCCCGAGATCAAGCGCCGGAACGTCGGCGATACGCGCCGTTGGATGGCGGATCGCGGCATAGCGGAAGAGCAATACGAGGTGCACGAGGGAGATATTCGGGACGTCGCGTTCTTGAACGGCGTATTCGAACGGTCCCGCATCGACGCGATCGTCCATCTGGCAGCCTACGCGGGCGTCCGTCCTTCGATCGAGCATCCCGCGTTGTATGCGGACGTCAACGTGAACGGCACGGTCAATCTGCTCGAGAAGTGCCGACTGCACGGCGTCCGCAGCTTCGTCTTCGCCTCTTCCTCGTCGGTCTACGGCAACAACGAGAAAGTGCCCTTCGCGGAGGACGACGCGGTCGATTATCCGATCTCTCCGTACGCGGCGACGAAGAAGGCGGGCGAGCTGCTCTGCCATACGTATCATCATTTATACGGAATTAACATGGCGTGCTTGCGGTTCTTCACCGTTTTCGGACCGCGGCAACGACCCGATCTGGCCATCCACAAGTTCGCGAAGCTGATCTCCGAACGCAAGCCGCTGCCCTATTACGGCGACGGTTCGACGGAGCGCGATTATACGTATATCGAGGACATCATCGACGGGGTGACGAAGTCGATCGCGTGGACGCTGGACGGGCAAGGCAAATACGAGGTGTTCAACTTGGGCGAATCGAATACGATCCGTCTGGACCGGATGATCGGGGCGATCGAGGAAGCGCTGGGCATGAAGGCGACGTTGAACCGGTTGCCGATGCAGCCCGGCGACGTGAACCGGACGAACGCCGACGTCTCCAAGGCGAAGCGGCTTCTAGGCTACGATCCCAAGTGGCGCTTCGAGGACGGAATACGGGCGTTCGCATCCTGGTTCCGAAGCTAGCGAAATTAGTCGAACGTCGTAAGTAAATATACCCATTTTCGATAGGCTTGTGATAGTATTAGATCATAAGAACGATGAAAATGGGGTCTGATGATGAAGAACGAGCTCCGTGTAGCCCATTGTCCGAAATGCGGGAAGATCTTCCAAATGAACATGCGCAACTTATGCAACGACTGCATGAACGAGGAGGATACGACGCTCCGGAAGCTCGAAGTGCAGCTGCTGCGCAACCGGCACATGACGAACGAACAGCTGTCGGAGGCGGCGGACGTCCCCGAAGACAAGCTCCGCACCTTGATCCGGGCCGGCAAGCTGAAGCTGTACGATTATCCGAAGCTATCGGATTGCTGCGACAGGTGTCGGGCGCCGATTCGCAAAGGCACGCTGTGCCTTGCCTGTTCGACGAAGATCCAGGACGACATCGACTACGCGTTCGAGCAGGAGCGTCTGTTGAAGGAACGCATTCGCCAGAATACGTATTTCGCGAGAGAATAAGGAACTCCTACGGCAAGCCGTCAGGCGCGGGCAACGCGCGGGGCGGCTTGTTCGCATGCGCGGGCATCGGCCGGCTTCCCTCGGTCTCGAGACCGAGGCGGGATACGTTCCCCGGACCGTCGAACGCCCTTGACACGATAAGGTACAATTAGGCTTGGGATTGGATAAATGGAAAATGAAGGAGCGTTCATTCATGCCCGTATTGGAAGTGCAAGGCTTGCGCAAGACGTTCGGTCCGGTAACGGCCGTAGCGGAGATCAGCTTCTCCGTCGAAGCGGGCGAAGTGTTCACGATCATCGGTCCGAACGGAGCGGGGAAGACGACGACGTTGGAGATGATCGAAGGGCTGGTACAGCCGGACGCGGGCACGATTACGGTGGACGGCCTGACTTGGGCGAAGAACGAAGACGAGATTAAATACAAGATCGGCGTGCAGCCGCAGTCGAGCGCGATGTTCGACTTATTGACGGTCGAGGAGAACCTGGATCTGTTCGCTTCCTTCTATCCTCGCGCCAAGAGCATTGCCGAAGTGCTCGAGATGATCAATCTGACCGACCACCGCGGCAAGTACGTCAAGTCTCTCTCGGGCGGACAGCGGCAGCGGCTCGCGATCGGTCTGGCGATGATCAGCGATCCGGACATTATTTTCCTCGACGAACCGACGACGGGCTTGGACCCGCAAGCGCGCCGCAATATCTGGGACATCGTGCTGCAGTTGAAGGCGATCGGGAAGACGACGATTCTCACGACGCACTATATGGAAGAGGCGGAGAAGCTCAGCGACCGCGTCTGCATCGTCGACCAAGGCCGAATCGTCACGCTCGATACGCCGGCCGCGCTGATCGACCGGCTGACGAAGGAGCGCGAGGTCAGAGTGTCGTTCCTGGACGGGGAATCGGCGGCTGCCGAGGCGGAGAGCTTGGCCGCGCAGCTTCCGGGCGTCACGAAGACGGCCCGCGACGGCGCGTTCCTGCAGCTATGGTCGGTGCAGCCGGAAGAGTCTCTGTACGGCCTGTTCGGCTTCACGAAGGAACGGGGCTTCCGGGTCGAGCAAGTATCGATTCGCGAGCTGAGCCTCGAAGACGTGTTCATTGCCTTCACGGGCAAGGAATGGAGGGACTAGGATGAGTAGCTTCAAGCAATTCGGCAAGCTGTTCGGCGCGGATATGAAGCTCATGTTCCGCGAGAAGCAGGTATGGTTTTGGAATATTTTCTTCCCGGTCATTCTAATGGTCATCTTCATGCTGATCTTCGGTAGCAACAGCAGCGATTTCAAGGCGAAGATCGCGGTCGTCGAGACGCACGCGAACGCGACTTCGGACAAGTTGGAGTCGGAGCTGCGCAACGTGCCGGTGTTCGAGTGGAAATCCGAGCAGCCGGTCGATATGGCTCAAGCGGACAAGTGGATCAAGGACAAGGACGTCGACGCTGTCATCGTGCTTCCGGAGACGGAGGACGCGAAGACGCTGCGGCTGATCTTCAACAAGGAAAGCGAGCTGAACGCGACATCGCAAGCGGTGTCCGGCATCGTCGGCCAATTCGTCGAGCAGGTGAACTGGAACGAAGCGGGCGTGAGACCGACCTACAATATGGATGTCAGAACCGTGTCCGGCGGCAGCGAAGACCTGAAGTACGCGGACTTCCTCATGACGGGCCAGATCGCGCTTGCGATCGCTCAAGGCGGATTGTTCGGCATGGTCGGCATGGTGGAGATGCGCCGCAAAGGGCTGTTGAAACGGTTGAAGATGACGCCGGTGAAAATGGGTCTGATAGGCTTGTCCGGCATGCTCGTGCGGTTCATACTCGGCGTCATTCAAATCTTGATTCTGACGGCGATCGGAGCGGGCTTGTTCGGGGTTAACCTGCACATCGACCCGGCGACGCTGATCGTGGCGTTCTTCGTCGGGGCGGTCACGTTCAACGCGTTGGGCTACTTATTCTCCTCGTTCAGCAAGACGATGGAAGCCTATATGGGCTACGCCAACATCGCAAGCTTCCTGATGATGTTCCTGAGCGGCATTTTCTTCCCGACGAGCGGATTCCCGGACTGGCTCAAGACGATCAGCGAGGTGCTGCCGCTCACTTACTTCGTCGAGGGCATGCGCGACGGCATGGCGTACGGCAGCGGTATCATGACGTCCGAGTATTGGCTCGGCATCGCGGTGCTCGCGGCTTGGACGATCGTCACGTTCGGTATCGGCGCGTTGATCTACCGCAAATCGAAGATCGAAGCTCGTTAAGCGAGCTGAAGCGTGCGTGGCATCGTGGCCGTCCGTTACTCCTTCGGGAGGACGGGCGGCTTTGTCGCGTTGTCGGGACTTTGCGGCGATATCCCCTTCGCTCAGGCAGGAGGAACTTCGGGAAAATAGACAAGGAAGGGTCAGCAATGAACAGAGAGGGATATATTTATCCCCCGCCGGGTCTCGTACAATGAACGGGAAACCTATTATCGAGGGGAGATTCGAATAGAATGAAGAGACGATTAAGCCTATTGCTGGCCATCGCGCTTGCGGTCGGATTGCTGAACGTCGGCTTGCCGGGCAAGCTTGCGAACGTGGCGTACGCCGACCCCGCTCCGGCGGCGTCGATTAAGATTCCGTTGTCGCGAATGATGGTCGTCAACGAGTCGCTATACGGCGATCCGACCGCGCTTGCGGATCAGCAGGGCGTGGCCGGAGATCCAAGAGGCGGAACCGGAGGGGGCGCGGACAGCTCGTTCTGGTACGGCGCATGGTCCGAGAGCAATATTACTCAGAACTATCCTGCATACGCTTACATTGACCTTGGCCAGTCGTATGCGGTGACGGATATCTATTTGAGAAAAAGAGACAAAAGCGGCGAATTCGCCGCGTACGCGGGAAGCCCGGGCAACTGGTCGCAGACGGAGCTGTTCGCCGATCCGCTGACCGCGGGCAATTGGTCGTGGATCGCGCATTCGGTCACCAATGTCGAGACCCGCTACCTGCGGTTCAAGATGAGCGACTTCAATGCGCAAGTATCGGAGATCGTCGTGTACGGCGTGCCGATCTCGGCGAAGATCGCTTTGTCGCCGGCGATGGTGAAGAACGAGACGGGCTACGGCAACGCGACGCGCCTCGTAGACGAGCAGACCGCGGCCGGCGATCCGAAGAACGGCGCCGGCGGCGCGCCGGGAACGTTCTGGTTCGGCGCGTGGGAAGATCCGCATAACCCGCTGAATACGACATATCCGATATACGCGTATCTGGATCTCGGTCGGGAGTATTACTTGACCGACGTTTACTTGTACGACTTCAACGATGGGGGCGCGTGGGACAACTACGACGCGGCATTCAACGTCTATACCGGCTCGCCGGGCAACTGGACCGCGGCATTCAACGCGATGCATACGTACTCCAATACGTGGAAAAGCGCAAGTCTGGACAGCGTCAAGACGAGATACGTGCGCGTGGAGATGAGCCAGCTCGCGGCCATCATGTCCGAGCTCGTGCTCTACGGCTCGCCGGCGGAAGCGCCGCTGCCTCCGAAGATCGGGTTGAATATCTCGATGGTGACGGGAGCGACCGACGCGTACAAGCTCGTCGACGATCAAGCTGCTGTAGGAGATCCGCTTCATTCTCCGGTCTCGGTCAACTGGGGACAGCTGCACGGCTGGAACGACTGGAACGGCAACGCTTACATCGATCTCGGGCAGCCGTTCGATGTGGCGAGCATCTGGCTCGGGGACTATCTCGGGTCCGGAGGCGTGAAGGTCTATGCCGGCAGCGGCAGCCCGATCGCGTGGACGCAATTGTTCACAAGCGGGCTTAACGGTTACGAGAGCTGGAGCAAGTACAATACGTCCGTCACGACGCAGCATATTCGCGTCGAGAAGACGGGCGGAGGCGACATGCCGGAGATCGTCATGTACGGTACGCCGGTGGCGAAGCCGATCTTGCTCATGGATACGATGGCGACGAACGTGTCCGGCTTCGACGACGTATCCAAGCTCGTCAACCAGCAAGCGCAGGCGGGAGATCCTCTGCGCGGCATCGGCGTGCAGACGGGCGACGCGAACGCGGTGATCGCCGCGAACGTCCCGACGTCTTCGTACCCGGCGGAAGCCGTAATCGACCTTGGTTCTCTTTATGACCTGACGAATGTGGGCTTGCTCGACGGCAGCGATATGGCAGCTAGCGTCACGGGGGCCGTGTACGTCTACACGGGCAGTCCGGGCAACTGGGGGCAGCCGATCGCCGTCGACCAGATGAAGAATTACGGCGGGTGGAACATGCATCCGATCAAGACGACGGCGCAATACGTCCGTATCGTGAAAAACAGCAGCAACGCGAATCTATCCGAGATCGTGCTCTACGGTACGAGAGTCGGAGGGGCGATCGCGGACGCGATTCCGCCGGCCGCCGTTTCCAATTTGGCGGCGACCGCTATCGGCTCGAATTCGGCGACCTTGCGGTGGATCGCGCCAGGCGACAGCGGCACGGCGGGAACAGCCGCATCCTACGAGATTCGCTACGGCACATCGCCGATCACGGAAGGGAACTGGTCCGCGGCGACACTGGTTGCAGGCGCACCTGCGCCGCTGGCGGCAGGCTCCCAGCAGACGATGAACGTCGGCGGGTTGACGGAAGAGACGACGTATTACTTCGCCTTGAAGACGACAGACGGCGTAGGCAACGTATCCGGGCTCTCGAACGTTATGACGCTAACGACCGCGGCAGTGGACATTATCGCTCCGGCGGCCGTAACGAACGTCTCGGCGGTATTCTTGTCCGGCAACGCCGCGAAGCTGACATGGACGGCGACGGGCGACGACGGCGCGACGGGAGCGGCAGCTTCTTACGAGATTCGCTACAGTACGTCCCCGATCACGTCGGGTAACTGGTCCGCGGCATCCGCGGCTTCGTTCGTGCCTTCTCCGAAGGCGGCCGGACAGGCGATGTCGGCATGGGTGAACGGCCTGGCGGCAGAGACGGCTTATTACTTCGCCGTTGGCGCGAAGGACGAAGCGGACAACGCTTCGGCATTATCCAACGTGGCGTCCGCGACAACGTTGACGCATGACGCCGGCTCCAAGCTAGAGCTGACGGCGGACATGATCGTCAACGAAGGCGCGCACGGCGACGCGACGAAGCTCGTCGACCAGCAAGCGGCTGCGGGCAGCCCGAGAGACGGTACGGGCGGACAGTTGAACGTGGACGATTCGACGGTTCGGTGGGATCTCGGCACGAACAACATCTACCTGCCGGCATCCGCGGTCATCGATCTTGGCGTGGAGACGGAGATTACCGATATCTACGTGTACGACGGCAACGGAGGTAACGGACTGTTGACATTGTCGGCTGGAGATCCGTTCAATTGGCAGCCGCTGGCGACCGACACTCTCGTCAATTGGAAGCAATGGAATCGCCATCAGGTGAACGCGACGACGCGATACTTGCAAGTGAAGCGGGCGACGAACGCCGATCTGACGGAGATCGTCGTCTACGGTACGCCGCTCGGCACGCCGGAAGCGAAGCCGCAACCGGTCGCGCATGTCCGGCCGAAGATGGATGAGCTGATCGGAATCAATGCGTTCATCGACGATCCGATGGAGCGCATGGCCGTCGCCGGATTCATTCGGGAATACCATAACTGGAACTGGGACGAGGGAGACCTGTGGAACTGGGGTCAGCTGCAAACCGGCTATTCCGGTTACCCGAACAATACGAATAAATTCAATCCATCGTACGCAGGCGGCGGCTGGAACTTCGACGCTTACTACGACATGTTGCACGATGCCGGAATTACCGTGGCGCCGTCGATCAAGGAGAGCGTCGGCTGGCTGTCCAACAAAGCGAACTTCAAGCCGATCTCCGAGGGGGAGAGCGCGACCGATCCGGCATCTTACGCCGAGCATAGCGACCACTTGTTCCAATTCGCCGCGAGATACGGCAGTACGACCGTGGCGGACAATTTGCTCAAGCTTGCAGAAGATCAAGAGGAGTTGTCTGGCCTTGGCACGCTGCAATATTATGAGAACTGGAACGAACATGACAAGTGGTGGGAAGGTAGGGAAGGGTACTTCAATCCCTATGAATACGCGGCGATGACGAGTGCCGATTATGACGGCGATCAAGGCCGCATGGGCAATACGTTCGGCGTTAAGAACGCCGATCCTAACGCGAAGCTCGTCATGAGCGGGTTGGCAGATCCGCAGCTTGAATACGTGCGGGCGTTGAAGTTCTGGTCGGAATGGAACCGCGGCGGCAGCGTGCCGTTCGATGTCATCAACATTCACCATTACAGCAACAACGGCACCGATCAGCAGTCCGGTACGGCCGGCATTAGTCCGGAAGCCGATAACTTCCTAGGCAAGTTGAAGAAGTTCGTCGATTATCGCGATCAATACATGCCAGGCAAAGAAGTGTGGATTACCGAGTTCGGCTATGACACGAACCAGCAATCCCCGCAGAAGGCTCCGATTATCGGAAGCAAGTCGGCGGAAGAAGTACAGGGCGAATGGCTAGTACGCTCGTACCTGGCCGCATCGGCGGCAGGCGTAGACAAGGCAGCCATGTACATGCTGCGCGACGTGGACGCGGCTAGCGCGACGCGGTTCGATAGCAGCGGCTTAACGGGTAGCAAGAACACGAACTGGGCGCCGAAGATTTCCTGGTATTACGTCTACACGCTCAAAAACCAACTGGCGGGCATGCGTTATGCCAGCGAATTGGATTCCGGCAATGACGACGTCAAAATTTACAAGTACGGAAATGATTCGAATTCGAAAGACGTCTATGTCTTGTGGGCTCCGACGAGCGACGATACCGAAGTCGCGGATTACGAGCTGACGCTTAGCGATTCGGGTACGAGCGTCAAGCTCGTCACGATGACGGAAGGAGACACGGACGGCGTGGAATCCGCGCTGACGGCAACGGGTGGCAAGGTTACGGTCGACGTGAACGAGCGCCCGATCTATGTCGTGGTAAATAAAGGCACAGTCACTCCTGACCCTAACCACGCGCCGATCATTAGCAGTCCGGCGAACGGTACGACGGTTAGCAAG
>NZ_JBHTGV010000003.1:0-340018 GCF_042675445.1 Cohnella sp. GCM10027633 | reverse complement strand
CAAGACGGAAGGCGAGAACGTGGCATTGACCGTCTCGGCGACGGATGAGGACGACGATACGCTGGCGTACAGCGTGTCCGGCCTGCCGAACGGCGCGAACTATACGATGAACGCCGGCACGGGCGCGTTCACGTGGACTGCTCCGGCAGTAGGTACGCATACGTTGACGTTCACTGCAAGCGACGGAGAAGATGACGGAACCGATTCGGTGACGATAACCGTCACGGTAACGGCAGCGACGTTGCCTAACCACGCGCCGATCATTAGCAGTCCGGCGAACGGTACGACGGTTAGCAAGACGGAAGGCGAGAACGTGGCATTGACCGTCTCGGCGACGGATGAGGACGACGATACGCTGGCGTACAGCGTGTCCGGCCTGCCGAACGGCGCGAACTATACGATGAACGCCGGCACGGGCGCGTTCTCGTGGACTGCTCCGGCAGTAGGTACGCATACGTTGACGTTCACTGCAAGCGACGGAGAAGATGACGGAACCGATTCGGTGACGATAACCGTCACGGTAACGGCAGCGACGCAGAATCCGGATCAGTCGGGTACGGTTGTCGTCATCCCGCAGGAACAACGCCCAGTCGTCATAACGGGTGGCGGGATTGAAGTGAACATAAAGCCGAATAATCAAGGCCAAGCAAGCCTGGAATTGTCCTCGAATGAAGTGAAGCAAGCAGTCGCGAATGCGACTGGCGAATTGAAAATCAACGTAGTCGGTTCGGATGGAGCAGATAGCGTTAGGTTGGCTCTGCCTGCCAAAGAACTGGCGCAGCACGGTTCCGGCGCATTCGCGCTAACGATCGACACCGGACTGGCAGCGGTCACCGTGCCGGCAACGACGCTTGCGAACGTGATTGGCGACAGCGACGCGAAGCTAGAACTGACCGTGTCTCGCATCGAAGGATCACGGCTTCCAGAGGAAGCCAAGCAGCAAGTCGGCAGACATCCCGTATTCGATCTTACGATTACGCTCGGAGGAGTGAAGGTGAGTCGCTTCGGTAACAACGGGGAATCCGTAGAAGTAAGAATCCCTTATCAACCGACGCCTAACGAGGAAGCGCATGCTATTATCGTGTACTACATCGCTGACGATGGCACGCTTACCGTAGTGAACAACGGTAAATATGATGCGACAACCGGAACGGTGACGTTCCATACGAATCATTTTAGCCAATACGCGGTCGCTTACGTACCGGTCTCGTTCGAAGATCTTGTCGGCTCGCAATGGGCGAAGCAGGCGATTGAGGCGTTGGCAGCCCGCGGCATCGTGAAAGGTTTCGAAGAAGGCGAGTTCCGTCCGCAAGGTAACGTCACACGGGCAGAGTATCTTACGATGCTCATCGGGGTACTCGATTCGGTTCAATCGGCAAGAACGAATACCGACGCTGCGTTCACCGACGTAGCTCCAGGTGCATGGTATGCCGAGGTCGTGAACATCGCATCCGAACTCGGAATCGCTAAAGGTCGCGGTGACGGTACGTTCGGTCCGAACGACCGGATTACGCGAGCCGAAATGGCAATCCTGCTCGCGCGGACGCTTAAGCTGTCCGGCGCCGGAAGTTCCGCTACGTTCGCGGATATCGCATCTTTGTCCTCGGAGGCGAGAGAGGCGATTACTAACGCCGTTGCTGCAGGTCTGCTTGAAGGGTTCTCGAACGGCTACTTCAAGCCGGGGGCGACCGCGACGAGAGCGCAAGCAGCTGTCGTCATCTATCGGGTATTGAATCGGTAATTGAATGGCAAGCGACCGTCGGCGTTTAGCCGAACGGTCGCTTTTTCCTTTTGAATGAAATCCCCTTCGCTCAGAACGGCGCAGGTGCCGCATAACTGAGCAAAGGGGATTTCTACATATAAAGAAGAAAACACGTGTTGTACGAACAACTGAGCGAAGGGGATATCGTCAAAAAGGGCGATTATGCGTATCCCAATGCTACCTGAGCGAAGGGGATATCGCCCCAAAAGGCGGGCGCGACCTTACTTCGCCGCCGCCAGCTTTTTCTTCCATTCCCGGATCCGCTCGTTCGGCAAGTCCGCCGCGCTCGGGATCGGAGTCGGATCGTCCGACAGTTCGTACTTGAGCTTCAGCGTCAATATGCGCCGAACGCTCTCGTCGATGCGGCTCTCCTTGATGCGACCGTCCTTGACGGCCTTCAACAGCTGATCGTACACGGACCGCATCTTGTCGTAGCCGTGGGCGATCATCAAGATGTCGCTGCCGGCTTCGACGGACTTGAGAGACGCGTTCACGATGCCGAAGTGGTTGGCGATGGCGCCCATCGTCATCTCGTCGGTGATGACGACGCCGTCGAAGCCGAGAGTGCCGCGAAGCTGATCGCCGATGATGACCTTAGAGAACGACGCGGGAGCATCGTTATCGATTCGCGGGAACAGGATGTGCGCGACCATGACCATGTCGGCGCCTTCGTCGATCGCCGCCTTGAACGGAACCCATTCCATCTGCCGCAGCTGATCCAATGTCTTGCGTACGACCGGAAGCGTCAGATGGGAGTCGACCGACGTATCCCCATGACCCGGAAAATGCTTCACCGCGGTAATCACGCCGCCGTCCTGCATCCCTCTCATCTCGGCGACGCCCATCTCCGCGACGAGCTCGGCGTCGGCGCCGAACGAGCGAACGCCGATGACCGGGTTGTTCGGATTGCTGTTCACGTCGAGTACGGGAGCGAAGTTCACGTTGAAGCCCATCGTCCGTACCTCGGCCGCCAGCAGTCCGCCCATCTCTTGGGCGAGGTCCGCGTTCCCGGACTTGCCGACCGATGCGTTGTCGGGGATCTTCTCGAAGTCTTCCGGCAATCGGCTGACTTTGCCGCCTTCCTGATCGACGCCGAGCAGCAGAGGCGCATCGTTGTCGGCGTTCGCGGCTTTGAGCGCGTTAATGAGCTTGACCGATGCGGACAAGCCGTCGATGTTTTCTTTGTAGAAGATGACGCCGCCGATATGCCGGTCCTTGATGAGGGACGAGGCGGTCTCGTCCAACGTCGTGCCGTCGATGCCGATCGTGATCATCTGGCCGATCTTCTCTTCGAGCGTCATATCGGCCATGAGCGCCGATACCGGATCCGACTCGGGCGATGAAGATGGCGACGGGGTAGGAGTCTCTTCCGGTGCGGTCGTTCCGGAAGAGGAAGAGGTCGGGGACGGAGTCGCGACCGCCGTCTCCGTACCGATCGGCGGCGGGTCGGCCGGCGCGTTGCCGTTATTCCCGTTGCTGCATCCTCCGGCGAACGCGATTAACGCCGTTAAGGCTCCTAGTAAGATGATATTGCGCGAACGAATATTAGTCATGCCATTCACATCCTTTGATCGAAGTAGCAAAGGACGCTCCGGGGACCCGGATGGGTCGCGTGGAGCGTCCTTGCGATGCGAGCGATTAAATTTCGAAAGAGCTCTTAAGAGAGACGATGCGGTTGAGCACCGGTTGCTCCGGCGTAGAATCCTTCGGATCGACGTTGAAGTAGCCGTGACGGAACAGCTGGAACTTATCGCCGCCGGCCGCGTCCTTCAAGCCGGCTTCGACGAAGCCTTCCTGAACCGTCAGCGAGTTCGGGTTAATATGGTCGAGGAACGACTTGCCGTCTTCCTCGTCGCCGTCCAGAATGAGCGGCTCGTAGAGACGGAACTTGGCCGGTACCGCTTGGCTCGCTTCGACCCAGTGGATCGTGCCTTTGACCTTGCGGCCGGTGAAGCCGGATCCGCTCTTCGTCTCCGGGTCGTACGTGCAGCGAAGCTCGACGACGTTGCCGTTCCCGTCCTTGATCGCTTCCTCGCACTTGATGAAGTACGCGCCCTTCAGCCGCACTTCGTTACCGGGGAACAAGCGGAAGTACTTCGGCGGCGGCGTCTCCATGAAGTCGTCCTGCTCGATGTAGATCTCGCGGGAGAACGGAATTTTGCGGTGGCCCATCTCCGGATTCTCGGCGTTGTTCTCGATGTCGAGCCATTCCGTCTCGCCTTCCGGATAGTTCGTGATGACGACCTTGAGCGGCTGCAGCACGGCCATCGTGCGAAGCGCCTTGAGCTTCAGGTCTTCGCGGATGAAGTGCTCGAGCATGCGCTCGTCGACGACGCCGTAGTTCTTCGATACGCCGGTCTCGCGACAGAAGGAGCGGATCGCTTCCGGCGTATAGCCTTTGCGCCGCATGCCGGAGATCGTCGGCATACGCGGATCGTCCCAGCCGTCGACGATGCGCTCGGAGACGAGCTGGCCGAGCTTGCGCTTGCTGGTGACCGTATTGTTCACGTTCAGGCGCGCGAACTCGTACTGACGGGGTACGTTCGGCATTTCGCACTCGCGTACGACCCAATCGTAGAACGGGCGTTGATCTTCGAACTCGAGCGTGCAGATCGAGTGGGTGATCGCTTCGATCGCGTCTTCGATCGGATGCGCGTACGCGTACATCGGATAGATGCACCACGCGTCGCCGGTGTTATGGTGATGGGCGTGAACGACGCGGTAGATGACCGGGTCGCGCATGTTGATGTTCGGCGACGCCATGTCGATCTTCGCGCGGAGCACTTTCTCGCCGTCGGCGAATTCGCCTTGCTTCATCCGTTCGAACAGATCGAGGTTCTCCTCGGCGGAACGGCCGCGGTGCGGGCTCTCGGTTCCCGGCGTCGTCAGCGTGCCGCGCGTCTCCCGGATTTGCTCCGCGTTCTGATCGTCCACGTAAGCGAGCCCTTTGCGGATGAGCAGCACCGCTCTATCGTACATTTCGCCGAAGTAGTCGGAAGCGAAGAACAGTCCGTCCCATTGGAAGCCGAGCCAAGCGACGTCCTGCTTGATCGATTCGACGTATTCGATGTCTTCCTTGACCGGGTTCGTATCGTCGAACCGCAAGTTCGTCTTCCCTTTGAACTCGTCGGCGAGCTCGAAGTTCAAGGTGATCGACTTGGCGTGACCGATATGCAAATAGCCGTTAGGCTCCGGAGGGAAGCGGGTGACGACTTCTTTGACCTTGCCCGAAGCGAGGTCCTCGATCACGATGTTTTTAATAAAGTTTGATGACGGCGTCTTCGTTTCCAATCCGATCAGACCTTCCTCGCAGCGCGTTTTGGTATATCTTCTAATCATACACAAAACAACCCCTTCTTATAAAGAGCTCCGACCAAAAATGTTCGGCGATGTTGCTTCAATCCATCTGTTAAATGAGACTCTTCTCCTATTTCTCTAAAAAAATGATAAAGGTTTAATTTTTATCGTAACTTTTGTTGTCAAACGCTCGTTATAGTTGATGAAGAGATTGGCAAGGGAGGAAATCGCATGCTGTCATGGCTGCGCCGCGAACCGAAGTCCGATTCGCCGCGCGATCCCGCCCAAGAACCGGCCTCGGGGCAGCCCGACGCGATTCCGGCGGCCGCGCCGGGGAAGCCTTTGCTTACCGTACGGGGAGTCGAACGCTCCTTCGACGTCGGCGGCAACAAGCTTCGGGTTCTGAAAGGGATTAATCTATCGTTATATCCGAACCAGCTTATTATGTTGAGAGGCCGTTCCGGTTCCGGCAAGACGACGCTCATGAATCTTATGGGAGGTCTCGATACGCCGTCCACGGGCGAGATCATGTTCCGGGATCAACCGTTCCACGAATGGGGCGACGACAAGCGAACCGAGGTTCGCCGCAAAGATATCGGATTTATTTTCCAAGCGTACGCGCTTATGCCGTTATTGTCCGCTTACGAGAACGTCGAATTGTCTCTCCGGATGGCGAAAGTGCCGCGAGGAGAGTGGAAGTCGAGGGTGACGTCGTGTCTGGAGCTCGTGGGGCTCGGGAAACGGATGCACCATCGGCCTTTCGAGCTGTCCGGGGGCGAGCAGCAACGGGTAGCCATCGCGAAGGCGATCGCGCATCGGCCCAGCCTGCTGCTGGCCGACGAACCGACCGCGGAGCTGGATAGCCAGATGGCGGCCCAAGTAATGCAAGTATTCAAGGAAATCGTCGCCACGCAGAACGTCACGATCTGCATGACGACGCACGATCCTACCATAATGGAGGTAGCAGACCATGTCTATGAAATGGTGGACGGCGTATTCGTCTCCTAACGATTCTTCGCGACACGCGCGCTCTCGCGGTCGACTTCTATCTTCGATGCTAGCGACGCTGGCGTTATCGGTCGCGATCTCCGGCTGCAGCCTGTTGCCGGACGAACCGGAAGAGGAAGATCTCTCCGCGATCGAACTACCGAGAATCTCCGAAAAACCGACATACGAAGTAACGACGAAAACGCTGGAAAGCAAGGTTCAAGGCTCGGGCAAGATGATGTCGCTGCAAGAGAAGACGTTGTACTTCACGCTCGACGGCAGAAGACTCAAGAAGCTGTACATACAGCCCGGCCAAGTCGTCGAGGAAGGCGCGACGATCGCGGAGCTGGATGTCGACGATCTGAAGAAGACGTTGCGGAGCCAGACGCTCTCGTTCAGGCAGCAGGAGCTGCAGATGAAAGAGACGCTGCGCAAGCAAGACGAGATGGACCCGATCGAATTCGAGCAGGCGAAGCTCAACTTCGAGCAAGCCCGCCAAGCGCTCGTCGACATGCAGGAAGACATCGACAAGGCGGTGCTCGTCGCGCCTTACGGCGGCACGGTCGTCGGGCTCGCCGTCCAGGAAGGCGCCCAGATCAAGGCGTACGACGCGATCTGCGTCATCGCCGATCCGAGCAACCTGATCGTCGCCGCCACGCTGTCGAAGGACGACTTGACGAAGGTCGCGGTCGGCATGGAAGTGCAGGTGGACATTAACAACGCCGGCCAGGTAAAGGGCACGATCAAGCAAATGCCGCAAGCGCCGACGACAGGGAACAACGGGCAAGGCGGCCAGAATCAAGGGCCGGAGCGGCTCGACCAGTACATGCTCGTCGAAGTGAAGGATTTGCCGAAAGAAGTCACGCGCGGCACGCCGTTATCGGTGGCCGTCATTACGAATCGCAAAGAGAACGCGGTCGTCATCCCGACCGCCACGCTTCGGACGATCGGCGCCCGCACTTACGTGCAAGTAGCCGAGGCGGACGGCAGCAAGCGCGAAGTCGACGTCGAGATCGGCCAGCAGACGGCGACGGACGTCGAAATCCTGCAGGGCTTAACGCCGGGGCAGAAAGTCGTAGGCCGATAACCGATGGCGCTCATCCGATTCCTATTCCGCAAGATGTGGAACACGCGCTGGCTCACGCTCAGCACGCTCGCCGGACTGTTCGTCGCCGTCGCCTTCACGACGAGCATTCCGATGTACGCTGACGGAGCGCTCAAGCGCGTCGTATCCCAATCGCTCGCAGACAACAGCGAAGGCTTGCCGGCCGGCGCGATGCTGATCAGCTATCAGTCTACCGACGGCAAGACCGACATGAACGGATTCGACAACGTTAACGCCTATATCGAGAACGACGTCAGGTCCGCGATCGGCTTCCCGGTCGACGCCTCTCAGCGCAGCTTGACGCTTCGCAGCGCCGAGGTGTATCCGGAGGATCCGACGAAGGTCGACGCGAGCCGGACGCGCAAGCTTACGGTCGCGGCATTCAGCGATCTGCAGGCGCACGCCGACCAAGCGCAAGGCAAGTGGTTCGCCAACAAATCGGATCCAGACGGAACGATCCAGGCGATCATGCTGGACGAGGCGATGTTCCGCAACGATCTTCACGTCGGAGACGTGCTCTTCTACCCCGTCTCGGGCGGCCGCGAGCTGCGCGTGCAGATCGTCGGCTCCTTCAAGGCGAAGGACGCGACGGACGGGTATTGGTACCAAGGCTTCGAGGGTTTGATGAACAGCTTGTTCGTCGCGGATAACGTGTTCGTGAACGAGCTGAACAAAGGTATGGGCTTGCCGATCCAGATCGCGAACTGGTATTCCGCGTTCGATCTTCGCGAGATCAAGACGAGTCAGCTGTCCCCGCTGTCTAGTACGCTCAATCGCGTCGACATCGAAGCGTTCAAGCGGCTCACAGACACGCATCTGACAATATCGTTCGCCGAGATGCTCAAGGAATTCCGCCGCGACAGCATTCAGTTGCAGACGTTGCTGTTCACGCTGGCGGCGCCGATGATCGCGATGGTCTTTTACTTCATAACGATGAACGCCCAGCAAGCGCTGGAGAAGCAACGCTCGGACATCGCGGTGCTGCGAAGCCGCGGGGCGAGCACGAGGCAGATTTTCCTCTTATTCCTGTTAGAAGGTTCACTACTAGGCATCGTGGCGCTCGTCGCCGGACCGTTCTTCGGCTGGTTCATGGCGAAGAGCATCGGCTCGGCCAGCGGATTCCTCGTCTTCGTAGACCGGAAGTCGATACCGATCGGCTTCTCGACGGACAGCATCATCGCGGGAGTAGCGGCGGTCATCGTCGCGATCGGCGCGGCGGTCATCCCCGCGATCGTGTTCACCCGCACGTCCATCGTCGACTACAAGCGGCAGATGGCGCGGACGGAGCGCAAGCCGTTCTGGCAGAAGTGGTTCTTCGACGTCGTCTTGCTCGGCGTCGCCGGATATGGCTGGTATCTGTTCAACGAGCGCCAGATGGTGTCGTTCGCCACCGGCGTTACGACGGATCAACTGAACGTGCAGCCGTTCCTGTTCTTCGTGCCGGCGATCAGCATTTTCGCGGCGGGACTCGTGTTCCTGCGGTTGTTCCCGCTCATTCTGAGACTGCTCAACGCGATCTGGAAGAAAGTGCTGCCGGTTCCGCTCTACTTGACGTTGACGCAGCTGTCGCGTTCGTCGAGATCGTACTATCCGCTCATGATCCTGCTCATTCTGACGCTCGGGCTCGGCGTGTATAACGCCTCGGCGGCTCGTACGATCGGATTGAACTCGGAAGAGCGAACGATGTACAAATTCGGTACCGACGTCATCGTGAAGTCGGTGTGGGAAGGCACCGCGGAGTTCGCTCCCGTCGACACGTCCGGCGGCGGTCAAGGCGGCGGCGGTCAAGGCGGCGGCCAAGGAGGAGGCGGCTCCGGCGGTGGTCAAGGCGGAGGAGGCTCTGGTGGCGGCGGCGGTGGCGGAGGCGGCGGTCAAGGCGTCGTGCCGACCCGCATCAACTATAACGAACCGCCGTTCGAGGTGTTCCGCACGCTGCCTGGAGTCGAGCATGCGGCGCGCGTCCTGCAGACGAAGGGCAGCCTGACGATCGCCGGCAAGTCGGCCGGCCAAGCGACGATCATGGGCTTCGACAACGTCGACTTCGCCCGCGTCGCCTGGTTCCGCCAAGACTTATACCCGGTTAGTCCGTTCAAGTACTTGGAATGGATGGGCGATTATCCGGAAGGGGCGTTCATCTCCTCCAACGTCGCGAAGAAGTTCGATCTGAAGCGCGGGGATATCGTTCGCACGGTGTTGCAGGAGCAATCGATCGAGTTCGTCATTCTCGACATTCTCCCGTATTGGCCGAGTCAATATCCCGACCAGTCGCCGTTCCTGATCGCGAACCTCGACTATATCTACGATCAAGTGCCGATGATTCCTTACGACGTCTGGCTGAAGATGGATCCGGACGCCAAGACGGCGCCTATCATTCCGGCGCTGCAAGGCGAAGGAATCGAGCTCGCTTCGATCGACGACATGCGCAGCGAGCTCATCTCGCAGAGCAAGCACCCCGCGAGGGGCGGCGTGTTCGGCATTCTGAGTCTCGGGTTCATGGTGACGATCATCGTCTCCTTGTCGGGATACGTCCTGTTCTGGTTCTTCAACCTGTCGAGGCGGGTCGTCCAGATCGGCATCCTGCGCGCGATGGGCTTGTCGCGCAAGCAGCTGACCGGCATGCTTCTCTTGGAGCAAGTGTTCACGGCCGGCTTATCGATCGGGCTAGGGATCGGCATCGGCAAGGCGACCAGCATGCTGTTCCTGCCGTTCCTGCAGACGACGGACAATTCGGCCAACCAGATTCCGCCGTTCCGCGTCGTGTTCGAAGCCGCGGACACGAACCGGCTGTACGTCGTCGTCGGCGTCATGATGTTCATCGGCGTCGCCTTGCTCGTGACGCACATTCGCCGTCTGAAGGTGCACCAGGCCGTCAAGCTGGGAGAGGAGCGCTAACCGATGATCACTTGCGAAGGGTTAGTCAAAATTTACAAAGCCGACGATCTCGAGGTCGTCGCGCTCCAAGGCCTGAATCTTAGCGTGAAACCAGGCGAGATGATGGCGATTATCGGCAACAGCGGAAGCGGGAAGTCGACCTTGCTGAACATTCTCGGCGGACTGGACCGTCCGTCCGCCGGACAGGTGCAGGTCGGCCCTTGGAACTTGCTTAAGGTGAGCGACGAGGACCTCGTGAAGTATAAACGCGATACGGTCGGCTTCATCTGGCAGAACAACGCGCGCAACTTGCTGCCGTTCTTGTCCGCGCTCGAGAACGTCGAGATGCCGATGATGTTCGCGGGCAAGCTGGACCGCCCCTACGCGAAGCAACTGCTCGAGTGGGTCGGCCTCAAGGACCGGATGCACAACAAGCTGCAGCAGCTGTCCGGCGGCGAGCAGCAGCGCGTGGCGATCGCGATATCTCTCGCGAACCGCCCGCAGTTGCTGCTTGCCGACGAACCGACGGGCTCGGTCGACACGCGCACCTCGGACGTTATCATGGATATTTTTCGCAAGTTCAACAAGGAGCTCGGCCTTACGATCGTCATCGTCACGCACGACCTGTCGCTCGCCGGCAAAGTCGACCGCGTCGTCGCGATCCGCGACGGCTTGACGAGCACGGAATTCATTAAGCGCAATCCGAATCTCGATCTGTCGTTGCCGCTTAACCAAGGGGAGTCGCTCGAGGAAGTTCATGAAGCTTACGTCGTCGTCGACCGCGTTGGACGGATGCAAATTCCGAAGGAATACTTGAAGGCGCTGGCGATCGGAGACAAGGCGACGATGGAATTCGACGGCGACAAGATCGTCATCACCGCACCGAAAACATTAGAGGGGGAAGAAACCGCATGAAGATGAGAAATTCGGTTCCGAAATGGGTCAAAATCAGCATGTCGCTTACGCTGCTCGTTCCGATTCTGGCGGCATGTAATTCGGGCGAGGAGGCGGACGATCCGAACAACCGCCACACGCTCCGCATCGGAACGCTGTACGGCAGCACGCAGGACGATCAATACTTCCGCCAGCAGTATACGGACATGTTCGAATTCGACCACGACAATATCGACATCGAGATCGTGCCGGCCATCGATTATAACGAGATGCAATTCGAAGACCAGTCGAAGCCGCAACAGCAACCCGATCCGATGGAGAAGGTGAAAGCGATCATGACCGGCGACAATCCCGTCGACGTCATGATCTTCGATCTGGGCTTGCTCGGCCAGCTCGTGAACGAGAACATGCTGAAACAGCTCGATCCGCTCCTGAAGGAAGACGAGATCGACACGACCGCGTTCGTGCCGACGGTTATCGACGGCATCAAAGAACAAGGCAACAACTTCATCTACGCTCTGACGCCGACGTTCACGCCTTCCGCGCTCTATTATAATAAGAAGCTGTTCAGCGCCCAAGGCGTAGACGCTCCGACCGACGGGATGAGCTGGGAGGAAGTGTTCAACCTAGCGAGACGGATGAAGAAGGGCGAAGGGAAGGACGCCGTGTTCGGCTTCTCCTTGAACCAATGGGGCGCGGGCGACAGCTTCTACGACATGCAGAGCTTCATTACGCCGCTGCAGCTTCGCATGTTCGACGACAAAGCGGAGACGATGACCGTCAACACGCCGCAATGGGAAGCGGCATGGAAGATGATCACCGATCTGAACAAGGATCACATTACGCCGAAGCAAGAAGACTTGCAGAACATGTACGAACAGCCGGCGACGGACGGACCGATTCGCTATAATCCATATCAAGGGCAATTGTTCCTGAACGGCAAAGTCGCGATGACGGTCGGCGATTACAGCATGATCAGCCAAATTCAGCAGATGAACGCGAACGCGGAGAAGCTGAAGATGGATAAGCTGGAATGGGACGTCGTCACGATGCCGTTCTTCTCCGACAAAGTCGGTATCGGCGGCAATATCTATCTGAACCAACTGGCGGGTATTAACGCCAAGGCCGCTAACCCGGACGACGCATGGGAGTTCATCAAGTTCATGAACGGCGAGAAGTCCGCCAAGTTCAAGTCCCGCAGCACATACGAGATGTCTTCTCTGAAAGAGTTCGTCAAAGTGAAGGAGGGCATGGACCCTTACAACATCGATGCTTTCACGAAGATGAAGCCTGCGCCGATGTCCCAATCGTCGCTCAAGGACCAAGCGCTTTACCGCGAGAAGCCGAACCTGAACATGGTTAACGAGTTGGGCAACCAAGCGTACCAGAAGGTCATTCAAGGCACGAAGACCGTCAAGGAAGCGCTCGAGGAATGGCAGACGCGGGGCAACGACCTGCTGCAGAAGATCAAGACGAACCCGGACGGCCCGATCGAGGGCATTTACGACGACGTCTACGGTGGTGGCGGAGCCATCCCTCTCGAGAAGATGAGATTGATGGAAGCGGCCGGAGAATCCGTGACGGTTACCGAGGAGTCCGCGGTTGCGGAAGAAGCGCCTTCGGTAGACGAACCGGCGGAAGCGTCTACCGCGCCGGAAGTCGCGGAATAAGGATAGGATGTTGCAAGGAGGAACGCACCTCGGTAGAACCGGGGTGCGTTTCTTTGCATACGCGGGTCGCTTACGCTTTTCCGGCGGTGTCGAACGTTTCAAATTCCGATCCTCCGTGCATCCTAGAAGCATACACCCAAATAACGGAGGGATAAGCGTTGAAATGGATATACTGGTCCAGGCTGTACGACAGCAAGTTCCAAGCCGGCTGCCTCGTGCAGCGGATGGAGCATGACGGCTGGGTGTTCGGAATCGACCTTCCTCGCGAAATCGAAGTGTATCGCTCCCGCAAAGGGCGCTACGGCGTTCGTTATTTGCCTTGAACAGGTTCTGGTCTTGGGCGGTGCTCTTCTCCGTCTTGGCAATCGTTCGTCGCTGTGATAAGCTGAGACGGACGTCTGCGATGCAAGGAGAGGATTCACCGTGAGACCGATGCCGATATCCGCGGAGACGGCCCTGAAGCTGTCCGCGTTCATGAAGGTGCCGCTGGAGCATCTCATGCACATGCCGCAGCACTTGCTGCTGCAGAAGCTGGGCGAGATGGCGATGGCCGACGCCGGGGGCATGAACGCCGACAACGCGGAGAAAAAGAAAAACGAAGATAACAGTTGACACGAGGCATGTAAGTAAGGTATATTATTGTTTGTCGCCAATAACTGGCACATGCAGATTCAACGACGCGGGGTGGAGCAGCCCGGTAGCTCGTCGGGCTCATAACCCGAAGGCCGCAGGTTCAAATCCTGCCCCCGCAACCAACTTTCTCGGGACCGACTCGAGGGCCTTTAGCTCAGTTGGTTAGAGCGGTCGGCTCATAACCGATTGGTCGCAGGTTCGAGTCCTGCAAGGCCCACCAACCAACTGTAACGAATTGAACTACATACGATAACATCCGCAAGACCCCAACGCTCCTCGGAGCGTTGGGGTCTTTTTCCATGCGATTCGTCCCGCGGGAGTTGGATAAACTGGATAAGTTGACCTTGCTTATGCAGGAGCATCCGTGGTATTATATTATCTGTTGTCACCGCTCGGTGCTCGTATCCGCAGCGCTCAACATAACGTGCCGGGGTGGCGGAATTGGCAGACGCACAGGACTTAAAATCCTGCGGTGGGTGACCACCGTACGGGTTCGACCCCCGTCCTCGGCACCATTACTTACTTAAATGAATGTTAATCCGTTTAGCCTACGTCCAACCAGACGTTTGCAAGACAGCGATTAAAAACGAACAAGGCGCATCCGGTTGGATACGCCTTGTTTTTTTTCAGTAGAGCGTCCAGTGCGCCTTAGTCTACTTTCAACTTAATCTTCTTACCTGTGAAACCGCCTCGTGCTTCCAAGTATAACCCTTTAGCGTCTGTCGGTACATCGAATACGATAACGCCTTGGATTTGGATGCCTGGATTCACTTTCTCTAAGAACAACGCCTTAACATTATCATTGCCCATGAACGCCATTTGTCCATTCGTAGAAGCCGAGAATTCGCGACCTTGATCGTCAAACAGTTTGTAGCTATTCGAATCAACCGTAATAGCGTCTTTCTGTCCGTTCTTGATGCTCAGGGATATGACCTTGAATACGCCTTGAGCTTTAGTCTCCGTAAATTGGTTATCGCCAACCTTATCGGTTGTCTCTACGTTATCGACGCGGATCGCAACGTTAGAAGCGACACCTTCATTACTCAGCGGAACGTCTTCACTCGAACTGGTCGTCGTGCCGTTGCTTGCCGAATTGTCGTCGTTACCGCCCAAGTTAGCTAGAATTGCTATGACAACGATGATTACGACTAAGCCGACGAAAAATTGCATTCCTTTTCCCATATGCAACTTACCGCCGCAATTCGGGCATTTGCGTGCTGCACGAGCTACGTCATGATTACAATGCTTACATTTGACGAGCTTCTTGTTAACGATCGGTTTCTGTTGCGGTTGTGTTGGTTGCGATTCCATTAAAATGAATACCCCTCTCCTATATCACCTATTATATGCCAATTAAGTCTATCATGAGGCGATAGTCACCCACAATGATTTTCCGCAAAAATGCGTATATTTCGTCGGAATAAGACGAAATAGTACGGAATACCTAAGCTTTGTTCAAATCATAGCGCTTGTATCCGGCTCGGATCGTTCAAAAAACCGTCAGTAGTACGACTTAAAACCCGCGGTGGGTGACCACCGTACGGGTTCGACCTCCGTCCTCGGCACCACCTATATAAACGATAAACCTCCTTGTCGCTCGGAACATTCCCAGGCGGCAAGGAGGTTTTTTTGTCATGCTCGCGCTATTAACGAGCGATTAGCTTCATCGGAGCGGCTGCTTGCTGCTTCGACCACGGGATATCTAAATGAAACGTAATTTGACCTCCTTTGTTCCGATAATAAACGCTGCCGCCGAGCTTGCCGGACAGCTCTTGGACGATCGACAACCCGTAACCCGAATGGCTCTGTTTGGTCGTGAACCCGGTATCTAGCATCCGGCTGGCGGTTCTCTTGGGCAGCTTACCGGGATTAACGACGAGCGTTCGAAGCATGCGGGCATCCATGTCGATCTCGACCCGGACCCAGCGCTCGTCGGGCGGACCGGCGGCCGCGCAATCGATCGCGTTGTCGACCAGGTTGCCGATCATTCGCACGAGATCCACGGGCGAGAGCGTGAACTCCGCCGGCTTCCGCCGTTCGATCTTATAGGTCAGCAGCACGTCGCGCCTATCGGCTTCGTCTTGCTTGGTTAGAAGCAACGCGGCTAAGATCGGGTGGCCCGTATCGTCCTTCTCGAACGCGCACGCGATATCTCGCGTCCAGCGTTCCGTATAGGCGCGAAGCTCGTCGTACTCCTTCATGCATGCGAGCGCATGAATGGTGTTAACGTGGTTCAGCAGGTCGTGCTTGTGCGCGCGCAGTTGATATTGTTCTTGCTTCGATTCTCTAATATGTTCCTCGTAGAAGCGAACGCTTCTTCTCAGACGGTGCTCGGAGCGTTTCATGGCGACTATCCACGCGCTCAAGAGGAGCAGAATACCGATTCCGATATAGGCGGCGCCATTCATACCCATTCCCCCCGTTGCCGCTTCTCCAGCAGTTCCGAGAACGGAGCGACCTGCGCTCGTCCGAGCGGCGCGGTTATGGCGCTGTTACGGAACATAATGGTAAATCTTCGGATTAATCCCGTCTTCGGAGAGTCCGCCTCTCGCGAGAAACCGGACACGTGCCTCATATTAACCAGAACGCCACGGATCGTCTCGAACAGGTAAGGCGCCATCATTTCCTTGAGCTGCTGCAGCGTATACAGACTGCGGATGCGTTCTCCGTTCGTCAAGAAGATCGTGACCGACTTCTTGGAGGGGAGCTTCTCGATCATGAGAATCATGCCTTCCGAGATCGCGAAAGATTGCTTGGAGCGGGAAGCTTCCGTCAGCAGATCGTGCGATTCGGCAAGCGCTTGGACTTGAGCCGCGGATGCGAACTTCTCTTTAATCTTATCGATCGCGAGGCTCCACCGGTCGGTCGTTACCGGCTTGACGACGTAATAGGCGCCGATCTCGTTCACCGCCATCATGACGTTGTACGGGTCCGTCGAGCCGGTTACGAACACGAAGATCAGGTCGGTCTCTCCCAATTCGCGCAGCCGCATCGCGGCATCGATCCCCGACATTTCCTCCAATTCGATATCCAGAATGACCATGTCCGGATGATACTTAAGCACCAACTCAACGAGCTCTAGTCCGGAATGCGTCTCGGCAATGACGTCGATCTCGCTGGTTGAACACAAAGACCTAATTTGTTTGCGTACGTGTTGTACGTCTTCCGCGATGATTGTCTTCATGCTACGCCCCATCTTCTTCCTTCTATACATAAGGATTTCCATACCATATTAGCAGAAGAAAGGCATTTTTCACCACCATTCGCCACAAAATTACACAAATTTATTTTGTCAAGCACTTTTCAAGGTCGAAATCTGACGTTTCGCGGCTCGAAAATGCCACTTTCCTATCGGTTCTGCCATTTCGAAGCGGTTATCTTACATTTCGCGGAAACCATATTTCAATGGTGGATGGGCTTCCATATACTTGTAGAAGATTTCCCGTACGAGATTCTAGAGTCGCAGTACGAACTCGTCGTCCGGGAAGAAGGCATATGACAGGAGACATAAGGGGATCGCCCATGTACAAGACGTCAGTCCTTATCGCCTTGATGATCGCGATGCTTCTCGCGGGCTACTGGTGGGGACAAAAGAAGGACGCCGAGATCGATCCGGTTCTCGAGCGCATCGTCGCCGATTATCGGGGAAGCAGCGGAACGATCGAAGACCCGACGAATTCTCTCGGCCTCGAAGGAGCGGACAGCGTCGGTTATTCCTTAGACGGATCCGACATGACCGTATGGTACGGCAAGCAGCAATTCAATGTGAACCTCTCGGCATCGGACGCCAAGGTAACGGAATATTTGAGAGCGCTAGGGTTGACCGTCCGAACGTCTGCGGGCGGAGAGCCGAGACTGTGGTATATGGGCGAAGAGGCGCAGCGCTATGAGTAAGCTCGCGCCGACTCTGTGGATCGCCGCCGCGTTAGCGGTTGCGGCGTTGCTGCTGATCGGATGGAAGACGCTCGAAGACGCCGATCCTTCTCGCGCGGCGGCCGAAGAAGCGGAATCGCCGACGATCGTCATCAAAGAAGCGATCGTGCGCGGCGACGTATTCCGATTGACCGTGCTCGCGACCGAAGAAGGCGCGAAGGCCGCGATCGAGCTATCCATTACGGAACCGGCGGAGTCGTTCGCTTACTTGCCGGACACTACGATCATCGATCCTGCTTCGATCGGAGCGGGAATCGAACCGGACATTCCGTATACCTACGCTTCGGAACTAGAGAAGACCTCGATCTACCTCGCGACCATGATCTCGGACGGCTGGAGCAACATCGGGACGTATCGCGACGCGGCATACGCGGACCTGTATCTCGCCAAGAACGGCATCGTCTGCAGAGTGATCGCGATGCCCGACTTCATGAAAGTGTTATACCCGGTACGATCCGAATTGCCGGATCCCGAGCGGTTCATTAACGGTACGACTTGAGGCGGAGGTTGCGAGCATGCACGTGGAGTGGAATTGGAAGACGATTGTGATCGCGGCGGCGACGGCGCTGCTGTTCGTCGGAACGAACGTCGGACAATATTACGCGATATGGAAGCCGAAGCAAGAGAAGACGCGAACGGAATACGAGGGGCGGATCGCCTCCCTTCAACAAACGATCGACGCGATCGGACCGATGGTCGACATCTGGACGATACGGGAGGGAGCGGCGTTATTCCCCGGCAAAGAGATCGCGTACGAAGATTTGGAGACTCGCCGAATACCGGAATCGTTGCTCGTGCCGAGCTTGGTGCTGGAGCCGGAAACGGTCGTCGGCAAATTCTACCGGGTGTCGCTGGCGGCAGGAACTCCGCTTAGCCTGGATCTGGTCATGGAGGAACAAGTGGACGACACGACGAGGGAATACGACGTCGTCGCGGACATTCTGCCGATCGGCATGCGCGTCGGCGATTATATCGATTACCGCATCGTCTATCCGTACGGCGAAGATTACATCGTCTTGCCGCACAAGCGCATCGAGGCGATCAACCAGAAGACGATCAAGCTGACGCTGAACGAGAGGGAAATTCATTTCTACCAAGCGGCCCTCATCGATTACTTCTTGAATTCGGACAAGGGCGCGACGCTCTATCTGACCAAGTATCTCGAGCCGGGCATCCAGAAGCCCGCCACGCCGTATTACGCGATTCCGAAAAACATCCAGGCGATCATGCTGGCCGATCCGAACATCCTGGAGCGGTTGAACGAACAGATCAACGATCCGTTGCGCTCGATGATCGATACCGGAATATCGGCGGTGACCGAGGACAAGGGAAGCAAAATATCGTCCGGACGGAACGAGATCGAAGGCGTCATCGAAGGCGGCGCGGACGCGGCGGCCCAGAGAGAGCAAGAGGTGCTCGAAGCGCTGGCGTCGGAAGCGTCCGAAATCCAGCAGTCTTCTCCGCCGGCCGTAGACGGCCAGACGCCCGCGGAAACCGGGCAATCATTGAACATCGAGAAAGGTGTCGTGGAGTAATGCGGATCGGGGTGTACGGCCATACGGACAAGCGACCCGTCATTTACGCCTTGTTGAAGCTGCTGCAAGCGACGGGCGACGTCGCGTTGCTGACGAACAATAGGCACTACAATCGGTTGCTGGAGCCGGGCGAGCGGCAAGGACATTTCGCGAACGTCATGGTCGCCGTGACGGACGCGACGCCCGACGAGGTATTCGAAGAGATCGGGTACGCGCCGGACGATTTCGACCATGTCGTCTTCGATCTGCAGGACACGATTCCGGACGAGCTGCACGCGGCTCTTCACGTGAAGGCGTTCCCCCCGTCCGAAGACGAGCAAGCGCTGCTCGGCATGCTGAACGCGCCGGTTACGGTGAAGATGACTTACGACGGCAAGCGCGAGAAGAACGCGATCCATGTCGCGCCGGCTTCGCTCGTATGGAAGACGACGGAACGGATCGAACATTACCGCATCCTCGAGCCGGTACCGTCCAAGGAGCTCAACGTCGGATTCGCGAAGCTTCTCGCGCCGCACTTGAGCATGAAGCCTAAGCAAGCGCTAGCGATATTGACGAGGAGGTGGAGCAGATGAAGATCGCCGTGATTTCTCCGGACCGCAGGCAAGGAGGGACGACGGTAAGCGCGCTGCTCGCCCTCGGCATCGCGCAGACGCAGAACATGACGACTTGCCTGGCTTATACAGGCAACGACGGGCGTTCGATGAGCGGATTTCTTGGTATTAAGCCGCAAGAGGACAAGACGAGGAACTTGACCCAAGTCATCAAGCTGCTGGAAGCGAACGCCATCGCGGGGGACGAGATCGTCGATTATTGTCTTAAGGTACCAGGCGTGCCGAACTTGCAGCTGATCGAGACCGCATCCGACACGATATCCGGCGAAGACAATACGAAGCTGCTGAAGTTCGCGATCCAGAACCTTAGCCACGAAGTCGTCGTGACCGACGTCGCGACGGAAATCTACGACGAAGCCTCTCTAGCCGTAATCGAGCAATCGGACTTGGTGGTCATGGTGCTCACGCAGTCCAGGGACGTCTGGAATAAGCTCAAGGACTGGGATCGGGCAGGGGTGCTCGGCGGCCTGAACGGCAAAGGGCTCGTCTACGTGTTCAACCAGTATGATCCGTACGTCGAGGCCTTCCGGGATACGACCAAACGTCTCGGGCTTCGCCACAGGCGCTGCGCCAAGCTCAGCTATAACCCTTTTATCCGCAAATCGAGCAATACGGGCAAGCTGCAGACGATGTTGCCGTTCATTCTGAATCGCGATCCGCGGGTGATCGAGCTGAATAACGATCTGAAGGAATGTCTGATGGTCGTCCTATCCAACTTGGGAAGAAGAACGGCATGGCCGCAAGGAATGGCATAACGGCTGGAGGGAATCGCATTGAGCGTGAATACATTGCTCGTCGTCGCGACGTTCCTGGGAATCGCGGCTGTCATATCGGCACTGTACTGGAAGGCCAAGCGCGAGAAGCCGGACGCGGAGCAATCGGACAAGCTTACGCTCGACCGGCTGCTGGAGATCGTCAAGTATAGCCTGGCCGATCTCGTGAAGGACGAGAACTTGGCCGGCATGTCCGACGAGGAGTTCGAGTCGATGTACAAGCGGAAAGCCCGCATTCAGGACGCGATGCAGAACTGCGTGTACGGCATCGATTCCGCGAAGCTGATCGTGCAGGATCTCATTCGAAGCATTATCGCCGATCAGCTGAAGACGGAGGAAGAGATCTTGCAGGTGTTCGACTTCCGAGGCTATGTCGAGCCGCGGATCAAATTCGAGATCTTGATGTACTTCTACAAGAAGACGCACGGCAAGGACGCTCTCGCGGAACTCGTTCGCGAATATCGGCTCGATCGGGAACGGTACGAGATCGAAGACAAGTCGCAAGCCTCTTACCTCGTATCCGAGGAAGACATCGATACGATCTACGCGGATAAGGCGTTCGAGCTCGGCTACCATGTCATGCTCGACATTCTCGCGATCATGATCTATCAGCGGTACAAAGGGTTCGGCATTATCGATACGCTGCGCGAAATGAACATCAACGGGTTCAACTGCGGAACGTCGGGCTCCATCTTGAGCGCGCTGCTCAATAAAGAGAAGAAGATCCTGACGGCGCCGAAATCGGTATGGCTGTATCTGAACGGCAGGTACATCCATCTGCGGTTCCTCTCCTTCCATACGGAAGAGGAGCTGCGCCGGGTCGTGCAATTGCTGTGCCGCTATAACAATCCCGGTCCGTTGACGGAAAAGCGCGGTTATCTGGTCAACACGATGTACGACAAATCCCGCGTGCTCGCGCTCCGGCCTCCGGCCGCGGAATATTGGGCGGTGTTCGTCCGGAAGTTCACGCTAAGCGACTCCTCGTTGCCGGCGCTGATCGCCAAGCCGTACGTCAAGAACGCGCATCTCGCGATCGAACTCATCAAGTATCTCATGATGGGACAAGTGACCTGCGGCTTCACCGGACGGCAGGGCGCCGGCAAGACGGTCATGATGACGGCGGCCGTCAAGTACATCGATCCCCGATACACGATCCGGGTTCTCGAGATGGCTCCGGAGATGTATCTGCGCGAGCTGTACCCCGAGCGGAATATCTTGTCCGTGCAGGAAACCGAGTTCATATCGGCGACGCAGCTTCAAGACGCCTTGAAGAAATCCGACGCCGCCGTTTCGATCGTTGGCGAAGTCGCGACGGACGCGATCGCCGCCCGAATGATCCAGATGGGGCAGGTGGCGTCGATCTTCACGATCTTCTCCCACCATGCCAACTTGGCGGATCAGCTCGTGTACGCGATACGGAACTCGCTCGTTAACGCCGGCGGATTCACGGGCAATATGACGACGGCGGAGCAGCAGGTTATCGACGTCATCCGGGTCGATATTCATCTGAACTATACGACGGACGGCCGCCGGTACGTCGAGCGCATATCCGAGATCGTGAAGCTGGACGAGAACGTGCCTTATCCGGATTACGATTCCGGCAACCCCCTGCATTCGATGAATCGGATTACGCAGGAGTACTATTCCCGGATTACGGACCGCAAGACGTTCGCGACGCGCGACGTGCTGAAGTACGACCTCGACACCGACACTTACGAGACGCAGGACTGGTTCACCACGGAGTTGACGCAGAAGATGCTGGGCGTAATGCCGCCGGACAAAGTCAAGGAATTCAAGTCGTTCATACTCGACAACTGGAGGCTCTGATGGTCTTTCTCCTGATCGCGATCGTCTTGACGGCCATATTCGGCATTTCCTGGGTTGTCGTCTCCGACCGCAAAAAGGCGAGGGCGAGAATGTCGGGCATCCGCGTCAAGCGCAAAGGCCTCATCCCGTTGACGACGTATCTCAAGTGGTTTAAACGGCTCGACGACTCGTTCTTGACGAGAGGAAGCTTCAAGAAAGTCAAGACGCGCATCGCCGACCTCTCTGTCTACTCCGCGCAGGAAATCCAAGTGAATTCCGTTCGGGTGTACGCGATCTCGGTCTCTTGCTCGGTCGCTTTGCTGGTCGTCGGAGCGCTCATCTTCAAGGACGTGTTCTCGACGCTGCTCGTGCTGCTGTACGCGCTCGTCATGAACAACGTCATCGTCGGCAAGCAGGTCGACAGCGTGCACTTCCGGTTGCTCAAGCAATTGTCGACGGCGCTGTCTTCCCTGCGCCAGAACTACTTGCGGTTGAACTCGATATCTCAAGCGGTCGCGGAGACCGAGGCGGGCAGCTCGCTTCACCGGGCGTTCGAGGACATCTCGGCGATCTTGTCGGACGTCGACGGGAAGAAGAAGCTCGACGAATTCTACGCCAAGACGCCGTTCAAATTGCTATGCACGCTGGCCGGAGTCTGCTACATCCTGAACAATGCGGGAGATTCCAAGCTGCGCGACGGTTCCTCGAGCTTCTTACAGGCTATGGGGATGCTAGCGGACGAGGTCAACTTGGAAATCCGGCGCATCTCGATGCAGAAAGCCAGATTCGGCATGCTCGAATATTTGCCGATCGCGCCGCTGCTCGCGATCGGGGTGATCGAGAGCTTCTTCACTTCGATCATTCCGGGAACGTCGGTGCTCTACCACGGAACGCTCGGCTACGTGTCGCGGGTCGTCATCCTGCTGGCGTCGATACTCGGGTATACGGTCATCGTACGGGTCAACAGCGCGGTATCGGTCAAGAAGGACGATCGGAACCCGATCGTCATGAGGGCGCTGAAGATGCCGTGGTTCGCGAAGATCGTCGACGATCTGATTCCTAAGAAATCTTACAAGCGAGCCCGCAAATTGCGAACGATCAAAGGCGCGCTAAGCATGACGAACTTACGGCACATGTACGGCAGTAAAATCCTGTACGCCTCGATGGCCTTCCTGTTCGCGATCGTCAGCTTCTTCTTCGCGGTACAGCTCGGGAAGCAGTTCGTCTACGACAACGTGCGCGAAGTATCGCTCGTGGGCGGCGAGAAGCTGACGGCGAAGGACATCCGGATTCGGCAAGAGATGGACCGTTATTACCTGTCGCTGCCTTCGCTGCCCTCGGACAACGATACGAAAGCTTTGATCACGCAACGACTGCCCGATCTGCCGCCCTTCGACCAGGACGCCCAGTTCAAACGGCTGAAGGAGAAGTACACGAGTTATCACGGCGCTTACTTCAAATGGTGGATGCTGGCGATCTCGTTCGGCATCGCGTCCGCGTTCTTCTACTTGCCGGAGCTGATGCTGCGAGCGCGAGCGATGTTGCTCAAGACCGAGAGCGAGGAAGACGTGCTTCAGCTGCAGACGCTGATCTCGATACTCATGAATACGTCGTGCGATACGCTCGAGACGCTCTATTGGCTGATGAAGCAGAGCCGGGTGCACAAGAACGCTCTCATCGACGCGTTCCACGAGTACCCTTCGAATCCGGATCTCGCGCTGCATCGGCTCAAGGCCAAAGCCGTCTTGCCGGGCTTCCGCAGAATGGTGGACAAGCTGTTGCTTACGATTCACCAGATTCGGCTCGACGAGGCGTTCAGCGATCTCGTCACCGAGCGCGACCACGTGCTGCGCATCCGCGAAATCTCGCAGACGACGACGCTCGGCAAGAAGCGGGCGATGGTCAGTCCGCTGGCGATGGCACCGCTCGTTCTGACGGCGATCCTGTATATTCTCGTGCCGCTCGGCATCCTCGGTTTCAGAGAGTTCAAGACGGCGCTGGAACATATGAACATGTAGGGAATCGGATTACATTCCTCGAGGGAGGTGACGCGAGCGGCGAAGCGCTGCCGGAATTGCGCGTCGGGAGATATTGTCTGCAGTCTATTACATTCAAAACGGGGAGTGAGTAAGCAATGGAAGGCGAACTCGGATCAGGCGCGCGAATAGCGATCGCCCTCATCGTCATCGGCGTTATCATTTCGATTATTTTCGTTATCTTGGGCTTTACGCGGGGAACGACGAACCAGGGGATCTCGACGGTATCCGTCTCGATGGACTCGATGTCCCTGGCAAGGTTCGACGACTATGACCAGAAGCTCATCTCGGGCACGCAGGTCGTATCGGCAGTGAAACTGTTCGAAGGACAACCGGTTGCTTCCGTCGTAAGAACGCTGGCTACTTTGGACATCTCCGCTACGGACACGAGCAGTACCAATCAGGGTAACAACTACGGAGCGTTATTGGAAGGTTCGACTAAAACAGGTACGCATGACTACTATGACACAGCCGCAATTGTGCGTAACGCAACTCAAGCCAATGATTCTCATTACACATTGAATCTCAATACGTCATCCGGAATCAAGTACAACATGATCTACACCCCGATGACGGATTCCGGTACGGACACGTTCGTACGCCCGACGGCGAAGTTCCTGGCCGAGCTGATCAAGGACACGACGGGCCAGATCGTAGGCGTCTGCTTCACCCAACAACTTTAATACGTGCTGTTAAGGCCCGCGAGCTGCTTCGCCGCGGCTCGTAGGCACTGCTAGAGTACGGAATTAACGGAAAGGAGAGGGTCCCGTGAACGAATGGTCGGCCACGATCTGGGCGAGCTTGAGCGCGATGGCCGCGGCGATCGTCATCTCTCTCATCGTGCTGCTAGGCTCGATGGCCCGGGAGAGCGCGAGCGTCCTGCATGAGCAGGATACCGCCGTCGCGATCTTGAAGGAGCACCGCAAGTACAGTCCGTACGACGACGCCAGCGGCTTGTACGCGCAGGATCTCGTCTCCGTCATCGCGGAGACGGGCGGGTATCCGGCCATCCGGGTGTACACGGGATTACCTGCTCCCGACCAGGTCTGGTCGTGGGAACGGCAGGCCGGAGCCGGCATTACGCCCGATCCGTTCTCCGTATCGACGCTGACCGAGAAGTTCGACGTATTCCCCGATTCGGCAAGATTCTCGTCGGCCCTCGTTCGAGAAGCGAACGGCGGAATCGGGACAATCGAGTTCAGGAGGCAGCCGTGACATGGACAACGAAGTCAGCACCAGCGTCATGGGCACCGTGCATCTCGTCGTCGTTGCCGTCATTGCCGCCATACTCGTCGTCTTCAGCGTGATGTCGCAGGATTTCGGCAGACGATCGGTGAACGATATCGCCCAATCGCAGGAAGCGTCATACTCGCAAGAGCTCAGAGACGTCGCCGGTTACGGCGCGGTACCGGTGCCGACGCTGTACGCGTTATTGCTGAAAAGCGCGAGCGCCGCGATCGTCGCGGACGTCGTCGTGTACGGAGTGAGCGTGAGGGAAACAGAGGATCTTGCCGATCCGAGGCTGCTCGGCAAGAAAGTCAGAATCGAGCTAACGCCCGAGGCGGATCGATTCGAGGTCGAGATCAAGGAGGCATGACGGATGGAAGAAGCGGAAAGCTCGTTCGATCTCATCACGGTCATTCTCGTGCTCGCGTTATTCCTGCCGATCGGAATTCCGTTCATCGTTCCTTACCTGAAAGGCGACGTCGGCGGATTCGACGTGCAGCTCGAGAAGACGGCGCGAGTTACGGCAAGCGAGCTTCGATCGGAAGACGAGAACGCAACTCAGAGATACGACTCCGGAGACGCACTGCTCATGTTGGTCATTGCGGACGAGAACGTTCCGCAGCCGCGCAAGGTCCGGATCGACGCGAACGGCACGCCGGTCGAAATCGAGCTGGACGAAGATTTCTTCGCGAACAGGGAGTATTGGCTGAATCAGGCGTGGACGGCCATGCCCCTGAACGCGGACGTCGATATGCGGCTGCATGCGGGACCGGACGGCATGCGATATTGGAACTTCGGCTTCGCGCCGTGAGAGGAGCTCTAAGCCTTGACCGATCTGATCAATAAAATACTCGGCGTTCTTCTCGCCTTCGCGCTGCTGATCGGAGGACCTCTCGTCATCAACACGATGAGCGACGATCTCACGATGAACCGCAGCGTGTTGAACGAGATGACGAACTTCATCGACAAGATCACGGATAAAGGAACGCTCTCCGAGCAGGACTTGGCCGACTTCTACATGGGCATCTCTTCCTATGGAGTCTCGATGGACGCGACGATCAAGCGTTACATGAAGGTCGTCAACCCGGACGGAGCCGGCGGCACTTATGCGTCTTACATCTATAGCGACGATACATCGGCATGGAACGCGGGCGACATTCTCCAAGTTACCGTCCGCGCCATCGACTATACGGGAGCGCAGCGGCTTCAGAATCGTATTTTGCGCATGACCCCGTCCAAATTCGATCAGACGCTAGCCGGCATGATCAGGAAGTAGGTGCGAGATGAGCCGTTTTTTCTCCTTGGTCAACTTGGCTTCGCTGTTATTCTTCGCGGCGTTGATCGCCGGATACATGATCTACGCGCAGAAGGAGAAGGACGAGATCGAGCGATTGAAGCTATCCTACGCGATCGATTACTCGACGGACGCGGGCATTCGGGCCATGCTGCTCGAGACGAACGATCTCGGCCTGGATTACGCCTACGAGGACAAGTTCACGCTGGATCCGGACATCGCGCTTGACGCGTTCCTCGACGTGTTCGCCTTCAATTACGACGTGCCTCCGACGGAGGAGCATAAGCGCTTGATCGCGGAATACATCCCGGTCGCGGCGGTCGCGACCTACGACGGCTATTACCTGGCGGAGCATCGCGTGACGGGCAACCGGCCGGGGGTATACGCGGGAGCGGGACAACCGGACGACGCGGATTGGGAGCTGTCGTTCGGAATGAAGCTTCCTTACGCCTACGAGAACGGGACGACGAAATACGCGCTCAATATGGGCATGGCGGACACGGTTGCCTTCGACGGATCGTCGTTGTCCAAGCTGGACGGCTTGCCCCCGACTCCGTCGGGAGCGGCCATGAAGCGGGAGGAAGCGTTCCGGATCATTAACGATGCGGTGTCGAACCACATGGGGCTTGCCATCGAGAAGCTGAACGAAGCCAACTATTCGTGGAGCAACCGCTTCTTCGTTCCGAGCCGGCTCACGGATCGCGTGGGCGTCAACTCGATCGAAGGTCCGAGCTTCCTCGTGCTCGTGCAGAATCTGCAATACTTCTCTACCGCGGGCAAGCTAAGCGGCTTCAGCGTAGCGGGATCGAGCGTCTCGGCCGCGCGGCATGTCGCCGGGTATACGAAAGGCGGTCAACGCTACTATGCGTTCGCGGACAAGCTGCCGGCCTCCGTCGTACCCGAAGCGCTGTTCGAGACGATGGACGAAGCGGCGGAAGCGGGTTACCGGTTCGATGTCGCGTATATGCGATAGACGAACGAACATCCGGAAGGGAGGGAAGTCGATGCGCGCATTCATCAAGCTTGCGTCCGTGTTAACGGCGCTGGCGTTTCCTGCGGCGGTCGCGCATGCGGAGGATGCCTCGGTACTGCTGCGAATGTATGGCGCCACGGTTCTTGATCCAGCCGCGGAGGAAGAGAGGCTCCATCGGCTGGAGGAGCAATACGAATGGGACGTTCGGGACGTTAGCGGCAGAACGATGTTCGATACCGCGAAGGCGCTGGAACGCGCGTACGATCATGATCGGCTGGCGGAAGCCGACCGGATCATCTACGCGTTATCCGATCGTCTGGACGCGCTCAAAGCCGAGATGGTCCGCGAGTCGGGAGCGGAGATCGGAACGATCATGCGGCTTGATGCCGAATACCGGGATACGGCGAGCCTTCTCCTCCGGAACCGGGAGGATCGGAAGGCGATCGCGAGCGAAGCGCCGCCGATACCGGTTCGGGACGCGGAGTTAGCCGGCGACAAGCGTAACCTCGACGACTTGCTACGCGACGTGGAGCGCCAACGGGAACGGGTGAAGACCGCGGCCGAATACGCCGAGCTGGGCGACGTTGCCGGCTTCCGTTCCCCGCTCGCGATTCCGGTACGGATTACGTCCCCCTTCGGAGAGAGGCTGGATCCGGTGACGAGAGACGAGATCACGTTCCACGCCGGTCTCGATATGGAAGCGCCGATCGGCACGCAGGTACTCTCCGCGTTCCATGGGACGATCGCGAAGACGGGCGAGAGCGAGGAATTGGGCTTGTACGTATGGGTCGATCACGGCAACGGCATTAGAACGGTATACGGGCATCTATCTTCCGTGTCGGCGGTCGAAGGTCAAGCCGTGAGGCAATACGAACCGATCGCGCTGTCCGGCAACACGGGTAACCGCACGACGGGCGAGCATTTGCATTTTGCCGTGGCCGTGCACGGTACGGCGGTCGATCCGGCGGCGTTCGTCAAGGAGTCAAGATGATGGAGGAGGCGAATCGCCCGTGATCGTCGCGTCGAAAGAACGTTACTTGCCAACGATGGTCAACACGATCGTATTGGCGCAAGGCGAGTGGTATTACTACATGCACAGGGACGTATACGATCAAGCCGTCGTGCTGACCGATCGATACGATGGCTACGAATCGCTGGCGGAAGCGATCGGATGCGCGCGCGGGGATAACGGCGGCGCCGCCAAATGGTTCTACGATGCCGCGCCGAAGCCGCTTCGCGTGCTGGCTCCTTTCCTGAATCTGGTCGACGGCCCGTTGGAGGAAGACGTCGAGCTATGCTGCGGAGTGCTTCATGTCGTTACGGCGATGATCAACGTCAAGGGATTTCCCGGCAAGCCGCCGGAAGTCCGCAAGAGCGTCGCGTTCTCCCTGACGATCCGCGAAGAGTACGAGTGGGCGTGGGAGCGGTTCTTCCAATCGGCCATCCCTTACGACAGTCGACATACGGCGTTCGGTGCCGGCTTGGCGGAATCCTTGCCGACTCGGCCGGTCGTCGCCGTGACCGACACGGTTCCTTTGTTCCCGTCTTACGCGGCGTTCGAGGAGGATGCGCGTGGGAAGCCGGAATCGGCGCCCAAGAAGGCTTCCACCCAGGAAGAGAGAAGCGCGACGCGCAGCTTGTTGATCTGATCCGAGAGGAGCGATGGAACTCATGGAACAAAGCGGCGGAGAACAACTCGTCAGACGTTCGCTGGACGCGATCGGCGAACAATTGCAGGCGTTGCTGGCCGGCGCGGCGCGGCTTCGCGCGATATACGGAGAAGCCGCGATCGCGAGCGATCTGACGTTCGTCAAAATATTGGAGGATCAATACCGCAAGCTGTACGAGGATCTCGGCGCGTTGACCGCGGAAGTCGGCAAAGCGCAAGCCGGGTTCCTCGAGGTGGAGAAGGAGGCGGTCGCGCATGGGCGGTAAATCGATGCTGCTCGATCCGAAGCTGCTCGAGAAGCTATTCCAGGAGAGCCGAAGCTTCGAACGCGTCGCGGGCGAATGTCTGAACGCGATCCATGCCGAGCTATCGAAGCTGAACGATCTCGCGCTCATTCGGACGCTTCCCGGCGAGCGCGGGGAACAGGCAAGATCGACGATCGTAGGCGTAACCGAAGCGGCGGGTCTGCTCAAGCAGGACCTCGACGAGACGAAGAGCTTCGTCGATCGCAAGCTTGCCGGAGCGGCGAACAGCTTCGGCCATGCCGCCGCGACTCCGGGACGCGGGACGCAGCAGCCGGAGACGGGCTTCGCGGGATCCGTCCTTCGGCAGGCGGCGCTCTCTTCGCTTCGCAAATAAACGAGAGATGATTCGCGAAGGAGGCGGGCGCGACAGGTGATTCTATCAACGATTCTATTCTCCGTATCCGCCTTCGGGCTCCTATGGATCTACTTCTTCATGAAACGCAGGGAGCTGCGCGGAGTCGTCCGCGGAGACATCCCGATGCCGGACGAGTTATACCGGTTTCTCGAATACGCGGACGACGGTTATATGCTGGCTCACGAGACGAATCACATCGAGCACTTCAGTCCGTACGCCTCTCCCGCCGTCTGTCATGACGTATTGGAACGGATGCGCCAATATTCGCCGAAGCTGTTCGGAACGCCTTCGCACAGAATCCGTACTTGGCGCGTCGACAAAGCCGGCGAAGGCTATTACTTGATCGGCAAGCACATCGCGCATCGCGCCGTTTCGGCCGGTTACGGCGTGCGTATCGCGCTCGGCGACGTGATGGAAGAGACATGGCGGGTATCCGTCATCCCCGGCGGCTATCGCGTCGAAGACGTCAAATAAAGTGGAGGTTCGACCGACCGATGCAGCTCTCATTGCTCCAAGATAACGAATTATCGTCGTGCGTGCTTCCCGAGAAGCGCAAAGGGCAGTTCTGGATCACTCATCGCAACGATTACGGCAAGGAAGAACGGCTTATCGGCATCGAAGGCGTCGACGGCCGATGGATCATGAAGTCGAACAGAAACGCGCAGATCGTCGGACCGGACCGCACTCCGATCAAAGAGGTCGCGATCGATGCGCCGAGCTTCTATACGCTGTCGCTCTCGAAGGGACAGCGAACGGCCATGCTGTACGCGGAGCCGGTGTCGGAAGACCGTCGGAGGTTCCGCAAGGTGAAGCTGCCCGCGCACGGAAGCGTGTCGATCGGCCGGGCGGAATCCAGCGATATCCGTTATGCCAGCGCTCACGTATCGTCCAGGCACGCGGAGCTATCGATCGTTCGCGAAGAAGTCTCGATCGAGGATTCCGGAAGCGCGAACGGCCTGTTCGTGAACGGCGAGAGGGTGCGCCGGCGTACGCTGAAGCCCGGAGACGTCGTCTACGTTCTCGGCTTGAAGCTCGTATTGGGCAAGGATTTCATCGCGATCAACAATCCGGACGGTCTCGTAACCGTACGAACGGATCTGCTTCCGCCGTACGGGAAACATCCGGCGTCCGCCGAAGAGGAAGACGACGATCCGGAGGAGTGGACGGGACATTCGTTCTTCCGTTCTCCGCGGTTCAAGCGGGACATCCGTCCCGCGGAGATCAGAATCGATCCGCCGCCGGCCATGGGCAATCACGAGCCGACGCCGCTCATGCTCATGCTAGGGCCGTCGATTACGATGGGCATGTCCGCCGCGTTCGTGGCGATGATTACCGTCCAGAACTCGATGAATGCCACGGGAGGTATTCGCAACGCGCTTCCGTCGCTCGTCATGTCTTCGAGCATGCTAGTAGGCGCCTTCCTGTGGCCGCTGCTGTCGAGGAAGCACGAGAGCAAGAAACGGGATGACAAGGAACGGTTACGCCAATCGAAATACGCCGCGTATTTGAAAGACGTCGGACGCGAAATCGCGGGAGAGTGCGCGAAGCAAAGCGAGATTCTGCGAGAGAACCACGTCGGCGTCGACGATTGCGTCCTTCGCATCCGGATGCGGCAACGAAACTTGTGGGAGAGGGTGCGCGGGCAGAACGACTTCCTGAACGTCAGGCTCGGCATCG
This sequence comes from Cohnella sp. GCM10027633, assembly GCF_042675445.1. NCBI lineage: Bacteria > Bacillati > Bacillota > Bacilli > Caryophanales > Paenibacillaceae > Cohnella > Cohnella sp. GCM10027633. Next base: position 308,605 of record NZ_JBHTGV010000003.1, on the reverse strand, counting down.
GCACGCTTCCGCTTCGGGCGGATATCGATTATCCGGACAAGTCGTTCGCGCTCGAAGACGATAATCTGCGTGAGGAGCTTTACAGGCTTGCGGAAACGCCCAAGCTTCTCGAGCAGGTTCCGATTACGCTATCTCTCGATAACGACTGGATCAGCGGCGCCATCGGCAACCGGAGCAGCGTCGCGGACATGGTCAAAGGCATTCTATGGCAACTGACGGCGCTGCACAGCTACGACGAGCTCAAGCTCGTCTTCCTCTACGACAAGAGCGAGGAAGAGACGTGGAGCTACGTCAAGTGGCTGCCGCACGCGTGGTCCGCGGATTCGGGCTCGAGATACTTGGCGACGGACCCGAGCGAAGCGAAGGCGCTATCGGCCGCGATGGAGAAAGTGCTAGCCGCGAGAGAAGAACGGAATTCGGCCGAACCGGGCGATGCAGGACCTCATTACGTCGTATTCGCGATGAACAAGGAATTGGCCTCGAAGGCGGACTTCCTGCAGCGGATCTACAAGTCGAAGACGAGCTTGGGGTTCAGCGTCTTCCATCTCTACGACGAATTGAAGCATCTGCCCAAGGAGTGCTCGATGGTCGTCGAGTTCGGCGGCACCGCCACGATCTACGATAAGGACGACACGACGGGCGAGCATATCGCGTTCCAGCCCGATTTTTACCTGAAACAAGACGATCACGAGCTGGCCGCATGCCTCGCGAACACGATGCTCGACTCGTCCGCTTCCACGTTCGCTCTCCCGGCGATGATGACGTTCCTGGAGATGTTCGGGGTCGGGAAGATCGAACACTTGAACGTCATGACGCGTTGGAAGGAGAACGATCCGACGTTGTCGCTCGAGGCGCCGATCGGAGTAGGCACGAACGGAGAGCTGTTCAAGCTGGATTTGCACGAGAAGTTCCACGGACCTCACGGCTTGATCGCCGGGATGACGGGCTCCGGCAAGTCCGAATTCATCATGACGTTCATTCTGTCGCTGGCCGTCAGCTATCACCCGAACGAGGTCGCCTTCATTCTCATCGACTACAAGGGCGGCGGCATGGCGAATGCGTTCGAACGGCTGCCTCATCTGGCCGGGACGATCACGAACTTGGACGGCGCGGCCGTGAAGCGTTCGCTCGTCTCCATCCAGAGCGAGCTGAAGCGCAGGCAGGCGATATTCGGGGAGACGGGCAAGAAGGTCGGCGCCAGCAACATCGACATCTATAAGTACCAGAAGCTGTTCCGCGAAGGCCGGGTGCAAGAACCGCTGCAGCATCTGTTCATTATCTCGGACGAGTTCGCCGAATTGAAGTCGCAGCAGCCGGAGTTCATGGAGCAGCTCGTCAGCGCGGCGCGAATCGGGCGGAGTCTCGGCGTGCATCTCATTCTGGCGACGCAGAAGCCGTCGGGCGTCGTGGACGATCAGATCTGGAGTAACAGCAAGTTCAGAATCTGTCTGAAGGTGCAGGAGAAGGCGGACAGCATGGACGTAATCAAGCGGCCGGACGCGGCGGAGCTGTCGGTTACCGGGCGTTATTACGTACAGGTAGGCTTCAACGAGCTGTTCGAGCTCGGACAGTCGGCGTGGGGAGGAGCTCCCTACGAGCCGGCCGATCGGATCGCGAAGAACCGAGACGACAGCGTCTCGATCATCGACAATCTGGGGCGCGTCGTGAAGCAGGCGAAGCCGGACAGACGCAGCAGGGCGATCGCGAATCCGCCCAAGCAGATCGACGAGATCAACAAGTACTTGGCGCAGATCGCGGACGAAGAGAACATCCGCGTCCGCAAGCTGTGGCTGGAGCCGATTCCCGCGATCATCGTCCTGGACGAGGTGCGGAGGAAGCATGGCGTCTCCGGCGCCGGAGGCTCGTGGCTCGAACCGGTCATCGGAGCGTACGACGATCCGGAGAACCAGAGACAGGCGCCGCTCGTCTTCCCGATCTCGCGAGACGGGAACGCGATCGTGTACGGCTCCGCGGGCAACGGCAAGACGACGTTCCTGACGACGCTGCTCTATTCGTTGATCAGCGGACATACGCCGGCGGAAGTGAACTTGTACGTGCTGGACTTCGGGGCCGAGACGCTTCGCGCGTTCGCCAAGGCTCCGCACGTGGGCGACGTTCTGCTCGCGGACGACGGAGAGAAGATCGCGAACCTGTTCAAGATGCTGGCGAAGGAAGTCGACAGCCGGAAGAAGCGGTTCGCGGACTATGGAGGCGATTTCCATTCGTTCTCGAAGTCGTCGGGGCAATCGGTGCCGTCGATCGTCGTGGCGATCCACAATTACTCCGCTTTCGCGGAAACCTATGAATCGCTGGAAGAGACGTTCGCCTACTTGACGAGAGAAGGCGTCAAGTTCGGCATCACCTTCGTCTTGACGGCGTCGGCTTCGAACGCGGTCCGTTACCGGCTGCTGCAGAACTTCAAGCTAACGTACGTGCTGCAGATGAACGACAAATCGGATTATGCGGGATTGCTAGGCAGAGTGGACGGCATCGTGCCTTCGAAGTTCAAAGGCAGGGGCATCTTCAAGTCCGATCAGGCTTACGAATTCCAGATCGCCCATATCGTGCCGGACGCGGAGAGAACGTTCGAGCATGTCCGCGCGATGGCCGATCGGTCGGCCCAGGAATGGACGCAGGCGCCAGCGGCGAAAATTCCGGTGCTGCCGGAACGCGTCGATCCCGAATTTTTCGCGGACGAGCTGCGGCGCGTCGGACCTCGCGGCTTACCGATCGGCATCGAGAAGAGCAGTCTCGCGACGTCCTACCTCGGCCTGGCGGATGCTTATATTCATCTGGCGCTCTCGCAGCGGAACGATAGTTCCGCCTTCCTGCAGGGCTTCGCGGAAGCGGCGCAGGCCGCGTTAAGCGCTGGCGAGACCGTCGTCTTGGATCCGGCCGGGCTGTTCGTCGACGCGGAGCGAGCGGGATATCGGTATTGCAAAGACAAGCCGAAGACGGAAGAGCAGGTCGTTCGCTTGTTCATGGAGCTCGTCGCGAGACACAACGCGTTCAAGGACGCCTCGGACGAAGGTCTCGAACCGCCGCGTTACGAACCGATCGCATGCTTCGTCAGCTCGCTGTCCGGGTTAACGTCGGCGCTGTCCGAAGACGCGCAAGACAAGCTGAAGGTCATGCTGGAGAAGGGACAAGCTTCGTACGGCGTGACGTTCATCTTGGCGGAAGCCGTATCCGCTCTGTCTTCGATCTCCTACGAGCCATGGTTCAAGAAACACGTATCGATCGCGGACGGGATCTGGATCGGAGACGGGATATCGGACCAATACCAAATCAAGCTGTCGAATTCTTCGAGCGAATTGCACAAGGAGATCGGAGACGAGTTCGGCTACCGGATCGTCAAAGGCAAGGCAACGCTCATGAAGCTGTTGAGATCCCGTACCGCCGAGCTGGAGGTCGCCGCGCATGGATAGAATCTTGGTCGAAGTGTACGTCCCCGCCTTAGGCAGGACGTTCGACGCCTACATCCCCGCGGCCAGCAAGCTGCGGGAAGTAGAGTCGTTATTGGCAGGAGCCTTGTCGGAGCTGTCCGACGGGGCCTTCGTGCCCGCCCCGGATACGTCGCTCTGCGAACGCAAGTCCGGATCGGCGCTCGATATTAACCGATCAGCCGTAGAGTTGGGCCTCATGAACGGCACCAGGCTGATGTTAATATAAATTACTTATCGAAGGGAGCTAGCGGCATGGCAAAGAAGATCGTAGTGGATCCGGCGAAGCTGGAATCGGCAGCCGGCAAGATGGAAGAGCAATCGAGGGAATACGAGCAATTGTACAGTCAGCTCTTCAACGCCGTCGACGGACTGGGCTCCGCTTGGAAGGGCAAGGACAACGTGGCGTTCTGCGAACGCATCAGGGAATTCAAGCCGGACATGGACACCATGAAGAAAAACATGGATCTCTACGCCGACTTCCTGAAGAAAAGCGCGAAGCAGTATCAGACGACGCAGGATACCATCGAAGCGAACGCCAAAAAGTTGGCCAACTAGCCCGCGGGGCTTCATTAACGATCATGGGGAGGAAATGGAATGGCAGCTATCGGAATCGATATTACGTTGGATCAATTGACGCAAACCGCCACGAATATCAACAAGCTGAACGAGCAACTGACCGATCGTCTCGAATTCATCCGCAAAGAGATGAAGGACCTGTCCAACAGCTGGCAGAGCGAGGCGGCGGAAGAGCTGCGCAAAGACTTCGAATCTTACGTTCCGAAGTTCGAGGAGTACCGGAAAGTCGTGGAGTCGTACGCGACGTTCCTGACGGAAACGGCGCGTCTCTACGATGAGACGGAGACGCAATTGAAGTCCAACGCCAATCTGTTCAAGTAACGGGAAGACCGGTCTCCGGCGATGGCGGCATGCGCCTAAGCCGGAGATTCGGCATGCCCGGACCGGGAGGGAATGCGCATGGGAATCAGCGTCAGCTCCGCTCAATCGCAAGCGAACAGCTTACGCGCGCAAGCGACGGCGATTCGCGACTTGGCGAACAGCCTGCACAACGAGAAGGGCGATCTGAACGTCGCCTGGCAAGCGAGCGAGATGAAGTACGTGAACATGGCGATCGAGCGCATCGTCATCGAGCTGCGCGACCTGGGGACCGAGATCGATTCGATCGCCGGGGACGTCGTAAGCGTCGCATACGAGATCAAGGCGGAAGAAGACCGCGCGAGGGAAGAAGAGGAACGCAGGGCGCGCGAAGCGCGGGAAGCGGAGGAGCGCGCGAAGGCGGCTTCGAAGGCTTACGGGCGTTAGCATGACCTGACATGACGGCATGACTGGCATGACTGGTATGAAAATTGACGAATGGGACGGGTGATGACGTGCTGCAACCGGGAGATTCGCTAGGAGATCGTTATCGGATCGAGTCGCTGCTGGCGAAGGGCGGGATGGGGGCCGTATACTTGGCAATCGACGAGAAGCTAGGGGCCAAGCCGGTCGCCATTAAGAGGATAACGATGTCCGATACGCGGACGTTCATAGAGGAAGCCCGTATTCTGTCGGCGCTTAATCACCCGAACATTCCGAAGATAACGGATTATTACGAGCCGGACGAGGCGGGAGCTTGCTATCTCGTCATGGATTACGTGCGCGGCTCGACGCTTCAGCAACGATTCGACAACGAAGGCCGCCGTCTTGCGTTAACGGCGGTATTGACATATGCAAGCCAATTATGCGACATCCTCGCGTATTTGCACGGCCAACCGACGCCGATCGTCTTCAGGGATCTGAAGCCTTCGAACTTGATGATCGACGAGCACGATCGCGTGCAATTGATCGACTTCGGCATCGCGAGACGTTACGGGGACGCCAAGTTGACCGATACGACCCAGATGGGCACGATCGCGTTCGCGGCGCCGGAGCAATTCGATAATCGGCAGACCGATGCGAGAACCGATATATACGGCCTTGGATCCTTGCTCTTCTATTTATTGTCCGGAGGTAACTACGTCTATCAGAACCGGGAGCCGATCGCAGCAGCGCTGCCCGGCGTACCGGGGGGCATCGCGAAGGCGATAGAGCGGATGCTCGAACCCGAGCCGGAGAAACGTTATCGGAACGCGGCGGAGGCGAAGGAAGCATTAAGCTTGACGGCCCTCGTCCAGTCTTCCGACGTTCGGGAGGCTTCCTCCTACGACCGGACGGTGAGCTTGAACGGGGCGTCTTGGTTGAACGCGCCGACCGAAGTCACGCCTGTACCGTCCGTAATGGCGACTGCCCATCTCGGCGCGCTATCGTTGGGCGCGAATGCTACGCATACGGCGAAGGCGACGCAATCTCAGCCGGCGCTCATTATCTACCTGCTAGACGCGAGCGGATCCATGGATCTGATGCTTGGAGGGAAGCGGAGGATCGACGTCGTCTCCGAATCGCTGCACGTCGCTCTTCGGCAGATGGTGTTCCGGTCGACGAAGGGAAGCCGGATCGCGTCCCGCTACCGCGTCGCGATCATCGCGTACAGCGACGATACGAGGGATCTGCTAGGCGGACCGAAGAACATCGACGAGATCATGAGCGCCGGCATGCTGCCGTCGCTGGGCACGTTCCGGTTCACGGATACCGCGCAAGCGTTCCTTCACGCGGAGCGCCTGTTGAAGGACGAACTGCCTCGCATCCAGGACGGTCCGGCGCCGCTCGTCTGCCATATGACGGACGGCGTCTACACCGGCGAAGACCCGGAGCCCATCGCGCGACGCATCATGGGCATGAGCGTTCGGGACGGCAACGTGCTGATCGAGAATATCTTCATCTCGGACGATCTTCTCGCGCAGCCGATCGACCAACCGAAACGGTGGCCCGGCGTGCGGGAGGACACGGCGTTCCGGGACGACTACGGACATAAGCTGAAGCGCATGTCGTCCGTTATCCCGGAGAGCTACCGGAGCATGATCCGCGAATCGCAGTACAATCTGTCCGCCGGCTCGCTGCTGATGTTCCCGGGCACGACGCCGGACCTGGTGTCGCTCGGCTTTCAGATGTCCGCGGCGACGCCGATTCACTGACGATGGATACGAGAATCGGATTGCCGCAGGACGCGGAGACGAAGCCGAGGACGATCGAGTGCGGAGAATGGACGTACCGTTACGGCTATATCCGGTCCAGCGATTGCAGATCGTCGGGCGATACCGGCCAAGATTACTTGGCGTTCGCGGACAAGGGCGGCTCTCTTGCCTTCGCCTTATGCGACGGGGTCAGCATGTCCTATTACGGCGACATCGCCGCGAAGTTCGTCGGAGAGAAGCTGCTGGACTGGCTGTCCCGCGAAGAAGACGCTCTCGCGGACCGTATGGATGCCATAAGAGATTCCTTGGAGCGAACGCTGCAAGACATGGCAATAGAAGGTAGGGAGCTGGTCGCGCGGCATCGGTTGCCGGCCGCTCTACCCGAGATGCTGCGTGACGTGCTTGAATCGAAAAAAAAGCGAGGCAGCGCGACCGTGTTCGCGTGCGGGCGTCTCGATCCACCTTGCGAACGGTTCCCGGGGGGAAGGTTGCTGCTTGCTTGGATGGGCGACGTGCGCATCCGAGCGTGGGGGAAGCGAGGCGAGCTGACGTTCCGCGACCCGGGAACGATCGATACCCGGCATCAATGGAACAGCTCGGCCGGACCGACCGGAGGCGGCCCTTGGATACACAGGGAGGAAGGATTGGGCGATGCCGGGCGATACGGCGAGCTGCTCGTCTACACGGACGGTCTAGCCGCGCTGGACGAGTTCGGCAGCATCGACACGCAGACGCTGGACCACGTCGTCGACCGGGAAGCGCGCAACCCCTCCGGCGACGATCTTAGCTTCATGCACGTACGCTGGGCTTTTAATCTGGAACGAGGAGCAGGATCGGCATGAGCTTTCAACCCGAAGCGGGTACGCCAATCGCGATCGGCGGCAACGCGTACGTAATCGGAGCACATCCGAACGCGCCCAGCTTGCCGTACGGCCAAGAAGGCCGGCAAGGAACCGTGTATTTGCTAGAGAGCGAGCACGGACGGAAGAAGAAGGCAATGAAAGTATTTCGCGGATCGTTCGTCAATCCGTCGCTCGCGCACCATTCCCGGCAAATCGCCAAGTTCTCGGACGTCTCGGGATTGTCCGCGTGCGAACGCGTAATCGTGACGCCGCAGAGCGATGCCGATACGCTTCACCGGGAGCCTGATCTGCTATATGCGGTCGTCATGCCATGGATCGAAGGGCCGACCTGGATGGACGTCATGCTGAACAAGCGGGCGCTCGCGCGCAAGCAAGCGTTCTCCGCCGCGTTCGCGTTCGTGCAAGCGCTCGTAGGCATGGAACAGCGCGGACTGGCGCACTGCGACTTATCGGGTCCGAACGTGATGCTGCCGATGCTCGGCGAGCGTTCCATGGGCGTCAAGCCGGTCGATTACGTGCAATTGATCGATCTGGAGCAGCTGTATGCTTCCCATCTCGAGCGGCCGGAGCATATTCCCGTAGGCTCTCCGGGCTACGCGCCGATTCACTTGACGGCAAGCCAGTCATGGAGCAGCCTCTCGGACCGCTTCGCGGGGGCGGTGCTGATCGCCGAGATGCTCTCCTCGTGCTTCGACGCGTTCTACGCGGAAGCGTGGGGTGAAAGCTACTTCGCTCCGGAGGAGCTGCAACGCAATGGAGAACGCATCGCCGCGATGGTCGAACGGCTTCGGCGAGAGTGGGGCGACGGAATCGCCGCGTTGCTGCTGCGCGCATGGGAGAGCACGGAGCTCGGCGCATGTCCGACGTTCGGCGAATGGAGCATCGCGCTGTCCAAGAGCGAGCATCTCGCGGCGCCGACGCCCGTGCCGGTTCGTTCGCCCGATTCTATGGTTGCGCCGCAGGAACATGCTGCTCTCGCTACCCCAGGCTCCGCGGCTTCTGCCGGTAAGGAAGATCGCATTCGAAGAGCGAAGCAATACGAGGATAAGGGAAAGTTCAAGGAAGCGCTGGAGCAGTACCGCGCGGCGAAACGGGAAGGTCTGCATCCGAGCATCTCCCGCGAGATCGACATCGCGATCGCGGAACTTGAAGCGAAGGCCGGGGCAAGCCAAGAGAAACACCGCGAGCAAGTGGCGAAGCTGGGAAGAGCGGCGAAGAAGGGCATCTTGACGGCGACGATCGTCGCCGCCGTCGGCGCGGCGGGTTATTTCGGTTACGTCAAGTTAAAGGATGTCGACTTCGGGGGAGGGGAGAGAGCGGCATCGACGACGCCGGAGCAGTACGAGTCGAAGATCGACGGATTGAAGGCGCAGCTCGCGGAGAAGGACACGAGGATCGCGCAGCTGGAGAAGCGATCCGAAGAGCTGGGCAAGCCGATGGACGAGAAAAGCGAGACGATGCGCGCGAAGCTGTCCGAAGCTTACGAGAACGTGTTGACCGCGGCGTCCGCGGTAGAGAAGGACGTTACCGCGGCGCCGAGCCGCACGTTCAAGGCATCCGAAGCGTATATGAACGCGCTATACGCTTCGCTGGCATCCTCCTACAACCTGGACGAATATTTCGCGGAGCAAACGAAGCTAGTAGCGGCGTACTACTACCCCTATCTCTATAACGAGAATCGGAACGCGCAGTTGAACGTCAAATTTTACGAAGATTATAAGTCTCGATTCGAGGGGGGCGGCGCGGAATGATATTCGGAGCCTCGATCGGACCGTTCCTTAAGAAAGCGCTCGGTGACCGGGCGTTCCAGACCAGCGTCGCCAAAATCGCCGAAACGCTGCAACTGCCCCCGGAACAATCGAACATGGATGCGGTCGTGCTCGGTCCGAAGGACGCGCGCGGCGCCGGGGCGGCCGGATTGCTCGAAGCGCTCGGCAGCAAGCCCGAATCTATCGCCGTCCTCTACGTCTATCAACACGACAAAGAAGCGGATTATGTGCAAGCCGGCAACGTGACGAAGCTTCATGTTCCCGTATTGTCGCCCGCCGCGATCGGCGAAGCGGTGGCGCGCGAGATCGACCTGTCCAAGATCGGAAGCGACGACCGGACGCTCGAATCGACGGACGCGAAGTTCGGCGATCGGAATTGGCTCGATCGCCCCGCCATTGCGGAGACGGCGGCGAGCGCGGAAGCGTCCGTACCGGAGACCGCGGTTCAACCCGCGGAACGGGAGCTGCCGAAGTCGTTGGCGGATCGGTTGCTCGAGCTCGGCAAGTTCGCCGACTACGCTTTTTTCAGAGAAGCGTTGGAGCAAGACAACGTATTGAAGGACCTGTACGAGCAGAACGCGCAGTATGCTGCCGTTATCCGCATGCTGGACGCCCTGGATGCGGACATCGAGCGCGTGTTCTTGGACGGGACGCTGTCGGTCGAGGAACGCTTCGAGCGAGTGAAGGGCATCGGCATCGAACGGGCGACGTATGCCGGGTTGGAGCACTCCCTCATCGCCGACAAGGTGATCTCGCTCATGGACGCGATCGTCGTATCCGTCGAAGCGACGGTCGACTCGCGAATCGAGCGTATCCGGCAGGCGCTCGGAGCCGTGACCGACGCGAAGCTGCTTCACGAGGATTTCGAGCTGCTGCAGAAGCGGGTGGACGCGAGGATCGCCATTCAGGCGGATCTGATGGACATGTCCAGAGAGATTATCGAGCTCTACAAGGCGATGGATCAGACCGTCGGCGACTGGGTCGATCGGATGGAAGCTTCGCATGCTTCGGGGAACGCGTTCGTGAACGAGGCGCTGAAGGAGGCGAAGCCGTACTTCGTTCCGCAGAACATCGCCGCCGTTACAAGCCGGCTGATCGGGGACTTGCAACGCAAGCGCGTAACGATGTCGATCGTGGAAGAGAAGATCAGGAAGCTGATCGAGCTCGTGTTCCGGCTGTGCGAAGAGGACGCGTCGATCATCGATCATCAGCAACGGTTGATTAGGCTGCTGCGAGCGCAGCGAATCGAAGACGTCGTCGTCGTGGACAATCTGATCAAGCATTCGCTGCGAATTTTCGTCGGGCCTTCGGAATCCGGCAGAACGGCGACGGCGTTGATGTGGGCGGGGATGATGTCCAGAAGGCATAATTCGCTGTTGATCGATCTGACCGGTCAATCCAAGGCGCGTCAGTACGGGGTGGAATCGGTTTCTCTGGACGAGTTTCTTACGAACCGAATCGAACGCTCCTTCGTATGCGCGGAAGGAACGATTGCCGCGAACGAAGAAGCTGTTGCTCAGCTCGTGATCGAGCTAAAACGGCGGCTGCACTATTACCCTTACGCGACGATATTGCTGGATACCGAACAACTGGAGCTGCTGAATCTGTTGGCGAAGTCGGCGCTGACCGTGCACTTCGTGTCCGATTGCTCGCCGCGAAGCACGGAGCGGCTCCGGAAGACGATCGAAGCGTTCGAGGAGACGAACGTCGCGACCAAGGTCGTCTTGATCGATCCGCCTCTCGATCCGTTCCGGCATATGGCGGATATGGCTGTCGATCCGTTGCGAGCGAAGCTCGTCCTTTTGCCCAGGATCAATGAGTTACGGGTATGCGCGCTTCAGCACAAGAAACCGTACGAACAGAACGAAATCTCGGCTATCTTCGAGGAAGCCTTTCGATAGCCGGAAGGAGCGCGCAGGTGTCGGAAATCGCAATCGAATTGGATGACGTGGCAAGGAAAAGCAAGGAGCTGTACAAGCTGTTCCGGAAGCTGGACGTGATGAAGCACGAGCTATCGTCGGTCGGTTCGCGAATAGATGCGGGCATCGCCTCTCGCCGAAGCATAGATTGGAGGCTTAGAGACAATCGGGCCAAGCTCAGGATGCTGGAAATCCGGCTATCCGAATTGGAGCAGTTCATGCGCGAGTCCATGGAGAAGTATCGGGAGACGGACTCGGAAGCGCGAGACGGGAATAGATGGATTCAAGTCTAGCGGAATCGACCCTATCGAATACAGAGGAGTTGTTGGCGATGACGATCGCTCAATCGGACCGAATGGATGCGCTTCTATCTGCCGCGATCGAGGACCCGGCGCAACGGTATGCTTTTTACGAGTCGCTGTTGGAACTGGAGCTCGTGGTTATTGGCACGGTAGCGGATGAAGCTACCTTGCATCTGAAGTACATCGAGATGGACGGCGAACGGGTTCTCCCTGTCTATACGAGTTGGAGCAAGTACGATTCGGTCTATGCGTCGCGCTACCCCTATGTCAAGATTCCGGCGCGCATGCTGCTCGATATGGTGGAGTTGTCCGATGCATGGGTTCTGAACCCGGGGTTCGAGCCTTGCAAACGACTCGTTCCCGAAGAGCTGCGATCGCTCCAAGACGGAACGATCCTCGATTATTACTGGGAACAGCTGAGTCCGCAAGAGATGAGAACCAGGCTGGAAGAACAGACGACGGCGATATCCGATCAATCGCTGCAGACGCTTACGCGGTGCCTGCAAGCGTTCCCTTCCATTCGGGCGGCTTACCTCGCGCGCGTCTATAAGCCTTCCGACCCTGACAAGCCATATCCGTTGGTCGGTCTCGAGATGGATGCCGAGGACCGGGAAGCGGCTCGCCTGCGGATCAAGGTGATCTATGAAACGGTCCGGCAGCAGCTTCGGCTTGAACCCGCCATCGAGTTTATGCTGCTCGACGACGCGATCTCGATGTCCCGGTCTATGAAAGAACGTCTTCAACCTTTCTATACGAGATCGCCAGTTGAAGATATAAGATCGTTGTTCCACTAGCCATGGGAGGGAGGTTACCGACTTGTCGCAGATTAGAATCGACGTGAACGGCGTGCAGACCGAACACCGAAGCTTCAAGCGCGCTTATCGTAAGATCAAGGACGAGGAACAGCAATTATCGTCGTCGCGGCAACGGATCGACGGACGCATCTCAGCGCGAAGAAGCATAGACTCGCGGATGGGCCGAGCGGGTTCGAGACTAATGGGGGTAGAAAATCAGCTCGAAGCGTTGTATGATTTTATCGAACATGGATTGCAGTCTTACATACAAGCGGACGACAAAGCCAAGGAGCATCCCTTCGAGAAAAAGAAGAAAAAGTCGATCTGGGACAAGATCGGCGACGGCCTACAGGCAGCGGCGCATGGCGTAACCGGGTTCATGGAAGGCACCGCGGAGGCGGTGATCGGTACCGTCGAAGGACTATGGACGATGGTTACCCATCCGATCGAGACGGTGCAGGGGCTCGTCTATGTCGTGAAGCATCCGCTGCAGACGGCGCAAGGGATATGGAAGGCGGTATCCGATTCCTGGACGAACGAAGTCGTGAACGGAGACGCGGATAGCCGCGGCAGATGGTTCGGACGGATGATCGGCGAAGTCGCGCTATCGGTCGTCGGGACCAAGGGCGTCGATAAGGTCGCGAAGCTGGCGAAAGGAACGAGGATCGTCAGAGAGGGCGGAGGCGTACGGATCGTACGCTTGGACACTCCGGAGAGAGTGCAGGGACAGCCGGATCTTCCTAAGCCGCCGAAGCCGGAAGGGGATACACTGACTAAAGGATCTACAAAAGAACGAAAGCCTTCTAAATGGATAAATGATGTAGAGGGTGCGGCTAATCTTGGGAAAGATGAACTAGTCGTTGCTGATAAATCTTTCCTAAACTCCCAAGGAAGAATTGATTGGGATGCACATGCGCCAAACGGAGGTTATGTAACTGGTACTAGGGTTGACGGGGCAAGACTAGAAGAGGGCACATTAATTGATAGGTACGGTAATGAGAGAGGTAGCTACACTTCACCATTAGGAACAGGCTACGGAGAAAGAGCATTGCCGTATGTCGAAAATTCAAACGCTTATCATCAATACAAAGTTGTTAAACCTATTGATGATGTTAGTATGGGTGAAATAGCCCCTGCATTCAAACAATCAGGTGGGGGAATTCAGTATGAACTGCCGAATTCAATAGAATATCTAAAAAGTAAAGGATACTTGGAGGACTATATTAAATGAACAGAGATTCCTTAAAAGCAATTCTTATAAAGAATAATGTGCCAAGTTATTATTACAATCTTTATGGAGTAGGAGAAACTGACCAACGAGTATGTCTTGAATTTGACAACGGGAATTGGATTGTCTTTTATAGTGAACGAGGTAAAACTTTCGACCTTAAACAGTTTTCTACAGAGGACGATGCATGTCAGGATGTTCTAAATAGATTATCTTAATATCTCGACCTTGATTGGCTTCATGCCAGTCAAAGTTTCCTTTTTTTAGGTGGGAGCTGTGGGGGCTACCCAGTGTCGAATGATCCCAGCATTCAACCAATAACACATCTAATCCATGTAATACCCGTATAAAGATTTCTCGAACTCTCTGTACGCACGTCAATGCTTTAATTTTTTACCTTAAATAACGCTATGCCGATACATCAAACAGGTCGATTATGGTCAGATACCACCACGATTGACCTGTTTTTTGTTAGCTTCGTTTTCTGCGGTTTTTTTCAAAATTCATCGCAACTGAACAATACCCTATCTCGATATAGACACTGAGAAGGCAACCTAAGAAAAGTCATCGAAACTAATCGGAGGGATAGACCGACAACTATACTGTCAGGACTTAATTGAACATTCTATAACGGGAAGGTCATGTGTTAATGGCTAGCCACCTGCCCTCTAATTAAGCCCGAAATTCATCAAAAAGTTCGGGAGGGGGAAAGAGGATTTCAATATCGCATCAGAATCAATACGGGAGAACACTTCCTGCATATCTCCTACAAGCTGATATTCGCTCCGAGAACACATAAGAATACGCTGAGGATTGAAGCCTACCCGAAATCCCTAGTCTACTTCCGTCAATGGCTCGAACAAATCCGAGACTATGCAAAGCAGGTGTTGTTCGTGCGATGCGATGTTGCTTATAACATCCCTGCTCCTATTCAAGAAGTTTTCACAATGTCTAAGACGGTGCGAAGGTTAAGACTGTTAAAAAGCACTCGTTATTACAATGGGAAGCATCAGAGCCAGGAGGACGGTTATTGTCTGACATACGACAAGAAGCGGGAATTAATGGAGAGAAGGCGGCAGACCATCAAGGGGAGCGGACTAGGATGGAGATTGTTTATGCACCAAAGGAAAAGTTGCCGCTCGCTACTTTGGTTCAGCACCCGCCACAGTTTAACAGCAAGTATCTATGTGCGGTTCTGACAGACTCATCCCAGTTTACTACTAAGGTCGAGCTGTTCGTTCAGGAGATTTCAGCAAGGAATGATGCTAAATTCACTCTATCAACCTCATTGGAGCATAGATGGCTAATCGTATTGGGGCGCAAGTCTGTAAGCCTAGCCAATTCACGCTGAGACATGTATTTCTCGGCAAGAATTTCTTTTAATCGAACAACGACATGCAACTTTGAAGAATAGATAGTTTGAAAAATGATGAGCATAAAATCTGTATCTATTATTGATTCAGACGGTCATAAGAACAAAATATATGAAAGGGAGTGAATATTTTGGTGAAAATTACGGGAACAAGGTCATACATCGATGTTGTAATTGATGAAAAGGAAATAAGAATCTTTGGCGAAATGATCGTTGGTGGGTTTGTGGCCTATAAAGATTCTATAAAGGTATGGGATAAACCAACTGGAGAAACTATTGATGAAGATACTAAAAATGATATTATTCGGAAAGTGACTGAGAAAACAAAAAACTCACACATGGTTATTGTTTTTGAATAAAAGGGAATATGTTAGTGAAATCAATTAAAATGAAAGCCGCTTACTCAATATAATTAAAACCATAATACTTTTTAGAACAGATTCACAGGTTCAGTACGGTTAAACTTTGCCGCAGCGGATCTGTGTTTTCATGTTTAATAGTAACCGAAAATAATCATATTGTCTTGCTAACTAGATTAACGAATCGACGTTTTGAGGACTAAGTCTAGGATAATGTAGGAAACCCACTTATAATGGAGATATTTGGTGCATTGTGGAAATCTCTCGAATCATTCTGTAATCGCTTGTGTACCTGAGGATAGTTGTTACCGTAAATAAGCCTGGATTGAGGTGACAAGAATGAGTTTTGAAGAATTCAACTGGGATAGTAAAGCACAATGCGTGTCTTGGCTTTTTGAAGGTATTTTAATAAGTTCGAAGTATCAAGATGCTTATCTTGCCTCTGTAGATATTGTGAATCAGCATGTAATTGTTGAGGCGGGTAAAAACTACTCACAAGATCAAGTTTACTTTTTGACTACATCAGGTGAGCAAATTTTTAAACTCGATAAAATAAACAACATTGTTCTTTGGAAATTACAAAATCAATCAGTAGAGCTAAGCTGTAATAATATTTTGAACGGAAAATTCTACGTACAACATAGGATATGCATCGTTATATCGATTGAGAATGACAGTGAAGTCTTAAAAGGATTCGCACTTGATGGAACTTTATTATTTATTAATCATCCTCCGAAAGGGTTTAAGTTAATATACTTATCAACTTATAATGGCCAACCTTCAGTTGTATGTGATGCAGATGAAGTGAATAGTGATCAATTTGGAAGGAACAGGTGGCACTTGATTATTAATAAGATAACTGGCGCTTTGGTAAAAGCGGATTTAGCTTATTGATGAAGTGGTCCGAAAAGCTGAAAATCTGAGTAGGAGTGTGTTGGTATGATAAGAAGAGGAGAATATGCGGTTTATAACAAGAAAGTATACTCAGTAGGGAAAAAGAGCGATGACTGGGTGAACTTAATTAGCCATGATCCGAATGACTTATTTGATGGATTTAATTCGCACCCATTAGATAGTACTGTATTTGTAAAGAAAGTAAAAACTCAAGATTTAGATCAAATATATTTTATCGAGACTTCTGCGGTGTACCAAGGCGTCCAACTTAGTGTTGGGGATGTGAAAGACGAGAAGGTTTTACTAGGCACAAGTGAATTGAAACTAGTCGAACACTTAGATTTTGATAAGACTGATAAATATTATTACGAAAAATGGGTCGATATCAATGATGTTCAATTTATTGAAGAAAAGAAATCAGCTGTTTTATAGGTCATAAACATTCGGGGTAGGAATCGCACAGATCGAGGTTGGATAATGTGCGGACTCTGGTCGACAATATTATAGGGGGGGAGCCCACATGACAAGAAATGAAGCGATAGAGATTGTGAAAGGTGAACAGTTGAAACATTATAATTGGTACGAAGAACATGATATAAATTCAAATGAAGTTGGCATTAAGGAACAAGTAAACAAATGGTTTGTATATAGTTCGGATGAGAAAGCAAATCTAATTACTGAGAATGAATTCCATTCTGAAAGCGAAGCGCTAGAGAACTTTATCAAACGATTGAGAGCAATGAATAAATTAATTGATTGGACAAATGATGTCTCAAGTTAGTTTTTTGAGTGGGCTACCAAATCAAATTTCAGAAAACATTGCATGCTAAAAAATCGAACAGGGGTTGTTGGTTTGAAAAATGGTTTGTATGCATTACACAACGGACAAGAATTTAAATTAGTGGAAATGTCAGATGGAGATTATGAATTAATATCCAATGACAGTAATGACATTTCTCTAGGATTCTCTTTCTATAAGGAAGATGTATATACTAAGAAGGTATTGAAATATGAATTAGATGAAGTATATATTATCGATACATTTGCTCTGTATTATGAAGTTAAGTTCAAAGTTGATAGTGAGAAAGACGGACACGTTTTACTCGGTACGAGCCAATCTCAAATGGCAGAAAACTTAGGTTTCGAGCGGACCGATAAATATTTATATGAAAAATGGGTTAATATCGCGGACGTTCAATTATTTGAGGAGAAGAAACTATACACAATTTAGTTAGTTAACTAGTTTGCTGAATGAATTTTCCATCTTAAACGTAGCATCCTTCTCATTATCCGCATAATACGTTCCTACATCATTAAAACAGGTCCATACGGCCGAGCATTGCCGTAATAGATCTGTTTTTTCATGTTAAGGACTACTAATTGAGCAAATAGAAACGATTGGAAGTCGAATGGAGATGTTGAGTGGACCTCGACTAGTATGCTGTTGGAAATTCTCATATAATGATGTTTACTGGTTCATTGTGGAAATTGAGTCAAGGATGTTGGTTAATGATTAGAAAAGGTGATTTTACGGTTAACTTTGGAATTTTTCATAATTGTAATGAAAAAAATAATTGAAGAAGGCGGTACAATAGCGGATGGTTGTAATTCGAAAAGGGCGTTATGCCCACTATAAGGGCAAAGAATATAGGGTTTATCCACATCAATATGGTGGCTATAGTCTAGTTTCATGTGACGAAGCAGACTTAGAATTAGGGTTTATTGAAGAAGACCCATCGACTTATACAAAACATGTTAACGAAGGAGAACTTGATGGCCTACACAAGATAGCGTCTTATGCAGAATATAACGGAGAAAAGTTTGATGTCAGCATTCATATTCAAGATGGTAAGGTTAACTTAGGAACATCGAATGCCGCCATTGCAGAATCACTGAATTTTCAAAGGACAGATAAGTATTTCTATGAAAAGTGGGTTTCATTAGATGAAGTGAGACTGATAGAAGAAATAGAAAAAGATACTTAGATTTTAAAGATGAACGTGAAAAGATAAAGCGAGTAGGGGGAAATACTGTGTTAAGAACACTTGGGAAATTCGCAATCTACAATGAGGAAGAATATATTTTTCTGGCACGTTCAGATGACTCATTTGCACTAATCTCATTTGATTCAAAGGATTTAGAAAAGGGATTTAACAAAACCGGAGATACCAATGAAACAAGATATATTAAGGACGTCCAACTTGAAGAGTTATCATTTGTATATCACAAATTTACAGAGGTAACCTATCAAGGAGACGTGTTTATCGGGTCAATAATCGAGAACAATACAATAATGCTTTACACCAGAGACGTCCTATTAGGTAAAAAACATAATATGATCATGAGGGATAAAGACGAATATTATCTTTATGTACACCTTATGGAGATCGATGAGATAAATCAGAAATGGAAACCGTATCGATAAAATAAGAGGCGGTGAATATATGGTGAAGATAACAGGGACACGTTCGTATATTATTGTTGAAATTAATGGGAAAACCGTAAAAATTCCAGGTGAAATGATTGTGGGAGGATTTGTCGCATACAAAAACGCAATAATAGAATGGGAAGAGCCATTCCGCGAGCCTATAGATGAACAAACGAGGGCAGCGTTGATTAGCGAAGTCGTAAATAAGACAAAAGATTCAAGTATGGTAATAGAATTTTTGTAATCAATTCAAAGTTGATGTACTAAGAAGTCGAATATTTCAAAAGGGGATTCTCATGAATAGAATATTTACAGGCAACGGGATTGAGATTGTTATTAGAGATGATAAGTATTTTTTGATTTATGATGCCGGTGAAATTAGCGATCGGATTGAAGAGATCCAAATTACTGAACAGGAAGTGGAACTTGCAAAACAGAGTTCCATGAACGCCTATCAAATTGTTATAAAATACCAAAATGAAGTTAATTTCGGGAGGAAGTAATAGATAATTAAGTATGTGAAAGGGAGATGATTTGTTGCTAAGAACTTTAGGAAAGACGGCAATTTATGAAGACAAAGAATATGAATTTATTGACCTTGATGACGGTACATTCGCATTAATTTCAAATTCAATTGATGATATGAAATTAGGTTTCGAGCAAGTAAATAAGTCTAATAGCCGATTTTTGAAAAAGGTCCGGCTCGAAGAGTTGGCATTCGTATTTCACAAATATACGGAAGTAACTTATCAAGGCGATTTATTCATAGCATCCGTTATCGAGAATAATACTATAATGCTCTATACAAGAGACGTGCCTTTGGGGAAAAAGCATAACATGAACATTAGAGATAAAGACGAATATTATCTCTATGTCGAGTTAAAAGATATCGATGAAATCAATCAGAAATGGAAGCCGCTTACTCAATATAATAAAAAAGAATAATTCGTCCTACAACAGTTAAACAGGTCTATTACGGTTGCACTTTGCCGTAATGGATCTGTTTTTTCATTTCTACTAGTAACCGAAATTGATCGCATTTTCTTGCTAACAGATTAACGAGATTGATGGAAGATCTTTAATTACTGTTGCCGCTAGAAGGTAACGTCTAGTTGCAGATCTGGTCTATTACGGACTTCATTCGCCGTGATAGCCCTCTTTTTGCTACGATCTCCCTTACCACAAATCTTGATCATTGTCCAAATCATTTTGAGGCGAAAAACTCACATTTCGAAGCCTATGAATTGACACTTTAGAGCAATAGTGACGTTTCGCGGTCGAATACCGACCTTTCGCGGATGATGCCTAGGATACTATCGAAAAATCTATTAATATGGGCATAAATGGTTCATCGAGGCCGATTGTCGATACGCTTATTTAAATTGTGTTATGTGGTGGATTGATGGACATACATGCATGGAAAGGGGAGGTTACCGACTTGTCGCAGATTAGAATCGACGTGAACGGCGTGCAGACCGAACACCGAAGCTTTAAGAGCGCTTATCGTAAGATCAAGGACGAGGAACAGCAACTATCTACGACGCGGCAACGGATCGACGGACGCATCTCAGCGCGAAGAAGCTTAGACTCGCGGTTGAGCCGAGCGGGTTCGAGACTAATGAGGGTAGAAAATCAGCTCGAAGCGTTGTATGATTTTATCGAACATGGATTGCAGTCTTACATACAAGCGGACGACAAAGCCAAGGAGCATCCCTTCGAGAACAAGAAGAAAAAGTCGATCTGGGACAAGATCGGCGACGGCCTACAGGCAGCGGCGCATGGCGTAACCGGGTTCATGGAAGGCACCGCGGAGGCGGTGATCGGTACCGTCGAAGGACTATGGACGATGGTTACCCATCCGATCGAGACGGTGCAGGGGCTCGTCTATGTCGTGAAGCATCCGCTGCAGACGGCGCAAGGGATATGGAAGGCGGTGTCCGATTCCTGGACGAACGAAGTCGTGAACGGAGACGCGGACAGCCGCGGCAGATGGTTCGGCCGGATGATCGGCGAAGTCGCGCTATCGGTCGTCGGGACCAAGGGCGTCGACAAGGTCGCGAAGCTGGCGAAAGGAACGAGGCTCGTCAGAGAGGGCCGGGGCGTGCGGATCGTTCGCGTGGACGGGCCGGAGAGAGTTCAGGGACAGCCGGATTCTCCAGATCTGCCGAAGCCGGATGGGGATACACAGTCTAGAATATCGACAGAAGTGCATGTGCCCCCAAACCGGAATAGAGAGGGGGAGGGGACGGGAAATGTTATTGATGGACTTGAGGTTATTGACGGCAAGGTATTAGGTAAAATTCCACTAGATGAATTTACAAGAATTAGAATAGAATCAATTGCTAATCCAAATGCAGATTCAATTGTATTGGGTAAATATACTCCCACATTTCAGAATGATGTAGCAAATTGGACAATTCCTGGGCCTGACTCATATGTTTCAAGAGCGGGCGGTGAATCAAGCTACTTCTCATTAGGAAGCGATTGGGATAAAATCAAAAAAACTTATGAATTAATGGACAAAGATATGTTCAAATTATTTAATGTCCCTGCACTTGATGATGCTGTTTTAAGTGGAAAGACTATTAAGTTTTCTCATGATCCTTCTCTCGAAATATATGAAGGAAGTGCATTAGCTGATGAATGGATTTATTTGCAAATGAAATTTGGATTTTCAAGACTAAATCAAATAGGAGGTTTTTGGATTGCAAAATAACGCGGAAAATATTGAAGATTTTATAATAACTGAGCTTAATAATCGTTTTATTGGAAAAGTGGAAAACTTCGTAGTGTCAGGAAGTACTGACACTCCTTATACCATGACGAGTATAGTTTTTAGAATGTATAAGTATTTCCATGTCAGGTTTAACTACGATAGAGGAAGATTTGGTTGCGCGATAATTAATGGTGAGTATGGAATTAGTATTGAATCAAGCGAAAAATGGTATGAAGAAGCGGACTTCGATAAGTATTTCAAAGACCTGCAAGAACAAATTGAACTAAGAATTCCAGATAAATTTCTGGAGTATCATGGTTGGAAATAGCTCTTAAGGTCTTGATGATGTGGTGCAACTAAGGGAGATTTAGCGAAAATTCCAATTCGTTGCTATATAGGGGATGTGCTCTGAGGAAAAGCATAGCAATCATGAGAGATAAAGACGAATATTATCTCTATGTCGATTTAAGAGATATTGATGAAATGAATCAGAAATGGAAACCGCTAATTCAATATAGTAAAAAGCACAATACGTTCCAATAACAGTAAACAGGTCCATTACGGTTATCTTTACCGTAGTGGATCTGTTTTTTCATGATTGCTAGTAACCGGAATTGATCGTATTTTCTTGTTAACAGATTAACGAGATTGAAGTACTTACTATCACAAATCTAGATCAATGTCCACATTATTTCGAGGTCGAAAACTCACATTTCGAGGCTTGTTAGGAACCAAGATGGAGCACTAATAGCAATTGGAGGTCGAAAACCGACGTTTCGCGGACTTAGTCTAGGATACTGTCGGAAACTCACTTATAATGGAGATATTTGGTGCATTGTGGAAATCTCTAGATTCTTGAATTCTGTGATCTCTAGTTCACATAACTGAGGAGAAGATAATCCAATGATCAAGCAGCCGATGGTATCCATCTTAGCAGCAACAGTGCTACTCAGTAGCGTATTTACGAGTCCCGTGTCCGCAAAACCTGGAAAGGATCTAAAGATCATTCCGGTAATCGTAAACGGACAAAAAGTTCGCTTCCCCGATACCGAGCCTTATATTAATACGGATGGCCGCACAATGGTCCCGGTACGATTCGTCAGTGAGAAACTTGGTGCGAAAGTAGATTGGGAACCGGATACCGAGACAGCCGTCATTCGGTATGGCGAGAAGGAGATACACATGCCCGTTGGCTCCACTATGGTAGAAGTCAACGGAGAATCCGTCGAATTGGACACGGCAGCCGAGAAATATGATGGCCGCACGATGGTTCCTCTACGATTCGTCAGCGAAGTAATGGCATCCAAAGTTGAATGGGATGAAGATGCTCATGCAGTTAAAGTAACAGATACAGCGTATCAAGCGAAGATTGACGCTGGCGAAGTAACCCTAGACCCTTGGGGGCGCGAGTATAGTAAGAAGCAAGATGAGTATTGGATGAGGTTAACTGATCTTGAGAGCACGAAGTTCTATAGCTTCTACAAGAATAGTCCAAGCAGGGCTTTCCTTGAGCCAAGGTATTATGATGATGTTGTTGTTAGACTTCATAGCGATAGCATGGCTCAGAAGATTCGTAATTATTATGAAGCTCAGCTAAATATTGATTATAGGACTGTCGATGCGGAACAATTTGCTAAAAAGTTTATTGAAAACTCTTATATGATCGATGACCTTTTTAGAGTTGGTCAACAGAAGGCTCTGATCAAAGACTACGTTGCATGGGTGAAGAAGAATAAAGTAATAGCCAAAGGCTATGCAGATCCGGAACTGTCTACATTGTATAGATCTGGGGATCTCATGTGGGTACCTACCCGGTTTAAGTTTATGATAATCTCTGCAGAGGATACCTCACAGACATTCTTTGATAATTACAATGTATCTGAAGTAGCTGATTCATTCAAACTTAAGAAAGGCATTTGGTACGATGGCTACTCAGAAGTGAGCATGACTTCAAATGTCGCTAACCAGGCTTGGGGAAGGTACTACGGAATTCGCCATGGTGAAAATATGTTCTATAAAAACTCATATTTTTACAACATTACAACTAATCAATAAGTTATTGAAGGTGGCTTCATTGTGAAGAGATGGTCAATGTGTGTTTTAGTATTGCTCTTATATGTTACCGGAATTCCAAACTTGCAAGTCCGCCATGCTCAGGCAGCAAATAATCCAAACGATCAATATACATACCGAACGGGCGCATGGGTTGAGGATGGAAAAGTAGTCTTTGTTGCGCGTAACAAAAAAGCAACCGCCAATATTCGCTATGGTACTAAAGCATTCTTTATATGAAAAGATATGACAGAGATGTAGGAACCAATAAGCTAGTGGATCCGAACTCCCCCTATACCATGCTAAGTAACTAATAGACTAGTACATTTATTTCCTCTTAACTTACTTTGTATTTCGTTGTTAATCATTAGGGAGGACATAAATAGTCACATACTAATGGCTGAGGAGAAGATTAAAGAATGATTAAGAACTCTATGGCATTTATCTTAGCTATAACTGTACTACTCTGTGGCGATTTCACTACTTCAGTATCCGCAAAACCCGGTAAAGATCTTCGCATTATTCCGGTAATCGTTAACGGACAAAAAGTTCGTTTCCCCGATACCGAGCCTTATATAAACACGGATGGCCGCACAATGGTCCCGGTACGATTCGTCAGCGAGAAGCTTGGTGCGAAAGTGGACTGGGAGCCAGCGACTGAAACTGCCGTCATTCGGTATGGCGAGAAGGAGATAAAAATGCCCGTTGGCTCGACTACTGTAGCAGTCAACGGAGAATCCGTCGAACTGGATACTGCTGCCGAGAAGTTTGAAGGGCGCACGATGGTCCCGTTGCGATTTGTAAGCGAAGTTATGGAATCTAAGGTCGATTGGGACGAAGGAGCTCATGCGGTTAAAGTTACCGATGCTAAATACCAAGCGAAAGTGGATGCCGGCGAGGTGAAGCTCGACCCTTGGGGACGTGAGTATAGTAAGAAGCAAGATGAATATTGGATGAGGCTAACTGATCTTGAGACTACAGGATTTTACAACGTCCATTATAAATCTAGTAATAGAAAGTTTTTTGAAACGAGGTTGTATGATGATCTTGGAAAGACGTATGTCGACGAGTGGGCGACTCACATTCGAGATTATTATGCAGCTCAACTTAATGTTGATTATCGGACAATAGACGCAGAGAAGTTCGCTAAGACTTTAATTGCAAATATGCGAGGCATGAGCACTTATGATAGGCAGGGGTTTTACGAGTGGTTCTTATATTATGTCGAATGGGTCAAAAAAAATAAAATTATTGCAAAAGGCTACGCAGACCCGGAAAATTCGCAAGTAATGGGCGGTTCAAGCGAAACTGCAGAAATGAGAGTTTACTTTAAATTTATGATTATCTCTGGTGAAGATACTTCTCAAACCTTCTTGGACAACTGGCAAGTATCCAGAACTTCAGACTCATTTAAGTTAAAGAAGGGCGTATGGTATGGAGGATATGCATCCGTTGTTCTGAATACAAACATAATTAATGCGAGATTTTCTGGGTTTGCAGTGGATCATTATGAAAATATGTTTGGAAAGATGTCGTACCAGTATAAAGTGTTGAATTAATACGCGAACATTGTTCGCGCAAGGGGTAATTCAATGTCACATTTCAGAATTATACTGCTAGTTTTATTGATATTTATCATAGGTATACCGTCTGGTCTGAATGTAAAATCATATGCTGTACCTGCACCAACCGAAAAGAAGGATTATGCAACAGGTGCTTGGTTTGAGGATAAACAACTTATATTTGTAACACCCAATAAGAAGGCAAGTTCAAGTATTCGTTATGGAACGAAAGCATTCATTATTAGACTGGATCAAACATGTACGGATAAGAATGCAGCAGTGCAGGATCCGCTTGGGGCTGAGTGTAGACCGACTTTAGGAACTTCAGAAAATGATTATGTGCGAATTGATCTCTATAATAGTTCAGGTACTTATAATAGAGATATGTGGGATGTTGATGATATAGCGGAGTGCGAGTACCTCAGCGATAATAGTACAAAGGCAGCATATAGAGGTATAGAACCAGAGACACTTCTTAAATGGGGTGCCTGTGATGAGTCTGTTGTGGTCACTAAATTTATAACTAAGGAAAAATCTTTTACGAATAAACTAGTTGATCATCCAAACGAGAAGTTTCAGAACATTCAAGATGGAGCTACCGTTTACTTAAACTCAATTTTTTTGGTTAAAAGCGGAAATGAGATCTATCTAACACCTGAATATGAAACATTGGATAAGATCAGGGATGCGAAACCATGGGCGAATAAGTCCTATTTTCGGCGATACTATGACGTTTCGCTAGAATATAAAGGGTCATTCCCTGTTTACGTACAGTATTTAAACCAATCAACGAGATCCTCCATTAAAGCTCAAGTACAGATAAAAAGTACATACGGTCCTAAAGAAAAAGACGGCTATGAACTAGGGATGTGGCCGGCATGGAACTACGATGCATCGAAAACGAAAGATGGCAATGGTATTTTGCTCGATGAAAAGATTACTGGGACTGACGGCAATACCTATTATTTAACATGTTCTTATATTACAAGATATGAGGATCCTAAGACAAAAACTTGTAACGATACCGGAAATGAGCCTCACTGGGTCAGGGGAGTTGAGTTAAAAGAGCGTAAACCTGCCGTCTATGTAGGCGGTACCTATGTAATCGCTTTGTATACGGACAAACCCGACTGCAAATGCTTCACCAGCGCTACAATCCCCAACAAAGAGAAGATCGAAGGCGAGATTCCCGCGGATAACACCGTCATCGGACAGAAGGTTACGATGCAGGTAGATCTGCAGCAGACGGATCAGAAGGATATCGCGGACTGGGAGAAGTGGGTCGCCGACAAGACGGATTTCAAAATTCGGATCAAAACGTATCGATCCGATCAGACTGATGCCGGACTGGATAATACCGGGGCGAAAGCGATATGGACCAAAGGTAGTGCGCTGGAACCTGCGCCGGATGCAAACCCCAATCTAGAGAACGCGGTTACGAAGAATCAACTGTTAGCTTACTTGAAAGGCGGAGCGACGAGCAAAGTTCTGTTTCATGACGATCTTACGAACTATGCGATTCCCGAAGGCGGCAAGGTGAGCTTCAAGTACAATGCAGACGTGAGCATTATCGCTAAGGATAAGTCAGGTAATATCATGGAAAAGAAATGCGGACGTTCCGATTCCATCGAAATGACCTGGTTCCGCCCTATGAAAGAGAAGGAGAACATAGGAACCTACTTCAGCGTGCCGAAGTATTTCTCGGAGATCAAAGAAGGTTCACCGCAGCTATCCGGCACCGGTTCGAACGAAACGTTCGACGCCATGTCCGGAACGCCTACGACGAGGAGTCTGTACTTCGCTTCCGGCGGTTCGGAGTTTATCGTGGACATCGAGACGGAATACGTGCCGAAGGTTACGCAAACCCGGACGTATACCTCTGAGTATAACGCGGTCGTTAACGGATGGGCGATGAGTCCGATTACCGGCGGCGTAGGTCATGATAGCGTCCCGTCTCGACCGTCGGCGAGGACGAAAGTCGACGCATCCGGAGCATCGTACACGGAAGTCGTCTCGCAGAAGTCATCGAAGCACGTCACGAAAGCGGCAGTCCCTTGCAGCGGTACTCCCTGCACGGGGGGATCCCCGGAAGAGTCGCATACCGACTACTGGTGGGTTCAGGAAGGATACGACTCCCACACGGTCGGAGGCTACGTCGACACTTGGACGCAGACGGTAACCTTCGATTATATGCGAATCAACAAAGCCGTCGTATGGAAGCTCGATCGCTCCAAAGTTAACGGCATGGCGACGCTCGTGGGGACGAACGAAGTAACCGCAACGGTCACGCAAGGCGATCCGAATGTGTTCTATAACTTCGCTCAATCCAACACGAGCGCCGCTGGCCGGCTCCGCTATTCCCTGGAGACGAATCAGCACGATCATGTCTATTGGAACGAAGGCAATTCGGACAACTCGTTATCGAACTCGAAGATCGGTCCGGTCAACGAGCAGCAGAAATTCGACGAACGCAGAGCGATGACGACGAACGTGACGGCGATATCCGATTTTCTAATCTTACAGACGTCTCAAGGCGATCAGTCCGTCATGTACTTCCAGAAAGCATCGAATACGGCGAAGGTGACGGAGCAGTTGGACGTGCCCACGACGGACTTCGATACGATGTGGACGAACAATCCGCAGTCTGCGGCGAAGTGGGATCCTAAGGATACGATTCGCGTCGGATCGTACAACGGCAACTTCGGCTCTCCGACCTACAAGTATTCGGGCGGATCAACGGGAACCGTATCGACGATCTTCGATTCGATGCCGGCCGGACTGAACCGACCCGCTCGTCCGGCTCCGTTCATGAGAGTAATGACGACGGGATTGGATGTTCCCAACGCACTGCCGAACGGGGAGTACGTGACGGGTTCATCTTCGGTCTTCTATCGGCTGATGTTCAGTCCTTACAATCCGTTGAGTCGGCCTGTTACGTACAATACCGGATCCAATAGCAAGTATGGGCTGCAAGGTCAGGAATTCGCGTCGGCATACTCGAGCATCCATCAGAAAGTCAACGACGTCGTCATCCATAATCCGGTCTCGGTAGAGGACGCCTTGGTGATATCGCTGCCGAGCGCCTTGGATCAGCGGACACCGGCTTCTAGAGCGCTCGGCGGCAACAAGCAGGAAGGAATCGCGGAGTACGAGCGCGTACTTGATCCCGATTACCGGCAGAACATCATCCCGAATCCGGATGCGGAGATTGTCAACGCCGACGGTACGGTGGCCGGGTGGAATACGTGGGTATCTTCGGGAAGCGCGTCTAACCTAACGTTTACTCACCGATCGGGCGATACGTGGGTAATCGGACCCGGAGCCAAGACGTTCGAAGTGCGTTCGGCTGCCTCTAGCGGCACGACGGGCGGGTATTGGCAAGACATTCCCGTTAAGCCGAACACGCAATACCGATTCGAAGGAGATATCAGCTGTCACCGATGCGTCGGTTACTTCTTGCTCGACTTCTATTCCGCCGGATGGTCTTCGCACTTAGGTTCGGTTGGATCCGGGGATCCGAGTAACAACGCCGGAATTCAGCATAAGACGATCACCTTCACGACGCCGGCGAATACGTCGTACGTGCGAATTCATCTCAAGAAGGGCAATA
Source organism: Cohnella sp. GCM10027633 (assembly GCF_042675445.1). Classification (NCBI taxonomy): domain Bacteria; kingdom Bacillati; phylum Bacillota; class Bacilli; order Caryophanales; family Paenibacillaceae; genus Cohnella; species Cohnella sp. GCM10027633. The sequence continues at coordinate 280,223 of NZ_JBHTGV010000003.1, read as the reverse complement.
ATGTCTCGACTTCTAACGCTTACGACTATTTATTCGTCGATAATCTCTCATTGAAAAATATGAGCGTGCAGGAATTCGTAGCGGTTGCGCCTGTATCCGTCACGCAAGAGGTTCCGAATCCCGACTATATCCCTTCATCGACCGGGGCGTCTCTCTCGTTCGATTATACCGGAAGCGAGCAGACCTTCACGGCGACGACTAACGGTACCTATACCATTGAAGCTTGGGGGGCGCGGGGCGGTATCGGCGGAGACTCGACGGTGCCGAATCGAGGAGGTTACGCCAAGGGCTCTATCTCGCTTAATGCCGGCGATACGCTGAAGCTGTACGTCGGAGGCAAAGGCGGGGATCGTACCGGCGGAATCGACGGCTGCGATTGTTACAATTCCAATGGAGGATTCAATGGCGGAGGCTCCGGAGTAGGAACGGCTGGGCCGGGAGGCGGAGGCGCGTCCGACGTCAGAGACTCTACGGGCGGGACCTCGAGCAGAATGCTGGTAGCCGGGGGAGGCAGCGGGGCGAGGAGCGCCAGCTACCCGAGCTGGGGCGGTACGGATCAGTCGACGAGCACGCTCTTCCAAGGCCAGAACGGCGATACAGGGAGACACTCCAGTTCGTATCCGAACGACGAGGGCGGAGGCGGAGGCGGATACTATGGAGGAATGGTTATCCACGGCGATGATCCGGGAGCGTCTTATGGCGGGACATCGTATGTATCCGGGACCTTATCGGGCGCACAGACGATCCCGGGGAATCAATCTATGCCGGCGCCTGCCGGCGGAACGCAGACCGGCCAGGACGGAGACGGCGCGATCCGTATAACGGTTCCTCCGCAAGCTGCGGTAGGGAGTCCGACTCGCATCATCACGACGCTAGCCGGCGGTTCCGATACGTCGCCTCCGTCCGAGGCGTATATTCTGATTCCCAAGCAGACGAATCCCGCCACGCCGGCGGGAGGATACTCTCCGGGCAACTTCGTACTGCTAGATCATGGCTTCCAACTCTACTACCCGAATACCGGCGACTTCTACGGCAACGGACAATGGGGATGGGCGCAGACGACGAGCCTTAGAGGCAAGGGTTTCATCGATAACATGGACACCACGGAGTGGACCAAAGAGAAGTACGTAAAGTTCGACTTCAATGTCATCTACAACAATGTCTTATACTTGGCTAACGAGTGGATACCTCTCAACGTTGCGCAGACGGCGTTCGACTTCTATGTACCGCTTGCGAACAGGGAAAAAGTAAGCGCGATGGTAGAGTGGAAGAGCATTGCGATCAACGCGGTATCCGAAGATAGCGATATGCCGACCAATAGGGTTCGCTACGGCAATTATGCGGCCAATCATAGTACGTTGAAGAAGTATCAGGTCGACGTCGTAGGGCGTATCGGGAACATGATCATCGAGGACACGGGCGACTTCAGGTTCTCCAACTTGTTCAAGCAGCCTCTCACGCCGACCGAGTGGCTTGTGCCGAACGTCGTTAGACGGGTGAACCCGAACGTACAGAACAAGATCATGGGAGACTTCTTCACGATTCGCGGCGACGCCGTTACCGCAGGAACGAACTACTTGAATACATGGGGAATGCTGGGACACTTGGAGCAAGATCCGATTCGGTTCCCGCTCGTACCGTCGAAGAATAATATCCCGGCTCTTCAGAATCAACCACTGCGTTTAGGTTATGAAGTGCTTACCGACATTCAGACGATGGGCAACTACTACGGAAACCTGCAAGTCATTCCCTACTACTACCATCTTAATCTGAAGAACGGCTCGATTACCCCAGTGGACCTGTACATGAAGTCCGACGGGGGTTATAAGCTCATTAACAAGAACGGCGGGGTTTTCCCAGGTTGGAATCCGGCATCCGTGTACGCGAATTCCGTAAGTCTGAACTGGGGCGAACAGGCCAGACGCCGCAACGTGACTTCCGATGAGAGCGGACAGACTTCCAGAATTGCCGCGTTGTTCGCGGAATCCGGAGGGGATAGCGCGACAGGCAAGGCGGCCGAACCGTTCGGCAGCTATCCGTATGGCACATCTCAACTGTTGCAACTGACGGGAAGGAATCGGACGTACATCGGCAGGGACGAGACTTACGGCACGGACAGAAATCCGGGCAATAAACTGTCCATGCTCGAATACGCGATGCAAGCGCAAAGATGGCATTATTCGTACGTAATGCCGTCTTCGACCGTGGCCGTTCGATCGGGACAGCCCGCCACGAAAGCCAATATCGACGCGCTTCGGACGAACACGGGAGTAATCGTATTGGCTGCGGACATTAAGGCCGTAGGGGATACGTATACGCTTCAGTACGACAACGGAGGAAACGGTACGGTAAGCATTGCCGGCACGTCCTGGTCGTTGGCCGGTATTCCGCATCCGGTCGTTGCCGTCTATTCGGCATCGAAGTCTTCCGCGGACGATCTGGATATTTCCGGGACTCATTAGCAGCAAGGATAACATCGAGGGAAGCCGATTGCGCTTCCCTCTGTGTTTTTCAACCGAAGGGGAGGATGCAGATGTTGGTTGGATTGTCACGAATATCGATCGTTAGCGTTCTCTTAGTAGCTCACTTAAGCTTAGGAACTAGCGTCCAAGCCGCAGAGCCGTCCCGAGAAGGTCCTTCCGGTTGGGCGAAGAACGACGTGGCCTACATGATTAAGCAAGGGTTAGTGCCGGAGGACCTTCAGCAAGGATACAAGTCCAATATTACCCGGGCCGAATTTACGAAGATCGCGGGGCTCGTACTCTCGGCGATCGTCGGGAAAGCCGCAGACGAGAAGCTTCCGATCGTACTGACCGAACAGCGGTTCACGGATACGTTCGAAGAGCATGTATACAAGGCATACAACTTCGGCATCGTGAACGGCGTGTCGGATTCGTTGTTCGAGCCGGATCGCCCCATCGTACGCAAAGAAGCCGTCGTCATGATGGCGAACATACTCACGACTTTAAAGGTTAACGGCTTAGCAACGGACAAAGCCCCATACACGGATTATGCCGCCATACCTTCGTGGGCGAAGAGTTCCGCCAATCTGACTTATCATGCCAAGATTTTCACGGGAAGCAATGCCGGCATGGAACCCGATAAGCCCTATACGCGCGAGCAATCTATCGTCACGATGAGGAGACTATTGAATTATGCGAAAGACATCAAAGGGATCTCGTATAGAGGCAAGGTGCATATCGCGTTCGAGAAGATCGACGATGTAAGGGTAGGGAAAAATTACGTCAAGCTTGGATCCCCTAAGCGGGAAGCGGATTTCTTATCCATGTGGAATTCCATTGCAAGCAACTTCCCGAATATTGATCTTCCGGTCGAAGGTTCGCAATCGGTGACGAGCGGCGAATATCGGATTCAAACGCGCGGCGAAGATTATTTGATCCAAGTGAGTTGGTAAGGGGAGAAGAGGAGGTTATCCGGCATGTCGCAGATTAGAATCGACGTGAACGGCGTACAGACCGAATACCGGAGCTTCAAGAGCGCGTATCGTAAGATTAAGGACGAGGCACATCAACTGTCGTCGTCGCGAACGCGAATCGACGGCCGTATCGCAGCGAGAAGAAGCATAGACTCGCGGTTGAGCCGAGCGGGTTCGAGACTGATGAGGGTAGAAAATCAGCTCGAAGCGTTGTATGATTTTATCGAACATGGATTGCAATCTTACATACAAGCGGACGACAAAGCCAAGGAACATCCCTTCGAGAAAAAGAAGAAAAAGTCGATCTGGGACAAAATCGGCGACGGCTTGCAGGCAGCGGCGCATGGCGTAACCGGGTTCATGGAAGGCACCGCTGAAGCGGTGATCGGTACCGTCGAAGGACTATGGACGATGGTAACCCACCCGATCGAGACGGTGCAGGGACTCGTCTATGTCGTGAAGCATCCGCTGCAGACGGCGCAAGGGATATGGAAAGCGTTGTCCGATTCTTGGACGAACGAAGTCGTGAACGGAGACGCGGATAGCCGCGGCAGATGGTTCGGCCGGATGATCGGCGAAGTCGCGCTATCGGTCGTCGGGACCAAGGGCGTCGATAAGGTCGCGAAGCTGGCGAAAGGAACCAAAATCGTTCAGGAGGCCGGGGGTGTAAAGATTGTACGCGTGGACGCGCAGGAGAGAGTGCTGGGACAGTCGGAACCTCCTAATATGTCTCCGAAGCAGAAAGGGGATACACTGCCTAGAATATCGACAGAAGTGTATTTGCCTCCAAAACTGAAAATAGATGGTGATGGGCCTGTAAAAGATAGATTACCTGACAACCTGTTAGGAAAGAATGATGCTGATCCGTTTAGGGAAATTTATGGTCCAGGTCGTCTCTCTCATCCCGAAGAATGGAATAGTATTATTAAGCGAGCTCAAGAAGCAGGAGTTGAAGTAAGAATCCTGGATCGTGATATTATGGCATATGCACCTAGAGGAAGTAATCCAGGGCAATTGAACATATATGAAGATGCTTCAATAAGTGCGCTAAGACATGAATATCAACATTTCCTAGATGATAAGGCAAGAGGCTATCCCAAATTGGATGTTACTTATGAGTTCAAAAATAGAATTATTATGGAGCTCAGAGCGTACATGGTTGAAATTAAAGAGGCTGATCGAATAGGTAACAAGGCTCTTGTTGAGCAACTGTGGAATAACTATAGAGCAGAACGGCAGTATCTGATAAATACCTTTGGGCCTGTAAATGAATAATGGAGAGGTGATAAGAAATGAAGCCTTTAAGTTTATCGAAGGAAATAAGAGAAGGAAAATTAAACGATCTTGAACTTATCCAGTGTCTAAATATTCATCATAATCAGGTCTTAGTCAGTGCTATGAGTCAGATTGTCAGCAGAAAACTCTGTAACGAAGAGATTATTTCTAAACTTTCTTACATCAGTAAATTCAGGGACCCGAACGTAAATAAACTCTTTGGGATTGACACTATAGGGCACTACAGTATAGCGGCACTTATGGTTATTGGTACTCCCGAATCGATAAGCAAGTATGGAGAATTAATGGCTAATCTTGATGATTGGGATAAAGAGATTGTAGAAAGAATTGCAGAAGGCATGAGTTAGTTATGACCAGTGGTGGGTTGGATAACGAAGCCAAGCATATTCAATTTTTCATGCCTGAGCGAAGATTTATCCGAATGGGTAAATCATCCAAATTGAGTGGCGAGATGCGTTAATATTTGAATCCAAGTTTGAAGGAATATTAAAACGTATTATAGAACGGCACATGATCCAACTGAAAAACAGGTAGAATTTGGAGGCCATAGGAGGAGTATAAATGGCGTCTTTTGTACTTTTACTTAAAGAATTTGAAGATGACGAAAAGGTTGTTTACAGATTCGGACCGAATGAAGATTTAATGGGGAAAATTGAATTAAATAAAGAGAAAGAGACAATTCAAGAAATCGAGCCAGTTCTGGATGCTAATAATGAATCGAAATTTTACTTCGATAGAGCAGCACAAAAATTAGCTAGGTGTTTATACAATGAGGGGGGACAGTTTCCTGCAGTCACTACTTTCGAATCATAGTAACGATTTCTAATATTATTTATCCTCTCTGCGGTAAACAAATTATGTTTCAAGGAAATCTGACTTCATATAGAAATTCATATGAAGATATAGATTATATTAGCATGACGGCTAGGGGTACGTTTTTCAATCAAAGAGGAGGTCGCAGCTGATGTATGGAACATCAGCTTTTTGATAATTATCGTGATTTTCTCTTTCGTTCTTTTCTCCTTAGCCGGCGTCCATGCCGCAGAGCCGTCCCGAGAAGTTCTTTCCGGTTGGGCGAAGAACGACGTGGCCTACATGATCAAGCATGGGTTAGTGCCGGAGGAGCTTCAGCAAGGATACAAGTCCAATATTACCCGGGCCGAGTTTACGTAGATCGTGGGGCTCGCACTCTCGGCGATCGTCGGGAAAACCGCAGATGAGAAGCTTCCGATCGTACTGACCGAACAGCGGAGAAGAAGAAAAAGTCGTTCTGGGATAAAATCGGCGACGGCTTACAGGCGGCGGCGGACGACGTGACCGGGTTTATGGAAGGCACCGCGGAAGCGGTGATCGGTACCGTCGAAGGGTTATGGACGATGGTAACCCATCCGATCGAAACGGTGCAAAGGCTCGTCTATGTTGTGAAGCATCCGCTGCAGACGGTGCAAGGGATATGGAAAGCGGTGTCCGATTCTTGGACGAACGAAGTCGTGAACGGAGACGCGGACAGCCGCGGCAGATGGTTCGGACGGATGATCGGCGAAGTCGCGCTATCGGTCGTCGGGACCAAGGGCGTCGACAAGGTCGCGAAGCTGGCCAAAGGAACGAGTATCGTTCAGGAGGCCGGGGGCTTAAGGATTGTACGCGTGGACGCACCGGATAAAGTGCATGCTCAGCTGGATCCTCCTATGCGGCTGAAGCAGGAAGGGGATTCACTGCCTAGATTATCGCCATTAGAATATTTGCCTCCAATACTGAAAAATGATGCTGAGGGTGCGGGAAATGCTCTAAATCGAATAGATAGCGGTTCGGGGCACATCCCAATGGACGCAAATAAGTTCAATGCGATGAAAAATGCTTTTGAAAAGCAAGGTGGTCTCATAGTAAAGGAAGAAGAAGCACTTCCGCTATTGAATTATCATGGTGTTGAAGCATCAACTTTAGATGCAACAACAATAGCATTTAGATCGAATCCTTCAACTTCTGCGGTATTTGAAGAATTTATACACGCAACTCAGTATAGAACTGGGAGAGCGAACGGCACTAATATTATCGAAATGGAGATTGAGGCTAAGGAAAAGTTGATTAATTTCAGAAAAGCGTATGGTATCCCGAATTCTGAGACTAGAGATACAATTCAGCAACTTAGAGAATATAGACAAATATTGGAGAAATAAAAGGTGGTGAAACATATGTTTTCTATAAATGTTGAGTTTTCGATGTATGTAGGGAGTGCCAATGTTGTAGTAATAACTGGAAAATATTCAGGCGTACTTACAGGCGATTTACTAGTAGACTCAAATGATATTACAAGGGAATTTGTGATAAATAATGTGGTGCATATGGGATATAAAAATCCTCAAATGAATAAAAATACTATCTCCTTAAATCTTAAACCAAACGGATACAATGCAGAAGAATTAGTGGGTAAATGCTTGATAAGTCTCGATTGACTTTCCAAGAGCTATCATCATTTAACTATTTGTAATCTTCGCGAGCACGTTACCATTCAATATCCATAGTATCATCGCGAGTAATTGGTCCTCGTATGGATTACAATTCCATTTGGGGCTTTTTTATTTTCAGAACTCTAAGTACTAAGGCTGGGCCAAGCTCCAGGGGAAATATTAGAAATCAAAAGATGCATTTCAGTATACGAGGTAGAGGTGTCAGCCGGACACATCCCATTACCTACCGCATCGCGGCCGCCCTTCGGGCTTAAGGTTGTAAGACGTCGTGAATACATGAACGCTCTGTGCAATTCATACAAGGACATAAAGATTACTTAATAAAGGGGGATAATAAATGAACTATCGAGACTATAAACGAATTAAACTAGGGCAATATCAAAGTGTCGGAATGTTTTCTGAATATTATGCTTATGAGGTGCTTACGGGCTTTGCAGATGTTCCGGAGTATTATCAAATTACTAAAGATGAGTTTGAATCTTTTGAACTGTGGCAGAATAGCGAATCCTTTGTAGTTGGTAAGATTAAAAATCGAAAATGTATTTGTAGTGCATATAAAGATCATGCAGACATCAAGATGGAAGATTTTTTATCAGAGGAAGAACTATTAAAAGCTTAATGGGTAAAGTTATTCCTTTTGGACAAGACAAAAAAGAATAATAGAGACTTTTTGTAAAGCAGGATATCTTTAGAGGTCTTCGTTCGGCGCTACTATAATGGAAGAAATATAATATCACGCATCGGGTATTCACCCCTCGGTCCGACACCGGCTAATTGCATCGTGTCCGGACTCTGGCGGGTCCTTAAGTCGGTGGGACGTATAACGTTTCATTATGCCCGTTTCCTGGACGAAGAGAGTCGATACATAGTAAGCTCGGAGGGAGATATCACATGGATGCTAATAAAATAGATGAAGTTCTTGATGATGGAAAAGCGGAGATGGATAATGTAGATAGAGCAGCGGAGGATTATCTAGAATATGGGGCCACAGACAGGCGTTGTTTGCGTTGTGGAACAAAGCTCATTCTTGATGATCACGGCTCCGGATATATAATTAAATGTGAAACAACTGATTGTTTATATGTTACATTTAGAGGCATTTAGACGGTTAAAAGGTTGTTGATTGCATCTGAATCGTTAATAATTCGTTGATGCTGAGTTTTGGCGGAATTAGTGACACTATGTAGGAGGCATCAGCTTAAATATGGATACTAAAAAACATATTTATATATGGGTAACAAAAGCCGAACCATTTGAGGGTGCAAATTTTTTATTGGATGGAATAGCTTTTGATGGAGATTTTGGTTTTGGCGATAAAAATTCTAGGAGTTATTCTGGACAAATTATAATGATATCATTTGATGAGTCAGTGATTTCGAAAGGCGAAATTAGTACCATTCATATTTCACGAAAAGGGTTTAAGTGGGTACTAGAATCAAATCAAACGGTTGCTACGCCTTTTTTATTAACGAATAATCTTACTTTGAAAAAAAGCTATTCTGGCATGGTTAGTGCAAGATTAACTGATTTTTTCAAAATGGTATTTGAGAGAGCGGGTACGGGGGTTTACCCTGTCATTGCTTCGAATTTCCTAGGTATTCTTCATTATGATAACGCCTCATTATACTTACGAGCATATTCTGCAGAAGATCTAAAGATTAAAAATGAAAAGCTCTTTTTTAGCGAGTGGGATATGGAAATTGGAATCGTAGAGGGTTACTCAGAGAGTTAAATGTACAACTTGCTTTGTAACAAGAATTACTTTTTTAGATTCGGACCGAATGAGATTTTATGGGAAAAATTGTAATGAGTAAAGAGTATGCTGGACGTTGAAATTCTGGGGAGGTAAGTGCATGGACGATATACAACAGACAATTAATAAGATAAAAAAGAACGAAATATCAAAAAAAGAACTAATTGAATGTTTGGATGATTCTAATATATTAATTATAGCTAATGCGATTTTTCAAGTTGTAAAGTTGAAAATACATGATGAGATCACTTTGGATAAATTGGTTCATCTAGCTAAAGGAATTGAAGATAAGCCTAAGGTTCTAGGGCAATACAATAATGCCCACTTCGCCTTGGCAGCATTATTTTGGCTAGATACAGAGAAATCAGTGAAAAAATTTGACGAAATTGCAGGTCATATTGCAACAGAGAAGTGTATTATATTAACAAAACTTATTGAGGAAAGGCCGTATCTATATTTATAAAACAAACTTACCTTAAATGGCTAATGCCTTTCAAAGATGTCCGACTTATCTGTGTTCTCCGCAAATTCTGTTTACATGCCGTTTTGCCTACGGTGCAAAAACAATCTGGGCGGGGATGTCTAGATGAGAAGGATGGTATTTTCCTGATAATCTGACATTTGAACCTTTAAAAGTTGAACCTTGATTGGCATTTTGCCTCTCAAGGTTTTCTCTTTGGTGGGGGCTACCTAGGGTCGAACGAACCCACCATTCAAGCGATAACACCTATAATATCCATATCATTTAAAGGTCAAAAACTCTCATTTCGAGGTTTGTGAGGAGCATTAATTGAGTATTAGTAACGATTCGAAGTCGAATACCGACGTTTCGCGGATGTTGTCTTGGATACTGTTGGAAATTATCATATAATGGATGTAATTGATTCGAAGTGGAAAACTCTTGAACATTTCCCGGATACGAGGAATAGTACTTTAAAAATCTATTTCAATAAGCGAGGTGGCAAGTTTGGGCGCATTTTTGAATCATGCTGTAGATCGCATTTCAATAATAAAGTTTGAAGATGCGGGGAGTAAGTCCGAATCTCATCATATTTTGATAAGTGAGTATTTTAGAATAATTAACAACTTTCTAGATAAATTATCTGTTTCTGTTGAAAATTATCCTATTGTTCGTGTTGCTAGTGTACTTGGAAAAGTTACAGCTATAGATATTATTAAGGCTTGTCCTGCACTAAAAAATATTCAAAATGTGTACATTAAAGCAATATGCTACAGTTATTTAGAAGTATCAGCATTAGCAGATGAGGGAGTAGTAGAGGTAATAGAATATATGGACTTGTACGAACCAATGTTAAAGTTTCTGGAAAGAGGCGGTAGGTTTAGACTTATTCAAGGCGAATTGCTTGTTGAATTATCTGCATATCCTCTGAGCTATTGGCGTGGGCTAAAAATCGCAAAACAAGATATCAGTGATGATCATCTAGACATTATAGACCGAGATACAAATTATTGAAGAGACGGGTTACCACGCGGTTATCGTGAAGCCCATGGGTTACACTGACGGACAAAAGTTCTGCAGTGCTCTTATTGCTATATCCCCAAGACAACTTCTATGAAAGGTAGGGTATTAATGAATTATGAACAGATAATGCAGGTCGGCTTAACTTTAAATAATAATTTGGGTTCTATAATCATTGGAGCCAATCCCAAGATTTCGCTCAATACAATGAACAGACTTGACGTAGCTGATAAAGAGATAATGGTGAAAACATTTTCAGAAGAACTTAAGTTCAAAGTCAAGAAAGTAGATATTTCAACTTCGATTTCTGGCAGCATTAGTATCGGTATGATTATCTATGATTCAGATGACTTTATCAAAGTAAAAGCAGGAGATGAGGTATATAAGATCGTGTGAGTCTAATTTCTGTGTCTTCGATCTTTTCTCATGTATATAGTTCAAGATATCAGGAGTGATATGTTTGAAGTTATTCACGATTACTGGTTATTTCAAAGTCGAGAACATCGGCATCGTAATAGGTGGAGTAAATCCAGAATTTGATCATATGAGTCATAGGGAAATTAAAGCGTTAATCGGAACGTCGATCCTAGTGATTGATTCTGATAATAACAAACATATTTTCGATGTTGTATCTTCTCAAATATCTACTTCAATCGTAAATAAAAAGAATATAGGTATATGTGTTGGATTCCCTGATCGAATAGATTTCTTAGAAAAAGGCGGTATTGTATATCGTAGTTCATCTTAGAAAGTAGATTCATTGATATAGGTGACAAGCTTAATATCGCAGGTATTGATTACAGGATCATTAAGTTCTGACTACCTAAGTGAGAGGTCCTAAAATAGTATATGAAAGAGATGGCGCATGGGTTTACCCTGTAAATATTTTGTATTTCGTAGATATTTTCGAATATGATAACGTTTATTATTTCAAAACAGATTATTTTATTTGGAGGATATAGTATGGGTACAAATAAGCAAGTAACAAATGAGAATGAACGCAATTTATTATACAGGGCTGTCGAAGATTATATTGAAAACGGAAGTACAAAAATTGTATGCCCACGATGTGGAAAACAACTAAACTTTCAAGGGAGTTTGACTACATATAGGATAGCTTGTGAAGATAGAGATTGTATTAGCCTATCTGCTAGAGGGATATAGGTTTTATAATGAATCTAACTAACCTTGATTGGCTTATGCCTTCAAGGTTTTCTTTTAGTTACATTATCAACAAGATGGAGTTATGAAAAGAGTTATAATAGGGATATAGAGGAGGCAATATCTTGCAACTACTCAGAAGCATCACGGACCACGACGTCCAAGGCGGTCCGCCCGAATATATACGCAAGGTATCCCGTTATGCCGCCAGAGGCATTCTGCTCAATGAAGATAACCAAGTCGCGATGATGGAGATGTCCGCGCTCGGCCTGTTCAAGTTGCCTGGAGGCGGCTTAGAGGGAGCCGAGGAGAAGGAAGCGGCTTTCGTGCGCGAGATTCGCTAAGAGACGGGTTACGATGCGATTATGCAAGTGCAAAGATGGCATTATTCGTACGTATTGCCGTCTTCGACCGTGGCCGTTCGATCGGGACAGCCCGCCACGAAAGCCAATATCGACGCCCTTAGGACGAACACGGGAGTAATCGTATTGGCTGCGGACATTAAGGCCGTAGGGGATACGTATACGCTTCAGTACGACAACGGAGGAAACGGTACGGTAAGCATTTCCGGCACGTCCTGGTTCGTGCTCTCGGCGATCGTCGGGAAAGCCGCAGATGAGAAGCTGCCGATCGTACTGACCGAACAGCGGTTCACGGATACGTTCGAAGATCATGTATACAAAGCATACAACTTCGGCATCGTGAACGGCGTGTCGGATTCGTTGTTCGAGCCGGATCGGCCTATCGTACGCAAAGAAGCCGTCGTCATGATGGCGAACATACTCACGACTTTAAAGGTTAACGGCTTAACTACGGACAAAGCCCCATACACGGATTATGCCGCCATACCTTCGTGGGCGAAGAGTTCCGCCAATCTGACTTATCATGCCAAGATTTTCACGGGAAGCAATGCCGGCATGGAACCCGATAAGCCTTATACGCGCGAGCAATCTATCGTCACGATGAGAAGACTATTGAATTATGCGAAAGACATCAAAGGGATTTCATATAGAGGAAAGTCGATCTGGGACAAGATCGGCGACGGCTTACATGCGGCGGCGGACGGCGTGACCGGGTTTATGGAAGGCACCACGGAAGCGGTGATCGGTACCGTCGAAGGGCTATGGACGATGGTGACCCATCCAATCGAGACCGTGCAAGGGCTCGTCTATGTCGTGCAGCATCCGGTGCAGACGGCGCAAGGGATATGGAAGGCGGTGTCCGATTCCTGGACGAACGAAGTCGTGAACGGAGACGCGGACAGCCGCGGCAGATGGTTCGGCCGGATGATCGGCGAAGTCGCGCTAGCGGCCGTCGGCGCCAAGGGTGTCGACAAGGTCGCGAAGCTGGCCAAAGGGACTAGGATCGTTCAGGAGGCCGGGGGAGTAAGAATCATACGCGGGGACGCACCGGTGAAAGCGCATGCTCAGCCGGATTCTCCTAAGCTTCCTACGAAACCGGTAGGGGATACACTGCCTAGAATAACGCCAGAAGAGTACTTGCACCCAAAACTAAAAACAGTCGGTGCGGGTTCGGAGAATTATCGTCAAATCTCTTCAGGTGGATTAAGAAATGAAATGGAATTAACCAATGCACAAAGAAGTGAAATGGTTAATTATGCGAAAAGTTTAGGATTCTCTGAAGATAATATTGTATTCAGGGACGGTTGGAATACGGGGATGATGTATGATAGGCTTTATATAAATACAGATGTACTACCTGCTAAATCCCCCGGAATCGGAACTTTAAGTGCAAATAGTCGTGTTTCAGGTAAGGCGACTATCGCCCATGAAATTGTTGGACACTATGAGGCGTATATAAATGGAAAAGCATATATTCTTTATGATGTTGATCCTGCAACATTAGCAAGAAACTTTGCTTTAGATGAAGCTCAGGCTAGTATTAGGGCGGCTAGGTATGCTCCCGACTTAACTTCAACTGAAAGAATGACATTACTAAGGGATGCAATTACTAGATTGAAGAACGGTGGGCTTCGTATTCGAGACGTTAGGGATGAATTATTTATTCAAAGTAGATAATAAGGGAGCCATTCCATTGCAAAAAATTATGGAAGTTGAGGATGTGTTTGAATCCAAAGAATATGGGACGATTATAGTTGGACTTAATCCTACTCTCGACTCATTAGACAGGATTGGGGACAATGTTGTTGTTCGGACACCTGAATACAATGAATTAGATTTAAAAGTTGTTTCAGTTCAAGTATCTAATTCACCCACTGATAAAAAGATGGTAGGCATATGTCTTGGAAAATCAATAAATCCCAAAGATATACCCTTAGGGTCGGTAGTATATACTAATTCATAGTTTTCTATAATTCTTATCGTGAAAAAAGAACCTTGATTGGCTCAGCCTTTCAAGGTTTCCTTTTGGCTGCACTACCAACAAGATCGAGCTGGGGGGAGCTTTAGTATGGAACGGTTAGGAGGCAGCTCATGCAACTCCTGAGTAAGCATCATGGACCACGACATCCAAGGGTATATCGACGAGCACAAAGTGAGCAATCGCTTCATGCAACGTTCTTACTGCTATATCGCGAAGGCGACGTCCGGACGAGACAATCTCTCTTTATCGGATAACGAACTGGAGCTTGGCATGCGGATGAGGTGGATGAACATGAAATTCTCGTTAGACCATTGCACGGATTACTCCGACAGATTCATGCTGCTACGGGATCTGTCGATACTCGAGCACGCGGTACCGCTCATCCAAGGAGGCGGCATATGAACATCCGACAAGCTGCGGAACACGATATCGAGGCGCTTACGCTCATGCGCTGGGAGTTCACCCTCGAGCATCAGCCGGAGGTGCGGGAAGATTACGAGCTCTTCGCAACGGAGTGTCGAGCGTTCCTGGAGCAAGCCATTCGCGGGGAACGTTGGCACATTTGGGTCGCGGAGGCGGACGGGGTCATCGTATCGCATATATACATACAGTTGATCGACAAGGTGCCGCGCCCGGGGCGGATTACGTACCCGTTCGCTTATCTGACGAATGTGTATACGGATCCGGCATACCGGTCCAGAGGGATCGGCACCCAAGTGCTCCAAACCGTACGCGGATGGGCGATCGAGAACAAGTACGAATTCATTATCGTGTGGCCAAGCGAGGAGAGCAGAACGTTCTACGAGCGCAACGGCTACTCGACGTGCAACGACCCGATGGAGCTTCGCCTGAACTGATTGATATTCCAGGAGATTATTGGAGAAATTAACCTTGATTGCGGTACGCCGCACCAAGGAGGGTATTCTCATGTACAAGCTCCGACTATTGCTCCTATCGTTCGTATGCATGATGCTGGTCTCCGGCTGCGGAGGACGATCGGCGCCAGAGGCGAGGTCCTCGGAACCGTCGACCGCGCCGCTCAGAGCGTTGACCGCAGGCGATCCCGCCGCGGCAACCGCAGCGGGCGAGCAGTTGGCCGGAGGTCCCGAATCCGCCGGGCGCAGCCTGAAGCCGGAAGATAACTACGTCCTGCAGAAGAAGTACCCCAACGTTCTCGCACTGGACGGACCGCCGAAGGATAACCGGATCGCGTTCACGTTCGACGATGGGCCGGACGCGAGGTTCACGCCGCAGGTGCTGGATATTCTCAAGAAACACGGCGTCAAGGCGACGTTCTTCGTCATGGGATCCCGGGTAGCCGGTCACCCCGACATCGCGAAGCGTATACACGAGGAAGGCCATCTGCTCGCGAACCACACCTATTGGCATCCGAAGCTGTTCAAGGAGAACATCGACCGAATGAAGTGGGAGGTCAAGGAAACGGACAAGCAGATCCAAGCGGTAGTCGGTTACTCGCCGAAGCTGTTCCGGTCTCCGTACGGCGGATTGAACGACGAGCTCGTGAAGACGCTCGGCGAGCTGCATTACAGCGTCATCGGCTGGACGGTCGACTCGTTGGACTGGACGCAAGCCGATTCGGAATCGGTCAAGAACAACGTAAGGAGCCGACTGCATCCCGGTTCCATCGTGCTCTTCCATAGCGGGGGCGACTGGACGCAGGACTTGTCCGGCGGGATTCAAGCGCTCGACGAGCTCATTCCGCAGTTGAAGGAAGAGGGGATGCAGTTCGTTACGGTATCGCGGCTGCTCGGAATTCCGGATAGCAAGTAAGAGGAAGCTCCGCTTGCGGGGCTTTTTTTTCATGCACATAGAGGGCTCTTGTCCGACGTACTTATGTAATAGGTACGCATGAACGGAGGGGCTCTTATATGGAAAATATGACCATTCTAACGGTGTGGCTGATCGGCTTGTTCGGCATACTCGGCATTGTATTGGCAGCGCTTACGAAGATGGTGAAGACGGATACCACGACGTACGACAAACAGTTCACTTGGAAGACGTACCCGCATTGGGAGCAATACGCTCGCGCCGCGGAACGAACGGAGTCCGTGCGCCCCGGCGCAGAAAAAATGGATTAGATCATAAGGCGATCTAACCCAGCAACTTGATTCGGCGGCTCTTTGTCAGTATGGTTCACCGCGACATGAACCGATCGGCTTACCGGTTACTTCCTCTTTTCGATATACGTAAGCAAAGAAATGAGGAATAAACCAAAAGCGAAGATGACTGAAAGAGCTTGAAACACTTCCATCACAGACTCCTCCTTTCAAGGAGATCTGTCCGCCTTCCTGCAAGTTGCCTCTTCAATATATAATCGTATGGGTATTATTGTAAGTTGATAGCGCACTATTTTTCCCCCGGCATTCGACAGGTATTGGAACTCGGATATCCCGAGAATGTTCCCGTTTCCCTGCCCGAAAATGCGATTGTCACGCATCTGTTCATCTGGTAAGCTAGTCAGAATAGAACGGGCAGGGGGACGCGCTTATGGTACTTGAGACCGATCGGTTAATCTTGAGAGATTTCGTTCTCGAGGATATGGCGGATGTGCATGCGTACGCGTCGAACGAGGTTGTCGCGACCTATATGATCTGGGGCCCGAATACGGAAGATGAGACGCGGGCGTTCATCGGACTTACGATTCAGATGCAGCAACAAGAACCGCGCGTTGATTACGAACTGGCGGTCGTCTTGAAGGAGAGCGGCAGGCTGATTGGCGGCTGCGGGTTGCGAGTGACCGAGCCGCTTACCGGCGAGATCGGTTACTGCTTCAATCCGTCGTATTGGCGGCAGGGCTACGCGTCGGAGGCGGCGGCCGCGATGCTCCGGTATGGATTCGAGAAGCACGGGCTGCACCGCGTCTACGCGACGTGTCGGCCGGACAACGTCGGCTCGGCGTCCGTCATGCGGAAGATCGGGATGAGGTACGAAGGCCATCTGAGAGAGCATATGCGTTATAAGGACAAGTGGCACGATTCGTATGTGCACGCCATATTGGAAGACGAATGGAGAGCCATCGCATGCAAGCCGTGAAGCAAGTGAATTCGCTCGATCGCGAGTGGCAAGAGGTAGTGGAGGCGGAACATACGCAACCCTATTATGAAGCGTTAATGAAGAAGCTCGACGAAGCTTATGCAGAGCGAACTGTCTATCCGCCCGCGGACAGCGTCTTTCGCGCGCTCGAGTTGACGTCGTTCAACGACGTGAAGGTCGTCATTCTTGGACAAGACCCTTATCACGGAGCGGGACAAGCGCACGGGCTCAGCTTCTCGGTGATGCCTGGCGTGAAGCTGCCCCCTTCGCTGCGGAACATCTATAAGGAGCTGCAAGAGGACATCATCGGATTCGAGCCGCCTTCGCACGGCTGCCTCGCGCACTGGGCGAGGCAAGGCGTGCTGCTCCTCAACAGCGTGTTGACGGTCGAGGAAGGGCAGGCGAACGCGCACCGCAAGCTGGGCTGGGAGACGTTCACGGACAAGCTCGTCTCCGCGCTCAGCGCCCGCGAGCGGCCGATTGCGTTCGTGCTCTGGGGCAAACAGGCGCAGGAGAAGGGCCGCCATATCGATCGATCCCGCCATCTCGTCATCGAAGACGTCCATCCGAGCCCGTTGTCCGCGTACGCGGGCTTCTTCGGAAGCCGTCCGTTCTCCCGTTGCAACGAGTTTCTGGCGAGCCATGGCATCGCGGAGATCGATTGGCGATTGCCCGAGCGGGAAGACGGCGGGCTATGAGCGGGACGAGGTGGCTGACGCCGACTTCCGGTTTCCTGTCCGGCTATTCGCACACGCTTAATCCGTACGTCGGGTGCACGTTCGGCTGTTCTTATTGTTACGTGAGGCGGCTGCCGGTCGGCTTGTTCCGGGGAGAGCCTTGGGGAACGTGGGCGGAGCCTAAGCAAGCCGACCCGGGCAAGCTCGCGAGAGAGATCGCCGCGGCGAAACGCAAAGGGCCCGTAACCGTCTTCTTCTCGTCGGCTACGGACCCTTATCAGCCTCTCGAAGCGAAGGCTGGCTTGACACGCGCGTTGCTGGAGGCGATGACAACGGAAAGACCGGACTTCGTGCTGCTCCAGACGCGCAGCCCGCTCGTGATGCGCGATGCGGACGTGCTCGCGCGCTTGGGCGATTCGGTGCGCGTCAGCATGACGGTCGAGACGGACCGCGACGAGATGAGGCGCTTGTTCACCCCGTCGGCGCCGCCGATCGCGGCTCGCTTACGCGCGCTTCGGACGCTGCGCGAAGCCGGTATTGCCACCCAGGCGGCGGTATCGCCGCTCCTGCCGCATACGCCGGAATTCGCCGAGCTGCTCGTCGATGTTGCGGCTCGAATCGTCGTCGACAATTATTTTCAAGGGGACGGCAGCGGCGGTAAGAGGAGCGAGTCGCTTGGCATGCGTCGAATGTACGCCGAGCACGGGTTGTCCGAATGGTACGATCCCGCGGCTAGCGAACGTCTGGTCGACCGACTGCGGCACATCGCTCCCGGACATAAAATAGGCGTGAGCGCCCAAGGATTCGCGCCCACGCCTTAACGGCAAGCTGTGTTATTGAACGGGAGACGATGCCGCGCCGTCATTGCCGCTAGTTCCGCCGCCGGCGCTATCCGCTCTCGGCTCGGAGAGAACCTGTTCGCCGAGCATCGCCTTCGAACCTGTGGGAACGTAGACGTAAGCTTTCACTTCCGTGACGACTTGCGCGTAGAAGGCTGCCGGATCAGGCTGCACGACGCGGTAGTCCACGACGGCAACGCCCTTCACGAACCGTACGCCCGCGATATCGAGGCCGTAGCCGCGATGCGGCACGAGCGCCTTGACCGTCAAGCGGTCAACGCCTTCCGCCCAATGCTCCGAGCTCAGCTTCACTTCCGACAGAATGCCGATTTCCGGATTTTCCGGTTGCGTCGGATTGTTTTGCGCCACGAATTCGGCCGCCTTCTTCACCATTCTCTCCGCTTGCGCCTTCGTTACGTTCATTTTCGGCCAGTACCGGTTGTTGCTATCCATCGAAACGATTTTCGAGATCAGCAGCTTCTGGATGCTGTCCATATACCCCTTGGATACTTTGTTCGCATCCTTCACCTCGATATACAGCTCGATCCATGCGTAATTCCCCGTCGAGTTAAGGCCGCCGTACAGCCATTTCGCGAACTGCTCACGATTGACGGTCGCGTTCGGGTTAATATCCTTCGGCAGCTCCAATCCGTTGAACTGCGCGATGATGAAGTCGCCCGCGTAAGGCGCCGAATCTTTTACCTTCGTGTAATAGTCGCTCGCCTTAGGTTCCTTGAAGAAGTTGATGTTATCGATGTTCAGCTTCAATCCCTTGACGATCATCGTGACGGCTTGGGCGACGGTAATCGAGTTCTTCTGCACCGGCTTGCTAGTTGCGGCCGATTGCGCGTAGACGGCACCGCTGGCCAGCATGCTGAACATCGCGATCATGGCGAGCAGCAGCAGCGGTTTCTTCATTGCTTGTTTCATTATTATTTCCTCCCGTGTTTACGTCTTATGATTCGCCTTTCGTACCCCCTAGACGTCACCGTCGTGGAAAATGTTGCACCTGTCCGCATGTCAAACAAAAAACGGCCGCCGACATTCGTCGGCAGCCGCTTGCTTTGCCATTCAGCGTCCGTATCGGGAATTGCCGGCATCGTTGCGGATGAGCAAGTATACGATAAGGCCGAGCACCGGGAAGAAGAACAGGGCGATGAGCACGAGCAGCGCGAACTCCGGGCTTCTCCCTTTGCGCGTCGCGTCGCGGTAAGCCCATACGCACAATGCGATATGCAGAACGAACAGAACAACGGAAATGAGCAGAAACACGATAATGAGGCCGCCGAACCCGGCGCCAACGTCGTCGATCGTAACCATGATTACACTCCCTTTATCTGGAACGGCGTACATTAGATTGATACGCGGGAGGAGGGCGGAGGTTGCGGTCGGCATCGGAAAAAGCTCCCCGCATCCAAAAACGATGCGAGGAGCTTCAACGGAGATCAACTTATCTTAGAAACCGCTAGCGGCTTTCGCCGTCGCTTCCAAGCCTTCGGCGAGAATTTGAGCCGTCCGGTCTTTGAATTGGTTGTGGCCTTCGATAACGAGCTCTTGCGGCTGGATGCCGAACATGTTCAGCGTTGCCCGGATCGGACGAACCGCCGATTCCTTCGCTTCCATCGGCTCCACGGAGTAGACGCCGCCGCGCGCGGACAGCAGCGCGACCTTCTTGTCGCCGGCGAGGCCGACAGCGCCCTCCGCCGTATATTTGAAAGTCTTGCCCAGTTGCGCCAAGTAGGAGATGTAGCTGATGAGCGGGGAAGGGGCGGTGTAGTTCCACAGCGGGAACGCCATCACGACTTTGTCCGCAGCCAGGAATTGGTCGAGATAACGGGCCGCGACGTCCGCCGCGCTCTGTTCATCTTCGGTAAGCGGGAAGCCTTGGCTCGCCTTATATAGAGCGGTCATCGTGGTGCTGCCGTAATGCGGGATGTTCTCGGCGAACAGGTCAAGCTCGACGATCGTATCGTTCGGGTTCGTTTCTTTATAAGCGCTTAGGAACGCATCGTACATCTGTACGCTTACGGCTTGGTCGGCGGGGCGGTCGTTGGCTTTGACGAATAGAATCGTGCTCATGTTGAATATTGCTCCTTTTCGAGTGGCTTGGATTACTTACTGTGACATTATTGGCACAGTAAGTTGGAATAAAAGAGTTGCAACGCTTATGGCTAATTGCAACTATCATGGGCTCAATTATATTACAAACCTATTGGTTTGAAAAGTGGTAATTTATAAAATCGATCAAAAGTCCGATACGTTAGATTGTGAAGCCTTTCAGCTTATCGATATCCGCCTTCGAATTGCCTAGCTTCGGAGGAGAGGAGGGGGGCGCGTTCTTGAATACTTCTCTCTCTATCGCGCGCACGCGTTCCCACGTATCTTGCGCGTATTCGAGAATCAAGGATAGCGCATAGAACAATACGGCCGCTATCGCGCCGCTTACTAGCCAGGCGAGCGCGAATCCATATTCGTCCCTCGCGAATTGAACGACCGTTCCGATTAACGCGACGAAGGCGTTGAAGTAAGAGATGCCTCTAAGAATTTGTACCATGATGATCCTCCTTAGCGATTCGGTTGCGACTGTATATAGAAGTGTAACGGAAGATACAACAAAAAAGAAGCCTCGTTAAAGGCTTCTCTAGATCGCGTTATGGTGATCTGAACAGGGATCGAACCTGTGACCCCCACCCTGTCAAGATGGTGCTCTCCCAGCTGAGCTATCAGATCAAGTAGACCAATTCGTTAACAGCGACATTTAATATCTTACCAAGATCGTTCCGAGAAGTCAACACTTTTTCTCAAACATTTTTATTTCGTGTCTTCGTCGTCTTCCCACTTGCGGGAGTACGCTTTCTTCGTGACCGCCAGCACGAGCCAGATCATGATGACCGCGATAATGCCGGCGATGATGAACGTAGTCAACAAGGCTGAACATCCTCTCTTGCGCGTTGCTCATTCATTATAACCGCTTCAGCTCGAAAGTAACAGGATCGATCTGGTAATTCACGTGCTGTTCGACGAATTGCATGAGTCCGGTGCGACCGACGAACTCCGGGTGGTCGTCCCCGTAATGCATCAAGTGCGTGAGACGCTGGACGGAAGGAGGCAACGTCAGCAGCTGGGACAGGCTGGCGTGAACGACGCCCGGGGGATGCAGCTGGCAATCGTGGAATATGAGGCCGATGCGCTGCTCCTCGACGAGCGACAGTAGAAGATCCTGATCGAACACGGTATCGCCGGAATAGAAGAAGCGATCGTTGACGATCAGCGAATAGTTCGGCTTGTTCGGGATGTGCTTCGTGGCGAGAAGCTTGATTCGCAGCCCTGGCAACACCTCGACGTCCGTTCCTTCGGCGATCGGATGCACGTCGAAATAAGACGACAGCGTCGGGTTCTCGTCTTGATACAGGCCGCCCTTAAGAGACGATTCCCATAGCGTGTCCGCGAGCGTGTCCGCGATATACAACCTAGGCTTGCGCCCGTAGATGAACTTCATCTGGAACGCGAACTCCTCGAGTCCGCCGATATGGTCGGCGTGAATATGGGTAATCAGTACGGCGTCGATCTCGTTGAAGGTACGTCCGAGATCGTGCAACGCTCTCGGTGCCGTAATGCCGCAATCGACCAGCAATGTCTGGCCGCCCGTAGTGAATAATGCGTTATTATTGTAATTCGCTTTCGCGAACGCGCTACCGGTCCCCAGCATGAATACGTTCAACTCAGTATGCCTCCCCAAACGGCGCCGATGGTGCAATCGTAGTGTTACGTAATCATTAATGTACCATAATTTACCGCGGTTTTAAAAGCAAATTCTTTCATTCGGCGCCACCGGCGAGTGGCGTCCCATACGGTTGTCGCATAGGCTGTGGGAAGTCTATCGCAGGGCAACTGGAGGGTGCTATGTATGGCGAAAGGGAAATTGAAGAAGAAAACCTCGGCTTCGGATTCGAAACGGCCTCAGATGAGAATCGTAACGTCCGACGTATGCGCGGTATGCAAAACCCCATGCGCGAGAGGGCTCGCGTACTTGGAGAAGATGAGCCGGCCCGGCGAGCAAGGGACAGGCGTACCGTGCGTTCTAACGCTGCCGGCGCGCAAATAAAGTAAGGTAGGGCGCGCGACGATCGCGAGGCGGCACGAACGCCGATTTCCCGGGCAAGCGCAAGCTTCGCCACGTTACGACAGCACGGCGCGAATCGCGCGAAACGTTCGATTACGGACAACCGCTACGATGCAAGAAAAAAATGCCGCGCGCGCGCAACTTTCCGTTCGAATGTCGGTATAACCAAATACAGACAGGAAAGCGAGTCGGAAGGGGCGGCGATGGGTAGCGATGAAATTACGCAAAATCATGATCGCGACGGTTATAATTGCTTTGCTTGGCGGTACCGCGGCGTACGCGGCGGATACGGGGCTGCAGAAGCTGCGCGTCTGGATCAATAAGAAGGAAACGGACGAAGCCGGCGTGCTCGTGGACGGCAAACCGTACCTTTCGTTGAAGGCGGCGAGCGAGAAGCTTGACGGCATATTCATCTATGACGATAGCACGAACCGCGCGTCCGTATATAAGCCGAACGTAAACATGTTCACGTTCCGGAGCAACGATATGTTCAGCTACGTGCCGAAGGGCTCGAAGGTGAAGTTCAACGTCTTCTCCCAGATCGACAGCCTGAAGATCGATATCAGCGCGTTCAAGGTGACGATCGACGATCCGTACGGAGACAGTACTTGGATCGACGGTCGCGACAGCGAGGATAAGGAGTTCTCGGACGTCGTCAAGGAGGACTTCACGTTCGGTACGAGGGAGATTACGTATACGTTCGAGAGCACGGGCAGATACGTCATTCGCTTCTGGATGAAGCCGGCCGGAGAAGGCAGCTACCAAGCCGTAGCCGAGAAGATCATCAACTCCAAATAAGCGTGATCCGAAGCGCCTTCGTCCCTTGGGACGGGGGCGCTTCTCGTTTGACCGGCGAATAGGGAAGTGATACGATACGTGAGTAGGAAAATTCAACCGATTGAACGGAGGTTGTCCATGAGCGACCATATCCATGACGAGAATTGCGACCATGATCATGACGAGATGGTATTCGTCGTAACGGACGAAGACGGCAACGAACACGAGATGGTGCTTGTATATTCATTCGAGTCGGACGGCAAAGCCTATGCCGTATTGCTCGACCGCAACGATCCCGAGGATGACGGCGTCATCTTCCGCGTCGAAGAAGAAGGCGACGAAGAAGTTCTCGTGAACATCGAGGACGACGCGGAGTGGGAGAAAGTCATGAAGGTGTACGAGGAGCTTGCGGCGCTTGAGAACGAGAACGGACAAGGCTAACGTCCTTCCGATCGCGCATGCAATAAGGGGCTCGTCCGCAGGTGTACGAACACCGTCGGACGAGCCCCTTCGTCTTGTTATTTGCGAGGATTGAAGTAGATCGTTCTTCCGTTGAACATCTTGACTTCGGCTAGCAGCTTGCGACCGATCCACTTGCATAGCTCGTTCGCCTTGGCCTTATCGCCGTGCGTCGAGCCGTCCGGCAGAACCACTTGTATGTAGGGAACGGAAGAGCCGTCTTCCTCCCGCTTGCCGGTGCCGAACACGATGTATCGATAGCTTGGGTTGTTGCCTTTCAAGTAGAACCATTGATCTTGAGCTTCGGGTTTCGTCTCAATGCCGTATGGGAACGCCGCTTCCGCGTAATCCCAGCCGAGCTGTCTGCCGGTGAGCGACACTTGCTCCTTATAATGAAGCAGTTGCTCCTTGACGCCGTTCAGATCGATATCGGCCAA
The DNA here is from genome assembly GCF_042675445.1 of Cohnella sp. GCM10027633. Lineage (NCBI taxonomy): Bacteria > Bacillati > Bacillota > Bacilli > Caryophanales > Paenibacillaceae > Cohnella > Cohnella sp. GCM10027633. Next base: position 255,920 of record NZ_JBHTGV010000003.1, on the reverse strand, counting down.
CGCGGAGCCTTGAACAAGACTGATGTAAGCGCTTTGACTCATCGGATCCACCCCCACGCCCATCATAGCATCCGGCCGTTGCGTTGGCAACGATTGCCTGTGCAAGGCGGACCGGCTGCGGATACTCAATTCGTTGCGTTCGAGGGCTCAAGCTCGAAGCGGTGAATGACCATGCGCTGTTCCTCCGAGACGTACGGAGCTTCGTTGCGGAACAAGAGGGCGTCTCCTTCGCGTTTCACGAAGGTTAGGTAATCGCCGGCGCCGACCATCGGTTGCGTGTAGGTTTCCGTAATTTCGAACAGACTCGGGTTGAGCAGTTCCTTGTACAACAGCACGACTTCTTGCGTACGCCGGTCGTACAGCTTCAGCATGCCGGACTTGTTCGCCCGCAGCAGCAAGAAGTCTTCGTCGATTCCTTCCACGAAGTAGTTATCGTTCTCTCCGCCGATCTTCGTAAGATCGATCTTCTCCAGCACGTTCCCCGTACCGTCCTCGATCAGTCGCAGTTGCTTGCCATTCGTCAATACGATCGTGTTGCCGTACGAGATATCGATTCTCGGACCGCGTTCATGGAAATAGGCGGATGATTGGCGAATAAGCCCTCCGTTCTTGAGCACGATCTGGAACAGTTGATTATGGATATGCGGCTCGCCGTAATCATCCATTATCGTGAGCAACAATAGGCCGCCTTCGGTTCGACGGAACTCGTAGGACATGCTACCGCGTATCGGCATGCCGAGCTCGGCGAGCTTACGTTCGGACCCGTCGGCGTTATTCCCTCTCGTTAGCGTGCCGGTCTCGTAATCGATCGCGATGCCGTAAGCGATGCGGGCACCGGCATCCTTGCGCAGACCGGTCGCCGTAACGACGCGTAGCTTCGGGTCCCAGGCCAACTTCGTTCCGCGAAGCGCTTCGAGCAAGAACGAAGCCGGGACGTAGATGTCCTCGCCGATCTTGAACGGAGCGCCGGCAAGCGTTACGGGCTTGCCCCCGATATCGGCGGCCAGCTTGCCGATCGAGATCGTGAAGTCCGTTCGGAAGCCGTCGTACTTGACCTTCCGCTCGTTCAACCAGATGACGCGGCTGAAGATCATGGTCTGAACGATCGCTTCCATGCCGATGTAAGAGACGCCGTTCTTGACGGCCGCGGCGCCGGTCAGCACCGTGCCGTCGGTCCACTCGAACCGGTACGTCGCGGCGGACGGAGAAGTCGAAGCGTTATTCGCGGCGGAAGCCGTTGCCGGCAGGGCAACGAGCGAAGCCAATATGAGCAGGACTAGCGTACGTAATGGTTTCATAAGAGGGCCTTCATCCTTTCAAGCGGGCAGCAGAGAATCGTTCGTTATCAGTTAGACGTGCTTAAGGAGGGGAAGTTGCACGATAAGGCAAAAAATAGCCCCGTTTCCAAATTAACGGAAACGGGGTTGCTGCCGGTCAAGAAATCGCGGTTTCTTCCACGATAACCTTCACGTATTCGATCGAGCGGTCTTCCGGTCCCTTAACCGGCAAACCAACCTCGATATGGTCGATGATGTAGTCGATGTTGTCCTGCGAGATAACCTCGCCCGGGAGCAGAATCGGAATGCCCGGCGGATACACGTAGATGAACTCGGCGATGATTCGATCCGCGGAATCCCGGAAAGGCACGAGCTCCGTCTCGCCGTAGAACGCGTCCCTAGGTGTAAGCATAAGGTGCGGGATTTCCGGAATCTTCACGACGACTTCCTGCACTTCCTTCGCTTGCGCCAAGTGCTCGTCGGCCAACATCCGCAGCGCGTCGATCAGGATGGCGATCGTGCTCTCGTCGTCCCCGGGCGTAATGAGGCAGAGGACGTTGTACATGTCGCTCATCTCGACCTCGAGGTTATAGCGCTCGCGCAGCCAGTTCTCCGCGTCGTAGCCGGTAATGCCCAGCTTGCGAACGTGAACGGTCAGCTTCGTCGGATCGAAGTCGTACGTCGCTTCCTCGCCGAGCAGCTCCTCGCCGAACGAGTACAGCCCTTCGATGGCGTTGACGGCATCCCGGGCCTTGCTCGCGAGGGCGACGGTGCGCTCCGCCAGCTCTTGTCCGCGCAGCGCGAGCTGTCGGCGCGCCGTGTCCAGGGAAGCGAGCAGCGGATAGGACGTGGACGTCGTCGTCAGCAAGCTCAGAATCGTCTGCACGCGCAGCGGGTTCACGAGTCCCTTGCGCAAATTCAGGATCGAGCTCTGCGTCATCGAGCCGCCGAGCTTATGCACGCTCGTCGCCGCGATGTCGGCGCCAGCCTGCATCGCGGACAGCGGGAGCTGGTCGGAGAAGTGGATGAGCGCGCCGTGCGCTTCGTCCACGAGCACCGGAATGTCGTATTCGTGCACGAGGTCGACGATTTCCTTCAAGTTCGTGCAGATGCCGAAGTACGTCGGGTTGATGATGAGCACGGCGGCCGCATCCGGATGGCGCTCGAGCGCGCGGCGCACGGATTTCGTCGTGACGCCGTGGTCGATGCCGAGGTTGCGGTCGCGCACCGGAGACAGGAACACCGGGCGCGCGCCGGCGAAGATGATCGCGGACAGCACCGATTTATGCACGTTGCGCGGGACGATGATTTTATCGCCGTTGCTGCAGACCGACAAGATCATCGCCATGATCGCCGTGCTCGTGCCTTGCACCGAGAAGTAGGTGGCGTCAGCGCCGAACGCGTCCGCCGCCAGGCGCTGCGCTTCCAGGATGACGCCAACCGGCTGGTGCAGATCATCGAGAGGCGCGATGTTGATGAGGTCGATGTTCAGTACGTTAGGGCCGATATATGCGCGAAATTCCGGGTCCATGCCGGATCCTTTTTTGTGCCCGGGAATATGGAATTGTACGGGGTTGTGCTCCGCGTGCTTGCGAAGAGCGTCGAATAACGGGGTACGCGAATGATCCAAGTTGATGCCCCTGCCTTTCCTCTCGACTTCTATAGAAGAGAACGATTGCTGTAATTGCAAACAAGCATGAGTATAACAAAAATAGGGGGGAAATCAATGTTTGTCTATCCGAAGCGGGACTTGTCACCAAAACGTCATCGAATCGCATTTGGAACATCGGTTCCCGTGTGCTACCATCTAGTATATATTGAGGCGCCGCAAGCGTGCCTGTTACCGCCCGCACAGAGGAGAGAACAGCTTTGAAAAGCAAATTGGCAATCGTCGGACTCATGCTCTTCACGATATTCATCGGCTTCGGCATCATCATTCCCGTACTGCCCCAGCTCGTGTCGGACGTCAGCGCCGACTCCGATCTGGCGAAATGGCACACGGGCGCGATGCTGGCGATCTACTCGCTCATGTCGTTCCTGCTCAGTCCCCTGTGGGGCAAGCTCTCGGAATCGGTCGGCCGCCGTCCGGTCATCATGACCGGGGTGCTCGGCTTCAGCCTCAGCTTCCTCTTGTTCGGACTGTCGGGGGACAACCTCGTACTTATGTATGCTTCGCGCCTGCTCGGAGGGTTATTCTCCGGCGCCGTCGTCTCTTGCATCGTCGCCTATGTCGCGGACGTGACGACGGAGAAGGAACGCACGAAGGGGATGGCGGTCGTGGGCATGAGCATCGGGCTCGGCTTCACGTTCGGACCGGGCTTCGGCGGCCTGTTGAGCGACATCTCCCACCATGCGCCGTTCTTCGCGGCCGCCGCGCTGTCGTTCATTGTGTTCGTCGCGGCGTTCCTGAAGCTGGAGGAGTCGCTGCCTCCCGAGAAGCGCGCGAGCAGGGACCGGGGAGCGAAGCCGTCCCGCTGGATCGCGTTCCAAGGACCGCTTAAGGCGCTGTACGTTCTTGCGTTCTTCGTCACGTTCTCGCTCGCCATTCTCGAGTCGACGCTGCAGCTGTACGGCATGGACAAGTTCGACGTCACGCCGAAGCAGATCGGACTCATGTTCTTCTTCTGCGGCATCGCGGGCGCGCTCGTTCAGGGCGGTATCGTGCGCAGACGCGTGAAGCAAGGGCAGGAGGGCGCCTATATCGCGCTCGGACTCGTCATCTCCGCGCTCGGCTTCTTCCTGCTGCTGACCGCGAACAGCTGGGGCATGGCCACGGTGTACTTGTGCGTCTTCGGCATCGGCAACTCGCTCATCAAGCCGTGCGTCACGTCGCTTATCACGCAGAAGACGACGGTCGGCCAAGGGCTCGCCTCCGGGCTCAGTTCGTCGATGGACAGCTTAGGCCGTATCGTCGGCCCGCTGCTCGGCGCCGGTTTGCTCGCGATCACGGGCTGGCTGCCGTTCGTCGTCTCCGGCGCCCTGTCGCTCGCGGCGCTCGGTCTGCTCGCTCAGTTCCGCAACATGGACAAGCGCGCGGCGAAGGCCGCTTCGTAATACGAATAACTAAGACGAAACCTCCGGTATCCCCTTCGTTCAGGAAGGGAGTGCCGGAGGTTTATTGTTGCCTACGATTCGGCGGGGGAAGGCGTCCCCGGATCCCTGTATCCAAGTCCGCGAAGCAAGTATCGGATCGTCGCTTCCCGTTCGACGGCGTCGTCCCATCCCTCTGGCGCGATCAGGAATCGCGCGATCAAGTAGCCGAACAACGCGGAGCCCGCGAGCCGAATCGTCGTCATCGCCGGCAACGGGTCGATCTGGCCTTGTTCCCGGTAATGCTCGAGCGCCCGAGTTATGCGGGGCAGCATTCGCTGCGAGACGATCCCCAGGAACCTTTCGCGCAGCTCGGGGTGGAAGGGTACCTCCTGCAGCATGATCCGCAGCACTTTGATGTTCTTCTCGACGAAGGCGATCCGGTTGTTCAGAATCGATCTCACGAAGCCTTCGAACGTCGGATGAGGCTCGTCGAATAACGGGTATAGCTCGCGCAGCACGAACGGCTCGACGAGCCGGGCGACGAAGGGCGACACGATCGCGTACAGCAAGTCCTTCTTCGTCTTATAGTGCCGGAATATTGTTCCCTCGGCCACCTCGGCGCGCTGCGCGATCTCGCTCGTCGCCGCGCCGGAGTAGCCTTTCTCCGCGAAAACCTCGATGGCGGAGCGCAGGATCCGGATCTGTCTCTCGGTCATCCGCCCGCCGTCGTCTTGCTTCAGCAATTGTTCCATCCAAGCTTCAATCGGGTCTTTCATTTCGCGTCACGCTCCAATCGGATACCTATATTCTACGATGTTTGCGAAGCGCGAGCACGTTCAATGCCGCGAACAGGGCGGAGAATCCGACCAAAGCGAGGGCGTCCGTCCATATCTCGCTCCAACCTGCGCCGCGGAGCATGACATCTCGAAGCGCATCCGCGCCGTAGTAGAGCGGCAAGGCGTGGCCGACCGCTTGCAGCCATTCGGGCATCGATTCCAATTCGATCAACCCGGCGAAGAAGATCTGGGGCACGACGACGAGCGGGATGAATTGGAAAATCTGAAATTCGTTGTGCGCGTACGCCGACATCAGCGTGCCGAGAGTCAACGCCGTGATCGCGAGCAGCAGGTTCATGAGGAGCACGAGATAGAGCGCACCTTCGAGAGCGATGCCGAGCACGCTTGTCGAGTACCAGGCGATGAGCGTCGCCTGCAGCAACGTGAAGATGCCGAAGCCGAGCAAGTAGCCGACGACGACTTCCCAGCGGCGAAGCGGCGTCGCGAGCAGCCGTTGCAGCGTGCCCGTCGTCCGCTCCCGCAGGAAGGAGACGCCGGCGATCAGGAACACGAAGAAGAACGAGAAGAAGCCGACGAGTACCGAGCCGTAATAGTCGAAGATGTCGACGTCGCCCGTTCCGTGCAGGAACGCGATCTTGGGCTGCGCTCCCGCGGCGGCTATTCCGCCGAGCTGCTTGAGCGCCTCTTGGATGGCGGACATCGCGTTCCGGTTATCGGTCGGGCTGCTGCCTTCGAGCATGATGCTCGGCCGTCCGTCCCGAAGCGATACGATCGCATCCAATTCGTCGTCTCGGAGGGCGCCGATAGCGGCGTCCGCATCCTCGTATGCGGTTACGTCCGCTCCGGCAGACGACAAGGCCGCGATTACGGGGGCGGGCACTTGTACCGTGCCGATCCTCGGATCGACGGATTGACCGTCGAACACGAGCTTCATTAAGGTAAGCACGAGCAACGGCGCGACCAGCATGAGCGCCAGCGTGCGTCTGTCTTTCGCGAATTGCCGGATAATCCGGACCGCGAGCGCGCGAATTCTCATCTCGAACCACCTCCGTAAGCGACGAACGCGTCTTCCATGGTCGCAGCCCCCGAAGCCCGCTTCAATTCGTCCGGGCTGCCCGAAGCGATGACGAAGCCGTCGCGAATCATCGCGAGCCGGTCGCACTTCTCCGCTTCGTCCATGACGTGCGTCGTCACGAGTATCGTTACGCCTTGCTTGCGCAGGCCGTCGAGCTCTTCCCAGATCGACTTGCGCAGCACCGGATCGATGCCGACCGTCGGCTCGTCGAGCACGAGCACCTCCGGCTCGTGCATGAGCGCGATGGCGAGAGACAGCCGGCGCTTCATGCCGCCGGAGAACAGGCCGACCGGCTTCTTCAGCTCGCCGGACAGGTTCACGAGCTCGGCGACTTCGTTCATTCGCCGTTGCAGCTTCTCGCCCTTCATGCCGTACAACGACGCGAAGAAGGCCAGATTCTCCCGCGCGGTCAGCTCCCCGTACAACGCGTCCGATTGAGCCATGTAGCCGATTCGGGATAGCAGGCTCAGCTTCGGCATCGGTTCGCCGAGAAGCGTAACCGAGCCGGCGTCCGGTACGTCGAGGCCGGTAATGAGTCGCACGAGCGTCGTTTTCCCCGATCCCGAAGGACCGAGCAAGCCGTATATTTCGCCTTTCCCGACGGAGATGGATACGCGGTCGAGTACCGCGCGCTTGCCGAATGCCTTGGAAGCCCGGTCGACGAGAATGCACGTATCGTGCGGCGCGACGGCCGCGATGTCCGATATGGCCATGCGGAACATCTCCTTTATCCATTTTATTCATAATGAGTGATTACTCACTTACATTATAGAGCATCCTATGGCCGTGTAAATATTAAATAAATCTAAACGTGTCCAAACTTTTACGAAATATGGTAGTATAGTTTGCGCTCTGTTCATTTTCCGTTCATATTGGTGCATTATCGTAGCTCTAGGGCCTATAGAGAGACTTCAGCCGTAAACGGACTCAGACCTGAGTCTAGGTACAAATCCGGTCTGGAGCCGTTGTTGCGCCGATCGTTCGACCCGTAATATTAGGAATGTGAGAATTTACAGCAGAAATCAAAGGTTCGGAAGGGGAAAACATTACTGTGAGGTCATTCATTCAAGGAGCATTTCGCAATAAGTCGGCCATCAGCATCCTGATCGTTATGGTGCTCGGCCTAGGGATCTTCAGCTACTTCAAGCTCCCGATGGAGCTCGTGCCGGAGGCGGATAATCCGCAGGTAACGGTGTCGGTCATCGGGCCGGGTTACGACGCGTCTTCGATGGAGCAGTCGGTTACGAATCCGCTCGAGCAGGCGCTGTCCGGCATTAAGGGAAAGACGAACACGTTCTCGACTTCCGGGGACGGCTTCTCCCAAGTCAACCTGAACTTCGATTCCAGCACGAACATGAAGGAAGCGAAGCTCGAAGTCGAGCGCGCGGTGAACGCGGTTCCGCTTCCGGAGCGCGTATCTCCTCCGTACGTCATCCAATTCAACACTTCGATGATCCCGATCTCGTTCGTGACGTTGACGTTCAACGACGGCGTAACGGAATCGCAAAAAGAAAAACTGGAGCAGCTCGTCGGCGATACGTTCCGCGGCATCGACGGCGCCGGCGAAGTCCAGCTGTCCGGTAAGTCGCAGCCTAAGATTACGGTAACGCCGGATCTCGCGAAGCTGTCCGATAAGGGCGTGCCGCTGCAAGCGTTGTACGGCGTACTGCAAGGGCGCAGCGCGTCCGCTTCGGTCGGCGAAAGCACGATCGACGGCCAGATCGTCAATCTGAACGTGCAAGGCAACCTGAGCGACGTCGAGTCTCTGAAGAAGCTGCCGGTCGCCCAAGGCGTCGCCCTTAGCGACGTAGCCGAAGTTCAGCTGCTCGACAACAAAGAGAGCGTGAACCGGATCGACGGCAAAGACGCGCTCATGCTCGTCGTCTCCAAGAGCGCAAGCGCCAATGCCGTTAAAGTCGGCGACGGCGTCCAAGACGCGATCGATAAGCTCAACGCGGAGAATAAAGAGATCGACTTGCGCATCATGATCAGCACCTCCGAGCAAGTCGTGCACTCCGTTAACAGCATGATGCAAGAAGTGCTTATGGGCGCGTTGTTCGCGACGATCGTCATCCTATTGTTCATGCGCAACGTTCGCGCGACGCTCGTGACGATTATCTCGATTCCGCTGTCGCTCGGCATGACGCTCTACTTGCTCGACTTGTCGGGCATCACGCTCAACATTCTCACGCTCGGCGGCGTCGCGGTAGCCGTCGGCCGTCTGGTCGACGATAGCATCGTCGTTATCGAGAACATTTTCCGCAGGCTTCAGAAGGAGAAGTTCTCCGTAGACGTCGTTATCGACGCGACGCGCGAAGTGTCCAGAGCGATTACGGCGTCCACGCTGACGACGGTTGCCGTATTCCTGCCGATGGGCTTGCTGCGCGGCGGTCTCCAAGCATTCCTGTTGCCGTTCGCCCTTACCGTTACGTACTCGCTTCTGTCCTCCTTGCTCGTGGCGCTGACGGTCGTACCGTTGCTTAGCGCAGGCGTGTTGAAGAACTCGACGATCAAGGAACATAACCCGAGCCAACGCTTCATGAATTTCCTGGCTTGGAACTTGCGCCACAAATGGCTGCCGATCCTCGTCGCTTTCATTCTCCTCATCGGTTCGATCGGTACGTACATGTCGATGCCGAAAGGCGCGCTCGATCAGTCCAGCGCGGAGACGCTTACGATCACGCTCGAATACAAGCCGGATACGCCGGTAGACGAAGTGTTCGAGAACGGCAAGAAGCTCGAAGCGTTCCTCATGCAGCAAGAGGAGCAAGAGTGGGTCAACATGTCGATGGGCAATAGCGCGGACGCGGCCAAATACGGCTCCGTGCAATCGCCGACGCTCGTATCCTACATGGTACAGATCAAAGACGGCGCGGATGCCGAGAACATCATCGACGCGGTGAAGGCCGAGCGCGCGAACTATCCCGAAGCGGATCTGAACGCCGGCGCGGGCAACTTCTTCGGCGGCAGCGGCGGAACGCAAGTATTCGTCGACGTTACCGGCAGCGATCTCGAGCAAATCTCGAAGACGTCCGAGGAAGTCATCGCGAAGATCAAACCGATCAAAGACGTCCTGAAAGTCGAGAGCAATCAAGACGAGAAGAAAACGAGCTACACGCTTCAAGTCGATCCGACCCAAGCGAAGGCGGGAGATATCTCGACCCAGCTCCAAGGCATGTTGAACCCGATGCCGATCGGCACGATCAATAGCGGCGGTCAATTGCTGTCCGTCGTGCTCGAGCCGGCGCTGAAGCCGCAATCCGAGAGCGATCTCGCGAACTTGACCGTCATGACCGACGATGGACCGAAGTCGGTGTCCAGCATCGCGGAATGGGTGAAGGAAGAGAAGGCCACGCAATTCTTCCATAAGGACGGCAAGAGCTATGTACGCGTATCGGCAACGGTCGATCCTGCTCAACTCTCGATCGTAGGTACCGAGATCGATAAAGCCATGAAAGAAATTACGCCTCCGGAAGGCGTGAAGCTGAACGTCGGCGGCGCGCAAGCCGACCAAGCCGCGGACTTCATCGATCTGTTCATCATGGGTCTCGTCGGCATCGCCGTCGCGTACCTGATCATGGTCGTCACGTTCAAGACGCTCCGCGCTCCGCTGGCGGCGCTCTCCACGATCTTGTTCGTTCCGATCGGCGCGGTGCTCGGCCTTATCATCGCCGGCATTACGCCTGACTTTACGGCCATCTTCGGCGTCGTTATGCTCATCGGCGTCGTCGTCACGAACGCGATCGTATTGCTCGACCGCGTCAGACAGAACGAAGCGAACAACATGACGATTCGCGAATCGCTCATCGAAGCGGCCGGCACGCGCATGCGTCCGATTCTGATGACCGCGATCGCCACGATCTGCGCGATGCTTCCGCTCGTGTTCGGATCGTCGGAAGGCGGCAGCATCGTCTCGCAAAGCCTTGCGGTCGTCGTTATCGGCGGTCTGGCCGTCGCGACGTTGCTCACGCTCGTCATCGTGCCTTGCGTATACGAGCTGCTGTTCTTCCGCAAGTCCCGCAAGCAGCGCAAGGCCGCGGCGGCTCAAGCGAACGCGGCAGCGTAATCGCGCTATAAGTTGATCGAACGGCGCCCCGGATGGGGCGCTGTTTTTTTGCATTCGACGGCAATGAACAAGGAAATCGTTAGGAGGCGAGAGAAGTATAATAGAACAAGACGAAACGGGAGGTCATACGATGGAGTGCGAACGCTGCGGAAGGAAGAACGAAGACGACGCGCGCTATTGCAACGGTTGCGGAGCCGCGTTGAAGGGAGCCGGCGGATCGGAACGTCCGGCTACTTACCGGGCGTTCAGTCCTTACGAATCGGGGGACAGGAACGACAGCCTGTTCATGCCCGATTACGCCGGATTCTGGAGGCGGGCGTTGGCGGTGCTCGTGGACGGTCTTATTCTGCTATTGCCTATCATGCTGCTCTCGCGAATATTGCTCGGGCCGGATGCCTCGGACGATAACAACTGGGTCGAATTCATCGTCATGTTGCTGTACAAGTCGCTCATGGAATCGTCCGCCAAGCAAGCGACGCTCGGCAAGATGCTCATCGGAATCAAGGTGACGGACGAAGACGGAGGGCGCATCTCGTTCGGACGCGCGGCAGGACGCCATCTCGCGTCCATCCTCTCCGGGATCATCCTGTTCATCGGATTCATGATGGCGGGATGGACGGAGAAGAAGCAGGCGCTCCACGATCTCATCGCCAAGACGCTCGTCGTCAAGTCTTAACGCGTCAACGGCCGCGACTCCCGAGGAGACGCGGCCGTATTCAATCGTTAGCCTTTTACGCCCAGGCCATCTTGTACAGCGGCATCAACGTACGGAACGTGTCTTCCGCCAGGCGGACGAACGCGTCGCCGTCCATGCGCAGCGTGTCGTCGCGCTGGATGTGGATGCCGCACGTCAATTCGGCCGCTTTGACCGTCTTCAGACGGTCGAACAGCTCCGCAAGCCCGGCATCGGGCAAGTCGCCGTGGACGATGCCGGCCGGCACCATATGGTCCTTCGACCAGACGTAATGCGCGGGAACGGACCGGCGGACCGAATCGAGCTCCGTCAGTGCGCGCTCCGCGAAAGCCGACTTGCCCGGGCATTCGTAGATGATGGCGAATTGAACGAATACGTGTGTCGACCATAGTCCGATCTGGAAGTGCGGATACGCCTTGTATCCGCGCTTATTGTTCGCATAGGCTACCCATGTGTCGTGGGGCGGATTAATCGTCCGTCTGGCGTGCTTCGCGACGTGCGGGAACATCGGTTCCCCGCACAGTCCTTCGAGATATTCGGCGACGAGGTCGCCGAGCTGATGAAGCTTGGGGCGCACGGTCGCGATGAGCGCCTCCATGCGCGGCTCCAAGCCTTCGATTTCGAACACCGCGAAGTCTTCCTTCGCGAACCCCCGGAACGGGGACGTGGCGGTACTGGTTGGACTCATCCGGTTGGTGTCTCCTTACGTTCGCTAATATTGTCGAAGATAGCAATGAACTCATTATACCATTGTTGCCCGCACGGCTGTCACCTTCGGCGTCGAACGGCCATTGGGTAAAAATGGCCGTCCGCTTCCTCGAAAATAGTCAAGAAACCAAGTTGCCATAACATAAGATGGAGTATAAGATAAGAGTAAGTAAGAATATTCAGACAATTCGGTCAACAACTCAAGCCGTGCGATATGCGCAGGAGGGGGGATGGCCGTGAACCGCAGTCACGAAGTGGAATATTGCAATCTCGAGCTTCGATTCGACCGTCGCCAAATCCAGAATCTGATCCGCGAGCTGATCCAGCAGGGGTATTCGCTGTATTGGAACGAGAGCGAGCACTTGTTCGTCGTATCGGTGCGAACCGGGCGCAAGCTGCTGAAGCTGAAATTCCAGCGGGTGCTCAACCGTTACAAAATGATCGGGGATTACTTGGTCAAGGATGAGAAGTTGGCGCAGTGGATCGAGAAGCTCATCGGCGATTCCCGCGGTCACGCCATTGTGAAGAGGTTCCGCGACCGTCAAGTGCTCGTCATCGAGAACATCATGTTCGGTGAAATTATCCGTCTCGTGGAGGTGTCCGGCATGGAACATCGGATTATTTTTCAGAAAAGGCCTCAGATTACGGTAGAAGACATGGTTCAAGCGTTCAAATCCAAGCGGGCCGAGCATCGTGCGGGCGTGCTTCGCTTAGAAGTGGACTATGAGCTGGCCGTGCTTCACGAGGCGCTAACGGAAGGGCGTACGGAGGACGCGGAAGCGTCCAAAGAGAAGCTGAGGGGCATGCGAGTCGAAATGCTGCTGTTGGAGCTGTGAGCTCTGCGTCGTATAGAAAAGAGTAAGAAGCATCCTTGCCGAATCGGCGGAGGATGCTTCTTCTATGTAGAGCGTGCCCGAAGGCACGCTTAGGAATGGCGAATGTCGGAGACGGATGATTCACCGCATTCTCATGATGATGATCGACGCGCTTTCCGTCGGCGTGCCTCCGGCGATCTCGCTCCTCAGCAAGACCGCGCCGTTGTTGTCGTCGATCCGGTTCAGCGACAAGAAGCCGCCGTTCGCTAATCTCGTTATGACTTGGCCTTGATAGGGAACGTCGCTCTGGACGGATCCGTAATTGCTGCCTTGGATAAGCGTCGCGATACCGGAACCGGGAGGCGTGAAGAACAAGCCGAAAGCGGTATCGCCCGCAGCAGGAAACACTTCCCAGCTGATATAGTAGATGCCGTTGTTATTAATCCGAATGAGCGACGGATCGTCGACCGTAACGTTGCCGCCTTCGATCATGGATTGGTTGAACAGGACGGCGCCGCCTTGAAGACCCGGTGCAGCCGCGCTGTCGACGAATTGTTGAACGGAACTGCCCACGTAGCTAATCTCGTTCCGGCCTCGGGGACCGCGTCTTCCTCTTCTCCCGCGATCGCCTTGTTCTCCCGTTCTGCCTCGCGGACCTTGCGTTCCCGGAGGACCTTGCGTGCCTTGCGGTCCTCGCAGCCCTTGAGGACCTTGCGTGCCTTGGCCTTGCGCGCCTTGCTGTCCTTGAGGACCCGGAGGACCTTGCGTGCCTTGCGTGCCTTGCGGACCTTGAGTGCCTTGAGTTCCTTGGGGACCTTGAGTGCCTTGACCGGCAGCTCCTTGGCCGCCTTGCGGCCCCTGAGGACCCTGGTTGCCTTGGCCGTAAGCGCCTTGCGGCCCTTGCGGTCCTTGAGGTCCTTGAGGTCCTTGCGGTCCCTGAGGACCTTTGAAGCCGTGACCATGGGCGCCTTGCGGACCTTGCGGACCGGCCGCGCCAGCGGGGCCGGGCGTACCTACCACCCGGTCGTCATGATGCGCATGGCTGAATTCATGGAACCTGAAGCGCCTGACGACTTTTTTTCGCTTCTTGCGGACGACGCGCGTTTTGCGGCACACGACGATTTTGCATGCGATTTTCCGTTTGGGTTTGCATTTCGGAGCCGCTTTCTTCGCGCATTTTCTAAGTCGACGCTTCTTGGGCTTCTTCTTGCACGCCGCAGTTTTCGGGGTAGACGGCTGACCGATGGCGCGGATCGTCGGCTGCTTCGGGTAGAAGATGGTCGTGCATGTTTTCGGAATATAGACCGTCGATGTTCCCGTGGACGTTTCGCACGATTCTTTCGCGCGGATTAACCTATCGATTGTACCCACCTCCCCTGAAGATAGACTACATCTTACGCCGCGGGTGCATTTGGCGGATGTACATACGCCTAGCAATCTATTGGACGAACGTCTATTTTGTCAAAAAAAGGCAGTAGCGGAGCAGTTCTTGTCCATGTCCATCCAATCCAAACGAAAAAACCCCCGATCTCTCCCTAAGGAAGATCGAGGGTCCGTATGGATGATATCGCGGGAATTACGCTTGCGCGAATTCGAGCTCGATGTGCACTTTGATCGCGTCGCCGACGAGCAAGCCGCCGGTTTCGAGCGCCGCGTTCCAAGATAGCCCGAATTCGGAACGCTGAATGACGCCGTCCGCGACGACGCCGAGCTTCACGTTGCCCCACGGGTCTTTGGCCGGTCCGGAAATTTCCGTGTTCAGCGTGACGGATTTCGTGACTCCCGCGATCGTAAGGTCGCCGGTCAGCGCGTAGTCGTCGCCGCCCTTGGAGACGAGGGACGTCTTAGCGAACGAAATTTGCGGGAATTGCTCCGCGTTGAAGAAGTCGGGGGACTTCAAGTGGCCGTCGCGGCCCGCGTCCTTCGTGTCGATGCTGTTCACGTCGATCGTCAACGTCGCCTCGAGGCCGGCCAGATCGGCAGAGTCCGCCGATAACGTCGCGCCGAATTCGTTGAAGCTTCCCCGTACGTTCGTGATCATCATATGGCGCACGCTGAACGTAATTCCGCTGTGCGATTTGTCCAAGTTCCATTGTGTTGCTGCCATGTCATCCATCTCCCTTAAAGTTTTATAGTTACTATTAAACAGTAAGTAAAATGAAATTGCAAGCATTTATTACGACATAAATAAAATTAAAGGTGGTTTTCTTATTCGCGGAAAAAGAGTACAATAGGTTTATTGTGTAAAATTTCGTATTAAAGGATGAAGAAAACCATGACTACTGCAAACATCGGCGTCGTCGGTCTAGCCGTAATGGGACGCAACCTCGCTCTTAACATCGAAAGCCGCGGATTCACCGTAGCGGTTTACAACCGTTCCGCGGAGAAGACGCACGACCTGCTCAACACGGACGGCCAAGGCAAACGCCTCGTCGGCACGTTCTCCGTCGAAGAGTTCGTCAATTCCTTGGAAAAACCGCGCAAAATCCTGATCATGGTACAAGCCGGCGCGGGCACGGACGCGACGATCGAGTCGTTGATCCCTTACCTCGACAAAGGCGATATCATCATCGACGGCGGCAACGCCTACTTCCCTGATACGCAACGCCGCAGCCGCGATCTGACGGCTCAAGGCTTTAACTTCATCGGTACCGGCGTATCCGGCGGCGAAGAAGGCGCGCTGAAAGGCCCGTCCATCATGCCGGGCGGCCCCGAAGAAGCTTATCGTCTCGTAGAACCGATCTTGACGGGCATCTCCGCGAAGGTGAACGGCGATCCTTGCTGTACGTACATCGGACCGGACGGCGCGGGCCACTACGTGAAGATGGTTCACAACGGCATCGAGTACGGCGACATGCAGCTCATCTGCGAAGCGTACCAATTGCTGAAAGACGTGCTCGGCGTCTCCACGGACGAGCTGCACGAAATCTTCAAAGAATGGAACAACGGCGAGCTCGACAGCTACTTGATCGAGATCACGACCGACATCTTCGCGCAAAAAGACGCCGAGACCGGCAAGCCGATGGTCGACGTCATTCTTGACGCCGCGGGACAAAAGGGCACCGGCAAATGGACGAGCCAAAGCGCGCTCGACCTGGGCGTACCTTTGTCCATCATTACGGAATCCGTCTTCTCGCGTTTCCTGTCCGCGATGAAGGAAGAGCGCGTCGCCGCGAGCAAAGTGCTTAGCGGTCCGAAGACGAAGCCGTTCCAAGGCGACAAAGCGGCGTTCATCGAGAGCGTGCGCAAAGCGCTGTTCGCTTCCAAGATCTGCTCTTACGCGCAAGGCTTCGCGCAAATGCGCGCCGCTTCCGAGGAGTACGGCTGGAACCTGCGTTACGGCGACATCGCGATGATCTTCCGCGGCGGCTGCATCATCCGCGCCCGCTTCCTGCAGAACATCAAGGACGCTTACGACCGCGATCCGGAGCTTCGCAACCTGCTGTTGGACGAGTACTTCAAAGGCGTCGTCGAATCGTACCAAGACGCGTGGCGCGAAGTCGTGCAGACGGCCGTCGCTTACGGCATCCCGGTTCCTTCGTTCGCCAGCGCGATCGCGTACTACGACAGCTACCGTTCCGCGCGCTTGCCGGCGAACCTGCTTCAAGCGCAACGCGACTACTTCGGCGCCCACACGTTCAAGCGCGTGGACAAAGAAGGCACGTTCCACCACAACTGGCTGAACGGCTAATCGCGTCCCGCCGTGCTTCCTGTTCGGAAGCGTGGCTGAACGGCTAATCCATTTTATCGCCCGGAGGGCGGCTTCTGCGGAAGCAGCTCTCCGAGCATCGACCGGAAGCAGGCGGTTTCCTTGTCGCTCGGATTGCGGCGATGCAGGAGCAACAGCGCCATGTCCGCGAAACATACGAAACGCGCAAGCAGCTGTGGCCGATCGAGCCCCGTCCATTCGGGTGCGCCGTCGGCCACTTTTTTCTTCATATAGCCGAGCGCGGACTTGACGTCGTCCCTGCACAGCGGATAGGCGGGGTCGAGCAATCGTCTGAGCGGTTCGTCGGCTTGGGTGGGAACGAGATCGGGATTCAAATGGAACCATCACCTTTGGCTGGAATGGCGTACACTATCAAACTTACGGTAAAACGCGTCGATTTATACCCTCGAGCCATTTGTGATATAGTAGAACAAGCGGAATGCCAAGGAGTGGGAACCGGGAGTGGACGGACGGGACACGAGCCGCAACATCGTCATCGTGGGATTCATGGGGACGGGAAAATCGACGGTTAGCCGGTTGTTATCCGAGCAGCTCGGATGGGACCGGATCGATACGGACGAAGAGATCGAGAGGCGAGCCGGCAAGCCGATACCGCAGCTGTTCTCGGAAGAGGGCGAGGAAGCGTTCCGCGACTGGGAGAGCCGGGTGCTGGAGGACGTGCTGGGCGGCAGCCGCCGGGTCGTCGCCACGGGCGGCGGGGCGGTGCTGCGAGAGCGCAATCGCCGCGCGATGCTGCGCGGCGGCTGGGTCGTCTCGCTTACGGCCGATCGCGACAGCCTGGTCCGCCGCGTGACGAGCGCCGCCGCGGCGGGCACGAGGCCGCTGCTCGCGGGCGACGCCGAAGCGAAGGTCGCCGCGTTGCTGGAAGCGAGGAAGCATGCGTACGATTTCGCGCACGCGACGATCGACACGAGCCGGCTGGCGCCGGCCGACATCGCCAAGCTGATGCTCGGATGGATGCGCTGATCGGCTATCGCGGGGGTTAGGGCAGGCTCGCCCATGCGAGCATGCCGCCCACGAGGTTCGTCGCGCCCTTGAAGCCGAGAGCGGACAAGTATTGGCAGGCATTGTCGCTGCGGTACCCGCTGCGGCAGATGAAGATGACTTCCTCGTCGCGAGGAATTTCGTCCAGCCGTTGCGGCACTTGTCCGAGCGGCATATGGATGGCGCCTTCGATCATGCCGTGCGCGACTTCTTCGTGCTCGCGGACGTCGATCAGGAGGGGCGTCTCCCCGGCATCGAGTCTTTGTTTCAATCGTTCTACGGTAATGGTCGCTGTCTCGCTCATCTGGGGCAACATCCTTATCTATGGAATGATAGGTCCATCATAAGGAACGGCATGTACCGCTGTCAAATGGACGGCGGGACTGCGGGGAGGCGCTTATGATTATCGCAATCGCGGTCGCGGTCGCCGGGTTCGCCGGCGCGGTGTCGCGCTACGGGGTGGGACTTGCCATGCCGGCTTACGACGATTCGGCGTTCCCTTGGGCGACGCTGTGCGTCAACCTGGCGGGCAGTCTGCTGCTCGGCTTGTTGATCGGTCTCGCGGCGAGGCGCAATCTGCCGAGCTGGTTCAAGGAAGCGGCGGGAACGGGCTTCCTGGGCGCGTTCACGACTTTCAGCGCGTTCAACGGCCAGCTGTGGGTGCTCTGGAAGCACCACGCGTACGGCGCGGCGATCGCATACGCGCTCGTCAGCGGCATCGGCGGCTGGTTGATCGCGGCCTCGGGCGTCGCGGCGGGAAGCGGGAGGAGAAGCGCATGAACGTGCCGACGGTATTGCTCATCGGGCTTGGCGGAACGATCGGGACGCTGTTGCGTTACGGCGCCGGCGTATGGGTCGCCAAGCAAGGGAAACCCGGGTTCCTCGCCACGCTGGCCGTGAATCTCGTCGGAAGCTTCGCCATCGGACTGTTGCTCGGTCTCGGCTGGCCCGACCGGCACGAGGAGGCGTACGCGTTCGCTGCGACCGGAATACTCGGCGGATTGACGACTTATTCGACATTGAACGTACAGAAGGCGACGCTGCGCAAGACGGCGTCCCGCAAGACGATCGTTACCTACTTGATCGCGACGTATGCAGGCGGAATAGGCTTCACCGCGGCGGGCGTAGGCGTCAGTTATCTCATTACATAGATTCTAGGAGCGTGCTTACACAATGGATATGATCGTAACGCCGACGGGCAGGCTGCAAGGCGAGATCCAGGCATTATCTTCGAAAAACTATACGACGCGCTACTTGCTCGTCGCCGCGCTTGCCGAAGGCACGAGCACGATTCTGCATCCGGCGCACAGCGAGGACGGCGAGGCGATGCGCCGTTGCATCCGCGATCTCGGCGCCGTCGTCGAAGAGGACGACGAGAAGATCGTCATTACCGGTTTCGGGCGCAACCCGCATCCGGCGAAGGAACTGAACGTGGGCAACGCGGGCGCGGTGCTGCGCTTCGTGATGTCGATCGCCGCGCTGCTGCCGGAAGTGCGCTTCGTTAACGCGTATCCGCAATCGCTCGGCAAGCGCCCGCACGACGACCTTATCGCGGCGCTCGAGAGCATGGGTGTGCAGATCGACCATGAGCAAGGCAAGCTGCCGATGACGATTCGCGGCGGCAATCCGCGCGGCGGCAAGATCCAAGTGTCCGGCAACGTCAGCTCCCAGTTCCTGAGCTCGCTCTTGTTCCTGACGCCGCTGCTCGACGAGGACAGCGAGATCGAAGTGTTGCACGACTTGAAGTCGAAGGTCGTCGTCGGCCAGACGCTCGAGGTGCTCGCGCAAGCGGGCATCGTCATCGAAGCTTCCGACGATCTGATGCATTACCGGATTCCCGGCAAGCAGAAGTACCGCGCGCAGACGTACGTCGTGCAAGGGGACTACCCGGGCTCGGCGGCGATTCTCGCCGCGGCGGCCGTGACGGATTCCGACGTCGTCGTCCACCGCCTGATGGAGAACAGCAAGCAAGGCGAGCGCGCCGTCGTAGACGTGCTGAAGGCGATGCAAGTGCCGCTGACGCACGAGAACGGCATCGTTCACGTGAAAGGCAACGGCAAGCTGGTCGCCGGCGAATTCGACGGCGACGAATTCACGGACGGCGTTCTCGCCATGGTGGCGGCGAGCGTGTTCGCGGAAGGAACTTCGCGATTCTATAATGTCGAGAACTTGCGTTACAAGGAATGCGACCGCATTACCGATTACTTGGCGGAGCTTCGCAAAGCGGGGGCGCGAGTCGAGGAGAAGCAGGACGAGATTATCGTTCACGGCCGTCCGGAAGGCGTCGAGGGCGGCGTCGAGATCGACGCTCACTTCGACCACCGCGTGATCATGGCGCTGACGATCGTCGGCCTTCGCTCGAAGCAGCCGATCCGAATCAAGGACGCGCACCACGTCGCGAAGTCGTATCCGCATTACTTCGATCACCTGAAGGCGCTTGGTGCGCAGGTGGAATGGGTAAGCTAAACGATCCGATACGTTGAAGGAGAGTGGCTCAATTGGCATTCGAGAATCCGTCGCGCGAGCAGATCAAGGAGATCTTGCAAGGCGCGAACAATATCGCGGTCGTCGGCTTGTCCGACGATCCGTCCAAAGTGTCGTACATGGTATCCGAAGCGATGCAACGCAAAGGCTACCGGATCATCCCGGTTAACCCGAAGGCGACGAGCATCCTCGGCGAAACCGCTTATGCGTCGCTCGCGGACGTTCCCGACCCGATCGACATCGTGAACGTGTTCCGCCGTCCGGAGCACACGCCTCCCATCGCGCAGGAAGCCGTGGCGGCCGGCGCGAAGGTACTGTGGCTGCAGCTCGGCATCGCGAACGACGAAGCGGCGTCGATTGCCGAGGCAGGCGGGTTAACGGTCATCATGGACCGCTGCATCAAGGTGGAAGATTCGATTCTGTTGCCTCACGGCAAGCAATAAGCACGTTCGCGGAATAGTAACGGTCCTCGCGCCGTTACTATTCTCTTTTTGACAAAAGACGCTGGTCGGGCTTACCATCGAGAGAGAGGAGGGGGAACGGACGTATGTTCGGTGTCGGCTATCTCCAACGGCTAGGACGGGCGATGATGCTGCCGATGACGGTGCTGCCCGCGGCCGCGGTATTCATCCTGCTATCGAGATTGCCGTGGGACGCGATCGGCTGGACGCAGGCGCAAGAGGCGCTCTACGCGGCGGGAATCGAGATTTTCGGGTACGTGCCCTTCGTGTTCGCGGTCGGCATCGCGCTCGCCATGTCCGGACAGACGGCGGCCGCGGGCATGGCGGCGCTTACGGGCATGTTTATTTTCCATGCGGTCACCCAGGCATACGATCCGAACGGCGTGCAATCGTCGATGTTCGCCGGTGCGGTCATCGGGATCGCTTCGAGCTGGGCGCATGACCGGTTCAAAGGGATACAGCTGCCTGAATCTCTGCAATTTTTCGGAGGCTCCCGGTTCGTGCCGCTGTTCATGAGCGTCTTCTCGCTCTTGTTCGCGTGCCTGATGATCTTTACGGGAGAGAGCATAAGGAGCTTCGCGGAATCGTCGGGGACGATCGTCGTCTCCGCGGGCGGCTTCGGCATTTTCCTGTACGGCTTCCTCCATCGAATTCTCGTCGCGTTCGGGCTGCATCATCTGCTGAACCATCTGTTCTGGTTCCAGATCGGTCAGTACGAGGCGTCGGACGGGTCGGTATACTTCGGCGATCTGCCGAGGTTCTTCGCGGGAGATCCGACGGCGGGCTCGTTCATGGCGGGACTGTACCCGACGATGATGTTCGCGCTCCCCGCGATCGCGTTCGCCATCATTCACGAGGCGCGCGAGGACTTGAAGCCGAAGACGCGCAGGCAGTTCCGCGTCGCGGCGCTCAGCTCGTTCCTGACGGGCATTACGGAGCCGATCGAATTCGCGTTCCTGTTCGTCGCGCCGTATTTGTTCTTGGTTCACGCGCTCATCTCGGGCGGCATCATGTGGCTCGTCTTCGAGCTCGGCATTCATCACGGTTTCACGTTCTCGGCGGGCGCGCTCGAATATTTGGTCAACATGCCGCTCGCGACGAAGGGCTGGCTGCTGCTGCCTCTGGGTATGGCGGTCGGCATCTTCTACTATATTTTATTCCGTTGGAGCATTCGCCGCTTCCAGCTCACGACGCCGGGACGCGAAGACGCGACGAAGCTCGACGACTGGGCCGGCGACATTCCGTACCGCGCGCCGCTCATTCTGCAGGCGCTCGGAGGCAAGGAGAACATGGTTCGGCTCGAAGCCTGCATTACGCGGCTGCGGCTGACGCTCGAGGACGACGATCGCAAGGTCGACGTTCAGGCGCTTCGCCACCTGGGCGCCGCCGGCGTCATCCGCCTCGGAAGCGGTCACGTGCAGGTCGTGTTCGGCACGTATTCCGAGCTCATCCGGGAAGAGATCCAGAAGCTCATGCAGCAGGACGTCCAACAGGTGCAATTCCATGCGCCGGTGCAAGGCCGGATGATTCCGCTCGAGGAAGTCGACGATCCGATCTTCGCCCAGCGGCTCGTCGGCCGCGGCGTCGCGTTCATCCCGGAGAGAGGCGAGCTCGTCGCGCCGGTGAAGGGCACCGTGATACATATTCATCCGTCGTTGCACGCGATCGGCCTGCAGACGGACGATGGACTCGAGGTGCTGCTGCACGTCGGCATCAATACGTCGCAGATGGAGGGCAAAGGCTTCACCGCCCTGGTGAAGCACGGCGACGAAGTGGCGCCCGGCCAGCCGTTGCTCAGGTTCCATCTGCCGACGCTCAAGCAGCATGCGAAGTCGCTGGCAACCCCGATGGTCATCACGAATTCGGATATCGTGAAATCTTGGCGCTTCGCGCCGTTCAAAGCGGTTAAGAAAGGTCAAGCGGCGGTCATGTCGGTCGTCGTTCACGAGAGAGAGAACAAGGGGGCGGGGAAATGATACAAGCTTTGGGAGCATCGGACGGCATCGCGATCGGCAAAGCGTTCGTTCTGCCGCATTGGGAGTGGGAGCTGCCCGATCAGAAGCTGGACGTCGCGGATCTGGCCAAGGAATTCGACCGGCTCTACGAAGGCATCCGGCGCTCGAAGACCGAGATCAACCGGATGAAAACGGAACTGGACGAAGCGGTCGGAGCGGAAGAGTCGAGCATATTCGACGCGCATATCGCCATCCTGGAAGATCCGGTATTCATGAACGAAATCCAAGGGATCATCCAGCGGCAGTACAAAGTCGCGGAGGTGGCGGTCAAGGAAGCGATCGACCATTTCGTGACGATGTTCGACCTGCTCGACGACGAATACATGAAGGAGCGGGCGCTCGATATCAAGGACGTCGGCAACCGGCTCTTGAAGCATTTGCTCGGCGTGCCGGAAATCGCCATGCCGGAAGATTCGCAGCCGTTCGTGCTCGTCGTTCGAGAATTGTCTCCGTCCCAGCTCGTCCATCTGAAGCCGGAGCTCGTGCTCGGCGTCGTGACGATGATCGGAAGCCCGACGTCGCACGCGGCCATCATGGCGCGCGCCTTCGGCATTCCGATGGTCATGGGCGTGGAAGGCAAGCTGGAGGAGCCGATCGCGACGGGCGACCTCGTCATCGTCGACGGCGGCGGCGGACTGCTGCACGTCGATCCGCTGCCCGACACGGTGTCGAGGTATACGGAGATGCGCAAGCGGCAGTCGGAGGACAAGGAACGGCTCCAGACGTTGGCGGAAGTGCCCGCGATTACTCCCGACGGCGTATCGCTCACGCTCGCCGCGAACATCAGCTCCTACAAGGAGCTGCAGGCCGCGCTGGCGAACGGTGCGGAAGGGGTAGGCTTGTTCCGCACGGAGTTTCTGTACATGGACCGCGACCGGTTCCCGTCCGAGGAAGAGCAATTCTCGGCGTACAAAGCCGTCGCCGAGAAGCTGAACGGCAAGCCGCTCATTATTCGCACGCTCGATATCGGCGGGGATAAGCAGCTCGACTATTACGAGCTGCCGTCGGAAGAGAATCCGTTCCTCGGCTTCCGGGCGATTCGGTTCAGCTTGGACCGCAAAGACTTGTTCAAAATCCAGCTGAGAGCCATCCTTCGCGCGTCCGTCTACGGCGACGTGCATATTATGTACCCGCTCATCGCGTCCGTAGAAGAGTTCCGCGAGGCGAACGAGGTGCTCGATTCGGCTCGCCGCGAGCTTGAAGCGGAGGGGCAGCCGTTCGCCGCGGACATTAAGGTCGGCATCATGATCGAAGTGCCTGCGGCCGTCGCGATCGCGGACTTGCTGGCGGAGGAAGTGGCATTCTTCAGCATCGGCACGAACGATCTGATTCAGTTCACGCTCGCGGTCGACCGGATGAACGAGAAGATTAGCCATCTGTACGAGCCGTTCCACCCCGCGGTGCTGCGCATTCTGCGCACGGTCGTCGGCGCCGCCCATAAGCGCGGCATTCCGGTCAACGTCTGCGGCGAATTGGCCGGGGACGTTCGCGCGCTGCCGATCTGGCTCGGTCTGGGCATCGACGAGCTGAGCTTGTCCGCGCAAGCGATCTTGCCGGTCAAGGAGACGATGCTGCGGACGAAGGCGACCGACAGCCGCAAGCTGCTCGAGGAGCTGTTCGCTTACCGTACGGCGGGAGAGATGAGGGCATGCGCGGAGCGGTTCCACGCGGCGCGTCTGATGACGTCCAGAGCCGACCGCTTTCAACCGTAACGCGCTCGGAACGAAGAAGAAGGATACCCCGCGAAGAGGTATCCTTCCGTTCTGTTGCGATATGCGGTTAGAAGGCTCGTCGTTCAGTCCTCTTCGGCATTAACGGCCGAACAGCAGGTCGCAGAACGCCTTCGCGTAAGGCGGCAGATCGGGCGGCCTGCGAGCGGAGACGATGTTCCGGTCGATGACGACCGCTTCGTCGATCCACTGCGCGCCAGCGTTCTCCATGTCGTCGCGGATACCCGGCGTCGACGTCACGAACCGGCCTTGCAGGATTTTCGCGGAGACGAGCACCCAGCCCGCATGGCAGATCTGGCCGATCGGCTTCCCTTGCTCGTCCATCTTCCGGATGAAATCGAGCACGCGCGCGTCGCGCCTGATCTTGTCCGGCGCCCAACCGCCCGGAACGAGCACGCCGTCGAACCGATCCGCGTCCAAGTCTTCGTAGCCGATGTCCGCGATGGCAGGGACGCCGTATTTGCCGATATGCTTGCGGCCCTTCTCGGGTCCGGCGTACAGCACTTCCGCGCCTTCTTCGCGCGCGCGGTAGACCGGATACCAGAGTTCTAAATCTTCGAATTCGTCGTCTAGCAAACATACGACGCGTTTCAATGTCATGGGGATCGACCTCCGATTCGTAATGGCTTGTCATCGTAACGTTGAATTCCTCCGTCATTGTATCAAATCTTGGCCGATCATTCACGCGGATAGGCCGCGAAAGGCGTGTATTCTCATGAAATATTGGCGCTATGTTCCCGCAGTCGCGATCATGGTCACCATCTTCGTCCTCTCGTCGCGGACCGGCGATCAGATGGACAGCTGGCTCCCTTGGGCGCAGCGTTATGCGCCGTTCCTGAGCGACTTCAATCCGATGCATTACGTCGCTTACTTCGGCTTGGCGCTGGCGATCGCATTCGGCCAGGGCGCGAGCGCCCTGACGCTGGGAGGCGCGCTGCTGAACGTCACGATCTGCGTCGCGTACGGCCTCTCCGACGAATGGCACCAATCGTTCGTGCCGAGGCGTTCGCCGGACGCCGACGACCTGCTGCACGACGCGATCGGCGCTGCCGTCGCGGCGGCGCTCGTCTATGCGATCGGAAGCTGGTTCGTTTACCGGAGATCCCGCCGCTCCGGCGGTTCCAGAATTTACACCCGTTAACGAAGAAGGAATTCAAGCCGCATAGGCCGAATTGAGTAGGGCAAGCTCTTTTTTTTCGTAAGGAGAGAGACCCGTTGCTTAAAATGTGCTCATGCGGCGAACAGATGGCTTTATCGCTGCGTACCGTTATTTTCGCGAAAAAAGTGAATATCACGAACGTCCCCGTCTACAGCTGCTCCCAATGCGGACGCAACGACGTGTTCCACGGCGTGAAGGACGACGTCGGACGGCTCATCAGCCAGCTCGGAGCCGTGTCGGATTCCCGAAGCATTCCGTTCGACGAAGTGCACGAGTGGGCCGGCGTGCTGACCGGCATGCGGACGCAGTTGAAAACGCTGCAACCGTCCGATGTCGCGCGGGCGACCGAGGAACGAACGAACCAGCTATTGGATTTGCTTAACTTGGCGACGGCGCTCGGCGACGAAGCGTGGAAGGAAGAGCTTCGCTCCCGTCTGTCCCAGCTAAGCGCGCAATACATATCGTAGCACCGGTCGGGAAGGCGATACGCGCCTTCCCTTTCGTTTTGCTTCGCTGCTTCTTTTCTGCTACGATTGTTGAATACGAACAGTTCAGAGGAGGTTGCCGACATGGCAAGTTTGCAGCAGTTGACGAGCTTGGAGCAATGGGAGCAAGCGTTGCAAGGGACGTCGGGATCGGGGAAGCCGCTGCTCGTGTTCAAGCACAGCACGACCTGTCCGATCAGCGCGGGCGCCCATGAAGAATTGACGAAATACGTCGAAGACGCCCATGGCGGACCTGTCGATTTCGCGCTCGTGCGCGTCATAGAGGAGCGGCCGGTGAGCAACGAGATAGCCGAACGGCTCGGTGTGAAGCACGCATCGCCGCAGGCGATTCTCGTGAAGGACGGCCAGGCGGTATGGAACACATCCCACTGGCACATTACTTACGCGGCGCTGTCGGAACAGCTCGGCGAGCCGAAGCAAGGCTAATCTAGCGATTTACATCTATTGAACCTCATGTCAGATTGCTAAACATGAGGTTTTGTCGTATGATTACCTTATTAATCCACGATCGGACAAGCGTTACCCCTCCGGTCCCGAACATTGGAGCGAATACTTGTGACGGTAACCATTTACGACGTAGCGCGCGAAGCCGGCGTATCGATGGCGACGGTATCCCGCGTCGTCAACAACAATCCGAACGTCAAACCGCAAACGCGCAAGAAAGTATACGAAGCGATCGAACGGCTCGGCTATCGGCCTAACGCGGTCGCGCGGGGATTGGCCAGCAAGAAGACGACGACCGTCGGCGTAGTCATTCCCGACATCGCGAACGCGATCTTCGCGGAAGTCGCCCGCGGCATCGAAGATATCGCCAATATGTATCACTACAATATTATTCTCTGTAACGCCGATAAGCGGAAGGACAAGGAGATTCGCGTCATCAACACGCTGCTCGAGAAGCAGGTTGACGGACTCTTGTTCATGGGCGGCGCGGTGACGGACGATCACGTGCAAGCGTTCAAGACGTCTAACGTGCCGATCGTTCTGTGCGCCACGACGGACGAGAAGGGCGTCATCCCTTCCGTGGACATCGACCACGAAGCTGCCGCGTTCGACGCGGTGAACCGGTTGATCGCGGAAGGACACCGTTCCATCGCGATGATCAGCGGCACGCTGCAGGATCCGGCGAACGGCTACGCGAGATACCAAGGCTATAAGCGCGCCCTCGATCAAGCGGGCATCGCTTATCGCGAAGATTACGTGCGCGTCGGCAACTACCGGTATGAATCCGGCATCGACGCGACGCAATACTTCCTCGGCTTGTCCGACCGTCCGACGGCGATCTTCGCCGCGACGGACGAGATGGCGATCGGCGCGATTCACTGCATCCAGGACTCGGGCTTGTCCGTCCCAGAAGACGTATCCGTCATCAGCGTCGACAACAGCCGCATCTCTTCGATGGTGCGTCCGCTGCTGACGACGGTCGCGCAACCGATGTACGACATCGGCGCCGTGTCGATGCGTCTACTGACGAAGCTGATGAAGAAGGAAACGGTCGAGAACGCGAAGGTTACGTTGCCGCATGAGTTGATCTTGCGCCGCTCAGTCGCCGCTCCGAGAGCGTAATGTAATTACGAACATGCCCTGCGCCGGATTAACCGCCGGCGCGGGGCTTTTGTATGAAGTTAAGTCGCGTCCCGCGGGGTGCGGCATTTGGGATTCATGCAGTGAGAGTTAGTCTAACTGCAGGCGAGGAATACTGATAGGGGTTCGTCATATAAGGGGAAGGAAGATCATCGTGTCTTACGCAACGATCGGCATCATCGGTGCCATGCAAGAGGAGATCAAGCTGTTGCTCGCGCACATGGGCGACTCGCAATCGGAGCAGCGCGCGGGCTTGACGTATTATCGCGGTACTTTCCACGGGCGCAATGTCGTGTTGACGCAGTCCGGCGTCGGGAAGGTCAACGCGGCGGTATGCACGCAAATCTTGATCGATAAGTTCGGCGCGGACGTCGTCTTGTTCACCGGCGTCGCCGGAGCGGTCGATCCTGAGCTGAACATCGGAGATATCGTCATCTCGTCGAGCAGTCTGCAGCATGACGTGGACGTTACCGCGCTCGGCTTCCCGCGCGGGACGATTCCGTACCAAACGGTGTCCGAATATGCCGCGGACGAAGGACTCGTGAGGCTCGCCCAAGCGGCGGGAGAGAAACTGTTCCCGGGACGGCTGCGTACGGGCAAAGTACTGTCCGGAGATCAGTTCATCGCAGACCGCGAGGTTGTAAGAGGATTATACGAGGAATTAGGCGGCGCATGTACGGAGATGGAGGGCGCTTCGGTTGCCCAAGTGTGCCATATGAACGGGATTCCTCATGTCATCATCCGCTCGATGTCGGATAAGGCCGACGGATCCGCGCACGTAAACTTCTCCGAGTTCACCGTCGAAGCCGCTGACCGGTCGTTCGCGATCGTCAGCGAGATGGTACAAGGGATGTAAGATACATAGGAACGCAAGACAAGCTGCCCGCGAGGGCAGCTTGTTTGGATTCGCATATGATTGCTGTTTGCGATAGAAGTGACTCGCCGCGACCGCGCTACAACGTGTCTCGATCGTAATTTCGCCTCAGCAACTCGCCTCCGCGCTACAACGCGCCTTGATCGAAATTCCGCCTCAATAACTCACCGCCAACGCCCTATTGCGCTGCAAACCGCCGCATGTCACCCCAGATGCTGAAGCGCGATGTCCAACATCGCCTTGTTCTTCTCGGTAATCTCCGTCCGACGGGGCATCGGCGTCCAAGCCGCGACGTCGTCGAGCCACGTGCCAGGCAGGTCGCGAGGGCGGCTCGGCCCGTCGATCGACGGCCAGCCGTCCGGCAACCGTCCGCCCAGAGGCGACCGGTCGATCTCCTCGAGCAGCGGATGCTCGGACATCTCCAGCCACAGCAAGCTCCACGCTCGCGGGACGACGCGCCAATGGTCGTATCCGCCGCCGCCGAGGGCGATCCACTTGCCGCCTGCGTGCCGGTCGGCCAGCTCGCGGATGAGGCGAGGCATCTCCCGATAGATGCGCATGCTGCAATGGACGTGGGCGAGCGGGTCGAACGCGTGAGCGTCGCAGCCGTGCTGGCTGACGATGACGTCCGGCTTGAAGGCGCTTACCGCTCGCTCGACCCCGATGCGGAACAATTCGAGCCACGAGTCGTCCTCGGTGTAAGGCTCGACCGGCAAGTTCAAGCACGCGCCGTAGCCGGACGAATGGCCGCGCTCGTGATGGAAGCCGGTGCCGGGGAACAGGAATTTGCCCGTCTCGTGGATCGATAGCGTGAACACGTCGGGATCGTCGTAATAGAACCATTGCACGCCGTCGCCGTGGTGTACGTCCGTATCGATGTACAAGACGCGGGCCCCGTAACGTTCGCGAATCCGCGAGATCGCCGCAGCCGCGTCGTTGAACACACAGAAGCCGGCTGCCTTGTCCGGGAACGCGTGATGGAGTCCGCCCGCGAGATGCAGCGCCCTGTTCGTCGCGCCGGACATGACGGCCTCGGCCGCCGCGAGCGAGCCCGCGACGACCTGAAGGGACGCGGCCTCCATGTCCTCGAAGGAAGGCGTGTCGCCGTCTGCGTCTAAGCCGTACTTCGCGGCGTCGCGTAACGCTTCTGCACTAGGAGAGCTTGCGCTCAGCGCCGCGACGGCGTCGACGTAGTCCGTCCGATGAATGCGAGAGACGATCTCCCGCGCTTCTTCGATGCCGGCGGGAGCCAGCGCCCGCGAGACGTCCAGAGCGCCGCTCATGCGCAGCAGTTCTTCCGCGAGCGCGAGACGAATCGGGTGGAACGGGTGCTGCTCGGAGAAACGATAACGCCCGGAGGCGGTGTTGTCGATCCATAAGGCTCTGGCACTCAAGTGTGTCGCCTACCTTTCCGTTAATACATGAAGCGCTGGCGGAACCGGACGCGGTCGAACTTCTCCGCGGAGGAGAGCGGTACGTCCTTGCCGATCCGCACCATAAGGCAGTTCGCTGGATGCGCGCATATTTCCGGGTCGTCCGTCGCGAACCAGACCATGCCGACGGACTTCATCAGCTTCTCCATCATTTCGCGGTATTGCCATACGTTCAGGCCGCTGCCTTCAAGGTCCCAATGCCAATAGTACTCCGTCGTGTACACGATCATATTGTCCAGCTGGCCATGCTCGAAGGCGGACATGATCATCGTCTTGCCGAGGCCGAAGCCGCGGTAGGCGTCGGCGACTTCGATGGCGCCGAGCTCGACGAGATCGTCCATGCCGCCTTCGGACCAGCGTTCCATCTCGTCCGGGTAATGGAACGTGACGTAACCGACGATCAGATCGTCCTCCCGGGCGACGATGATTCGGCCTTCGGGCAATTCGGCGATCTCGATGAGCGCCTTCTTCTGCTCGGCCGGCCTGCGGAAGGCGTCGAGATCGGGATGCATCTTCCAGTCTGCGAGCGTGCCGGCGGGGACGGGGCCTTCGACGACGAACGAGCGCCCGTCGCGTTCGATCTGGAGCCGGACGTATCTTTTGATGTGTTCCATGCCGAGCTCCTTTCCGTATAACCGGTCGTTGATACGTCAATTGTAGCATATTTTAACCCTAGATTTGCTTAATTTCCCCGATATGCGCTATGTAGAACGACGGTTGTCTATGTTATAATGACTGTGGCAAAGGGGAACATCGCGATTCTCCGATTCATGTAAGCGCATTCGTTATCGAATGTCTGCAACCCAATGGGAAGGTGATGGATGGTGACACTGCAACAAGACGAGAAGTTGCCGGTAACGGCGACCGTATCCAACATGCAATCGTACGAGGAAGCAGTAAAGACTTTTTCATGGGCAGACATCGAGAAGCAGTTCTCTTGGGCGACGACCGGCAAGGTGAACATGGCTTATGAAGCGATCGACCGTCACGTCGAGAACGGCAAAGGCGACAAGATCGCGCTCCATTACAGCGACAACAACAGAGACGAGAGCTATACGTACGCGGAGCTGTCGAAGCAATCGAACAAGTTCGCCAACGTGCTGCGCGGACTCGGCGTGAACCAAGGCGATCGCGTCTTCATCTTCATGCCGCGCACGCCGGAGTTGTACTTCGCATTGCTGGGCGCGCTGAAGATCGGCGCCGTCGTCGGGCCGTTGTTCGAAGCGTTCATGGAGACGGCGGTGCGCGACCGACTGCAGGACAGCGGCGCGGTGGCGATCGTCACGACGCCGGCTCTCGTCTCGCGCGTACCTCGCGCGGAGCTTCCCGAGCTGAAGCACGTTATCGTATACGGCGACAACGTGGAGGCGGGTGAAGGCACCGTCGACTTCCGTCAGGCGATGGCGGGCGCTTCCGAGGTAGCGGAGCTTGCGTTCGTAGGTCGCGAGGACGGACTTATCCTACATTATACGTCGGGTTCCACGGGCAAGCCGAAGGGCGTATTCCACGTGCAGAACGCGATGATTCAACATTATCATACGGGACGCGTCGTGCTCGACCTGCGGGAAGACGACGTCTACTGGTGTACGGCCGACCCGGGCTGGGTTACGGGCACGTCCTACGGCATCTTCGCGCCATGGTTGAACGGCGTGACGAACGTCGTGCGCGGCGGACGCTTCAGCCCGCAAGATTGGTACGCGACGCTGCAGAAGTACAAGGTTACCGTCTGGTATAGCGCGCCGACCGCGTTCCGCATGCTCATGGGCGCCGGCGACGACGTCGTGAAGGGCTTCGATCTGTCGAGCCTGCGCCACGTGCTGAGCGTCGGCGAGCCGCTGAATCCGGAAGTCGTCCGTTGGGGCAACAAGGTGTACGGCCAACGGATCCACGATACGTGGTGGATGACGGAGACGGGCGGTCAGCTCATCTGCAACTATCCGAGCATGCCGATCAAGCCGGGCTCGATGGGCAAGCCGATTCCGGGCGCGCAAGCGGCCATTATCGACGATCAAGGCAACGTTCTGCCGCCGCTGCGGATGGGCAACCTCGCCATTCGTACGCCATGGCCTTCGATGATGCGCAAGATCTGGAACAATCCGGCGAAGTACGAGGAGTACTTCCGAATCCCGGGCTGGTACGTCTCCGGCGACTCCGCGTACATGGACGAAGAAGGCTACTTCTGGTTCCAAGGCCGCATCGACGACGTCATTAACACGTCCGGCGAGCGCGTAGGGCCGTTCGAAGTCGAGAGCAAGCTGGTCGAGCACCCGGCCGTAGCCGAAGCGGGCGTCATCGGCAAGCCCGATCCGCTTCGCGGAGAGATCATCAAGGCGTTCATCTCGCTTCGCGAAGGCTACGAGCCGTCCGACGAGCTGAAGGCCGAAATCTCGAAGTTCGTGAAGGAAGGGCTGTCCGCGCATGCTTCGCCGCGCGAGATCGAATTCAAGGATAAGCTGCCGAAGACGCGCAGCGGCAAGATCATGCGCCGCGTGCTGAAGGCTTGGGAGCTGAACCTGCCGACCGGAGATCTATCCACGATCGAAGATTAAGGCATATTCCATTCCGATAACGCAGCCAAGGAGCAGGGCCTAAGGGCTCTGCTCCTTTTTTACCTGCCATCTCTACGAACAAGGGCTGCCGCCGGTCGATACGCGACCGGGCGACAGCCCTATACGACGTTCTATTCCACTTTGGCTTGCACCGCGCCGGACGGCGCGGACGTTGCGCCCGATTCGCTTACGGCGGTAATATAATACCAGCTGTTCGCCATCGGGGACAGGAGCTCGAGTCCCGTCGAGTCCGTCGTTCCGAGCAGCTTGTATTTGCCGTCGGCGGTCGGGCTGCTCCACACTTGGTACTGCACGATGTTGTCGCCGGACGGATTGGCGTTCCACGTCAACGTGACGGTTACCGCAGTCCCTTGCGCTTGAAGTCCTGTCGGCGCCGCAGGGGCCGTCACGTCGGGGTCGGTACCCGGCATCGGAATGTCGCCAGGATCGGTCTCGTCCGGCGGCAGGTTCGGATCGACCTCCGAAGGCAGTCCGTCCGCCGTCTGCGGTTCGCTCGGCGCCGATTCGTTGCCGGCGACGTCGACCGCGGTGACGTAATAGCTATAGCCGATGCCCGGCGTAATGTAGTTGATGAACTTCGGTTCTTCTCCCGT
The DNA here is from genome assembly GCF_042675445.1 of Cohnella sp. GCM10027633. Taxonomy (NCBI): domain Bacteria; kingdom Bacillati; phylum Bacillota; class Bacilli; order Caryophanales; family Paenibacillaceae; genus Cohnella; species Cohnella sp. GCM10027633. Next base: position 223,332 of record NZ_JBHTGV010000003.1, on the reverse strand, counting down.
CGGAACGGAAGCTTCGACCTTAGCGTAAGGTCCGCCGTTCATCGAACGGTACAACCGGTAGCCCGCGACGTCTTCCTGCTGGCTCGGCGTGAACGTCACGCGGACCGTTCCGTCGCCGAGCGACTCGACCGCGATTTGCGAGACCTGCGCCGGCGGAGCGCCGTCGTCGACCCGAGGGTCGGTCTTCGAAGGCGCGCTCTCCGATGCATCCTTCGGCAGGTAGTATCCAAGCGGCTTGCGGGTCGCCTTGTCCGTCTTCTCGATCTTCACCTTCAGATCTTCCATCAACGCGTCCAACGGCACTTCGCGTTTCACCATGACCGCTTCCCGAAGCAAGTCTTCAGGCGTCGTCGGGAGAGGCAAGTAATTGACGCCGTTATACGAGATGTACTTCAGCTTCACGAGCGCGTCGTCTTCTTCGGTCGGAAGGAACTTCCGGTTGAAAATATCCGAAACGAGCTTGCCCGCCTCCTTGGTCAATTCGGTCGGAAGCTTGCCGCTGACGCTCGAGACGGTCATCGTCACGAGGCCGTCCGGCTTCTCGAACGCTTCCGTCTTGAGTAATTCGGGCTTCTTCTCCATGACGGCGTTCATGATGTCCGCCCAGATGACTCTCGCGCGGCTGCGGCTGTCCTGGGACAGCGCGTTCGTCGCTTTCTCGTAGCCGATCCAGACGCCGAGCGTCACGTCGGGGGTATAGCCTTCGAACCAGACGTCGCCCGCGATCTGCGTCGTACCGGTTTTACCGACGATCGGAATTTTGCCGTAACCCTTGAATTGGGTTTTGAGCGATTTACCGGAGCCGTCCTTGACGACCGTTCGCATCATGTCCGTCATCTGGTAGGCCGCTTGCTCCGAAGCGACGCGCTGCGGATCCGGCTTGTGCTTGAACACGATTTCGTCGTTCGGGTCGCGGATTTCCTCGATCAGATACGAATCGTTGAATACGCCTTGGTTGGCGATCGCCGCGTAGGCGTTCGTCAGCTCCTCGACCGTCGTTCCGTACGTCAGACCGCCGATAACGCCGGTCTGGGCCGAGTTGTCTCGATCGACGAGAGTCGTGATGCCGAGCTTGCGGACGTACTCCCAGCCTTCCTGGATCGTCAGCTTGTTCAGGAAGATCTTGATCGCGGGAATGTTATAAGAGTTGTTCAGCGCGTCGCGCGCCGTTACGAGACCCGAATACTTGTCGTTGAAGTTTTTCGGAATATGATAGCCGCCCGTACCCGTCGACAAAATGACCGGCGAGTCGTCGATAATGCTGGCGGGTTGAATCAAGCCTTTGTCCAGCGCCGGCAAGTAGGCGGCCAGCGGCTTCATCGCGGATCCCGGCTGGCGCGTCATCTGGGTCGCGTAGTTCATCTGCTCGATATGGAAGTCGCGGCCTTCGATCATGCCGAGAATGGCGCCCGTCTTCTGGTCGATCATGACGCTGGCCACTTGCTCGACGCCCTTGGTCTTATGATCCGGCGCGAAGTTGTCCGGATTCTCCGCGATTTCGTGCATGAGATCGTACACTTTCTTGTCGATCGTCGTCGTGACCTTATAGCCGCCGCGAAGAAGTTGGCCGCGCGCGTCCTCGATGAGGGCGGCGTTCTCTTTGTCCTTCAGGTCTTCCTTCGTCAGCTCCGGATTTTGCAGCAGGACGAGTTGCTCCGCCGCTTGGCGCTCCGCTTCGAGCATCAAGTACGGATACGTGTTGTAGGCTTTCTCCGTCGGCTTGGCGAGAGAGCTGTACAGATCGAAGGCGAGCGCTTCCTCGTACTCCGCTTTCGTGATTTTCGATTCCTCGAGCATCCGGCGGAGGACGAGCTTCTGACGCTCGACGGCGCGCTTGAAGTTCCTCTCGTTGAATTCTCCCTTGCCGTTGAACGCCGAGTAGACGGAAGGGAGCTGCGGAACGCCCGCGAGGTAAGCCGCCTGCGCGATGTTCAGGTCGTCCAGCTTGTCGACGTCGAAGATGCCCTTCGCCGCCGATTTGATGCCGTAGACCTGATAGCCCGACGAACCGTTGCCGTACGGAATTTTATTTAAGTAGGCCGTTAGAATTTCTTCTTTGCTAAGGAACCGTTCCAAGCGCATCGACAGGAAGATTTCCTTCGCCTTCCGGCTGGACGTCTGGTCCAGGCTCAGGAAGACGCGGCGCGCGACTTGCTGGGTAATGGTGCTTCCCCCGGTTTGGACGCTTTCGTTCAATAGCTGTTGCTTGACCGCGCGGAACAAGCCGTTCGAATCGACGCCGTTATGGGTGAAGAAGTTTTTGTCCTCGATCGCGATGACCGCGTCTTCAATCGTCTTCGGAATTTGATCGTACGTGATCGGGGTCCGATCTTCTTCCGTGCGCAATTGGCCGACCGGCGTGCCGTCGTTGAAATAGACGTATCCGGTTATGGCGTTCTCGGAAATTTTCTGTTCGATGATGCTGCGCGGCCGAACCGGGTCGTCTTTGACGAGCGAAGCGATATATCCGGTTACCGCGCCCGCGGCGACCAAGCCGCCGAGCAAGCCGAAGAACACGAGCCATAGCACGGTGAAACCGGCGATTTTGCCCGCTGTCGCGAAGCCTTGTCCCTTGCGAGGCGACGGTGGCGCATGTTGTTTCGTATCTGACATTCGGGTAGCCTCCTTCAACAAACAGAACTATTATAGCACATTTACCCAACGTGTGAATTGTTCCGAGGGGAGGAGGGACGTACGCGAAGGCGCTAACGGTTGTCTCCGTAAGCGAGCTTCCGGTATTCGTTCGGCGAATGATCGGTCAGTTTCTTGAACACTTTGCTGAAATATTTCTCGTCCTGGAAGCCCAGCCTCTCGGCGACGAGCGAGATCCGGAGCTGCGTGTCGGCAAGCAGCCGCTTGGCTCGATCGACTCGGACGCGCGTAATGTAATCGGTCAGATTCTCGTTCATCTCTTGCTTGAATTTCCGGGAGATGTATTCCCTGCTTAGGAAAAAACGGTTGGAGATGTCCTGGAGCGACAGTTCCTCGTGAAGGAATTGTTCGATGTACTTGGCGATCGCCCGCATCGCGCTCGGCTGGTTCCCGTCGTCCGATGCGAGCCGCTCCATAAGCAATTCGGATTCGTCGAGGAAACCTCGCTTCCATTGGACAAGGTTGAAGTCGAGACTTTCGTTAAGCACGGCCGGCATGTTCCATTCGTCGGCATCCCGGCGGGAGACGTCGCCCGGCGACGTATCGTTCGTCCACATCCTGCCCGCCAGCCGGAATTCCTGCCACCATTGGCGCAGTTGGTCGAGCGTAATGGATTCGGCCTGTTCGATCGCCTTGAACCAAGGCTCGTAGGCGCTCGCCAACTGGTCCTTGTCGCCGCTCTGAACGGCATAGCGCACGCGCTGCTCGTACTCGGCGAAGAAGACGGCGCTTCTGGCAGCCCCGTCTTCCGACGGAAGGGATACGAACGCTTGCACGAGGCTCCGACTCTGCAGCAGGTTGCGCTGCCGGATGCTATGTCTCGCGCTTCGATATGACGCGTCAAGCTGCGCGGGGAAAGCCGCCTCCTCTCCGAGGCCGATGGCGAACCGGGCATTCAGCGCCTTATGGATGCCTTCGTTGATCTCGTGCAGCAGCGCTTCCGCTCGGTCGAGCCGGTCCCATAGGACGATGGCGATCTCGTTATCTTGTCCGCGGTAACGGAACGCGTAGCCCGCGTTGACGGATCGAAGGAACTCGTTGCATACGTTCGCCAGCGAATAGTAGAGCAAGTCGCGGGAAGACGAGAACTTGGCGCGAATGGACGGAGGGCCGAGCTCGAGACTGAGCACGGCGACCCTTGCGCGCGCGACCGGCTCGCGAATGCCGAAGTGCTGCTCGAGCGTCGCTTGAATCGAGGCGTACTCGGCCGGCTCGCCGATCAGCTTGGAGAAGTATTGATCCAAGTAGACGGGCTTCAGCCGGTTCATCTCCATGTTCCGGTTGCGTTCCGCGCAGCGCGCTTCTTCCTCGGAAGTCCAGTCGCGGATCGCCTTCGTCAGCGCTCCGAGCAGCTGCGATTCCTCGATCGGCTTGAGCAAATAATCGCGGCCGCCATACTTGACGGCATGCCTGACGTACGCGAAGTCGTCATGGCCGCTGATCACGATCACCTTGCTCGAAGGCGCGTGGAGCGCCGTCCATTCGAGCAGTTGCATGCCGTCCATGTTCGGCATCATCATATCGGTGAAGATGATCTCGGGGCGTTCGGCCCGGATGAGATCGATCGCGGATAAGCCATCCGTCGCTTCCAGCACGAGCGCGACGCCGAGCCGCTCCCAGGGCACGAGCAGCTTGATCGCCTCGCGAACGTGCCATTCGTCGTCTACGAGCAGTACCTTCATGATGTCGTCAGCTCCTCTTCGAGCGGGATGCGCAAGCTGACGCGCAAGCCAGTCGGTTCGATGTTGGCCAGCACGATCGGCGCGATCGCGGGAGACTTCTCGTTGTTCGCTCAAGCGAATCCGGCGCAAGTCAAGGGCTGGCATTGGGATCGCTTCCCGGACGGCATCACGCAGCAATGGGGCGTCGCGATGCAAGCATATCTCGGCAAGCACTCGTCCGCCGACGATCTGCTCGGCAAGCTCGACAAGGCTGTGGCGGACATCGTGAAGCGTTAAGCTAAGCGATACCCCGATTAACGCAACGAAGGCTCTCCCCGTCATCCAAGGATGAAGGGAGAGCCTTTACTAATAGAAGTAACGTTATTCGGCCGCCGGCGGCGTGAAGGTGCGTTGGGCGAATTCGGCGTCGAGCATGAAGAAGGCGTTGCTGTCCTTGTCGATGCGCTTCAGCTTGTTGATGATGCTATCGAACATCGCTTCTTCCTCGACTTGCTCGTCGACGAACCACTTCAGGAATTGCATCGTCGCATGCTCGCGGTCGTTGAGCGCGAGGTCGGACAGGTGATAGATGCGCTTCGTAACTTCTTTCTCGTGCTCGTAGGCGTGCTCGAACGCGTCCAGGATGGAGGCGTATTCGTTGTTCGGCGTCGGCATGCCGTCCAGCGTCGCGCGCTTGCCGCGATCGTTCAGGAACTTATAGATCTTCATGCCGTGGAATTTCTCTTCTTCGGCTTGAACCATGAAGAAGTTGGCGAATCCGTCGAGGCTCTCGCCGGAGCAGTAGGCCGCGATCGCGAGATAGACGTGCGCGGAGTATAACTCGAAGTTCATCTGTTCGTTCAAGGCTTGGCTTAACGAATCTTTCATGGTACGTGCACCCCTTCGCGGATATTGTCGGAACATCTATCCGCATTGTACCATAAATCGCCATGTCATCCTATTCGCTGCTTCAGCTTCTCGTACAGCGCGTCGGGCGTCGGGGCGACGATGACTTCGGCTTTGCCGATCTTGACGATGCATTGTTTCGTGCACAGCCTGCATTCTCCCAGACAATCTTTCTTCTTCTGTTTCATCTCGGGGAACTCGGACTTCAGCGTCTTATAGACCGCCTTGGATCCGTGCTTGAAGTTCCTGCAACAGAACTTGATCTTCCGCACGGGCGCACCTGCTTCCGGGTCGAATTTGCATTCCATTGTCAATGATAGTAATTCTCATTCTCATTGTCAACGGCCGAACGAGCCGGATAGCAAAAAAAAACCACCCCGACGGCGTCGGGATGGTTTCTCGGAATGACGGTTGCGATTAACGGCTGTAGAATTCGACGATTTGCTTCTCGTCGATGTCTTGGGACAGCTCGCCGCGGTCCGGCAGGCGAAGGAACGAGCCTTCGGAAGCGTTCGCGTCGAAGCTCAGGTAGCCCGGCAGGTGATGACGGCCTTCTTGCGCTTCTTTAATCGATTTCATCGCGCGGCTGCGCTCGCGCAGACCGATCTTATCGCCGACTTGCACCGTGTAGGACGCGATGTCGACTTTCTTGCCGTTGACCGTTACGTGGCCGTGGGAGACGAGCTGGCGCGATCCCGCGCGGGAGTTCGCCCAACCGAGACGGAACACGAGGTTGTCCAGGCGGCTTTCGAGCAGGAACATGAAGTTCTCGCCCGCTTTGCCTTCGAGCTTGGAAGCACGATCGAACAAGTTGCGGAATTGTTTCTCGTTCAAGCCGTACATGTGGCGAAGCTTTTGCTTCTCGGCGAGCTGCAAGCCGTAGCCGCTGATTTTGCGACGCGTGTTAGCGCCGTGTTGTCCCGGAGGGAAAGGACGTTTCAGTTCTTTGCCGGAACCGCTCAGGGAAATGCCGAGGCGGCGGCTCAGTTTAAACTTAGGACCTGTATATCTTGACATGTTAGAAAGCTCCTTTTTCAAAACGAGTTTGTTTTTTGAAAATGGGGTTCCATTGCGCGAATTTCTCCATAACCGATCGGGATCGATTCCTGGCAGGGATGTTCAGCCGCAGCCCGCAGGCGGGAAATTCGAGAGGGTGTCACAAAGTCAAGACCCGCAATAATCAACAACTAATATTATAAGAAATTACGGGCTGAAGTCAAGTGAAAACGTTCCGAGACGACGACTGAAAAAATAAGCCTTTTGACCATGGACTTACGATCTATTTAGTGCAAAAATCATGATTTCATTGTATAGTTAAAGTAATTAGGACATCGGTATCGGCTGGAGGTGTCGGGATTGGCCCATAATCGCAAATCTTCTCAACTTACTGGTCTGGCGCAACTCGACATTCCATCCCGCACCCGGCAACAGCTGCCCGGCTGGCTGCAAAAACAAGACTTAACCGAGGCGGACATGCCTTATTCGCACGCCTTGCTCGCCGGCAGCTTCGAAGATTGGCTCGAAGAGGTCGACGGTTTCCCTTGGCTCGGAGGACAGATCGCCTTGATTCATCCGGACGGGACGACCGTTCACGTTATCGGCGACGAAGAACAGGGGACCCATCCATTCGCGCGCCGCGCGGACGCGCACGGCACGAACGCGGCGACCGTCGCCATCGAGACGTGCCGCCCGACGCTCATGCGCGGCGAAGAGCATACGACGAGCGCGCTGAAGCCGTACGACTCCATCGCGGTGCCGATCTTCACTCGCTCCACGGGCATTCCTTGCGCTTTGATCGCTTGCTTGCTGCCGGCGGGAGAAGCGCACGCCGGAGAGCTGAAGCTGCTGCAAGCGGCCGCGCTTCATTACCGCAATTGCCTCTACCGGCGGTTCGAGAACATCTTCGTCGGCGGCATGCTGATCGAGCAGAAGCTCTCGCAGAAGGAAGAACGCAGGCGCGATATTCTATTCGACGTCATGAGAAGGCTCAACGACCATATCGACGTCGAGAACGTGCTGTCCGAGGTGCTGGACAGTCTGGAGCAATTGTACCCGATCTGCAGGGCGGACCTGTTCCTCTCCCAAGATTATAATAGCCATAACGAGAAAGTTAAACCGCTCGCGTTCCACCTCACGAACATGGATCTATGCAAGCAGGCGTTCCTGGAAGGGCAGATTCGCGATTCTGTAGCGGACGGGCGCCATCAGCTGGCGATCCCGTTATCGGGCAAGCAGGGCGTCTACGGCGTCCTTCGCCTGGACTTGCCGGAGAACGAATTCGACGATGCGGACATTCGCTTCCTGTCGCTGCTCGCGGCGGCGGCCGGCACGGCGTTCGAGAAGGCGAAGCTGCACGAGCAAGCGAACGTGCTGATCGGAGAGCTGCGGCTTATCAACGAGCTGACCCAGCGGCTGAACCGAAGCTTGAAGCTGACGGATACGATGCAATTCGCTTCGACCGAGCTGCTTAATATTTTCCAATCGGACTTCTGCTGCATATACCAGTACGATATGGCGAGCAACCGATTCGTCGTCATGTCGTCGAACGTGCCGGAGATGACCGGGGAGTCGTATCCGATCGATAACGGCTTCTGCGGCGTGCTCTGGTCGACGAAGGAGCCGATCATCCTGTCCGACTACCGGTCGGCGACTCCGGTCAGCTCGCAGCTGATGGAGTTAACGGGCTCGCGGTCGCTGCTTGCGTCTCCGCTGCTGCTCAACGGCGACGTTATCGGCGCGGTCATGATCGCGAAGCGGGAACCGAATCATTTCTCGTACGACAACTATAAGCTGCTGCAAGTGTTGTCCGCCCACCTCGGTCTGGCGATGTCCAACGCGACGTTGCACGCCGAAGTGCGCAGGATGGTCATTACCGACAACTTAACCGGCTTGTTCGCTCGCCATTACTTGAACGAGCGGATAGGCCGCAAGCAGCTTCGCGATCATTCCGGCTCGCTCATCGTCGTGGACATCGACCACTTCAAGCGGGTGAACGATACGTACGGCCACCAAGTCGGAGACGACATTCTTACGCAAGTAAGCGGCATTATCCGCTCCTCGATCAGGGATAGCGACATCGCGGCGCGGTGGGGCGGCGAGGAGCTGGCGATTTACTTGCCGCTGCTCAGCCTGGAACAGACCGAGCGCGTGGCCGAACGCATCCGTCATAGAGTCGAGAGCGAGACGAACCCGCAAGTAACCGTCTCGTGCGGCATCGCCGAATGGCGGTCCACGGACGATAAGGTCAGCGTCGAGTCGCTGTTCTACAAGGCGGACATGGCGCTCTACGACGCGAAGCATCAGGGCAGGAACCGGATCGTGGTTAGCGCGTAATATGGATTAGATTGTAGGCCGGGCGGCGTAAGCTGCCCGGTTTTTATCGTCGTTGGGGGGAACTCTGTCGCCGCTCGCGGGTTCGCGGCCGGAATAACGCCATGACATAACGCTAATTCGCCGCTCGCGGGTTCGCCGCCGGAATAACGCCATGACATAACGCTAATTCGGCGCTCGCGGGTTCGCGGCCGGAATAACGCTATCACATAACGTTAAATTGCCGCTCGCGAGTTCGCCGTCGGAGTAAAGTCGGTTCGTGCAGTTCAAAGACGCGCCGCTTCCCTTGCATAACCCCCCGACGCCGGGACACGATACGTGACAGGAGGTGATCGGCCATGCGCCATCCCGTAATGTCCCGCCTTGCGCTCTCCGGAGCGGCGCTCCTCTGCCTGCAAGGCTGCCTGGCCGCCGAGCCGGGCAACATGCCCGCCGACGAGGCGTTCGCCTTGTCCGCATCCGCGCTGTCCGGGAGCGAGAGATACGGACTGTCCGGCGAAGTGTCGGTGCTCGACGCGAGCGGACTCGTCGCGAATCGCTTGTCTTACGAAGGCGAAGTGACCGAGCACGACAATGTCACGGTGCAATGGAAGAACGTGAACGCGAAGTCGGCCCAAACCGGCCAAACGAACAGCTACGAGCCGCTTGAATTGTTGGAAGCGATCAAAGGCAAATCGGCGTCGATCGCTTACCGGAAAGCCGAGGTCGGCGGCAACGCGGACGAAGTGAGGTTCGCGATCAAGCTGGACGGCGACGTCGCCAAGCGCCGGATCGCCGATCAACTGCGCAAGGAGCTGACCGCGATAGGGGAAGACAAGATGCTGCTGGGCCGCAAGCCCGAGCAGTCGGCGAACGTGTTGAAGGAAGCGAAGGCGACGCTTGAGAACGTCCTCGGCGGCTTGAAGGTAACGACGGAATGCCAGTGGACCGCGAACAAGCGCACGTGGTTTCCGACGCGGCTTCAGGAAGATACGTTGCTCGAATACGAGTGGAAGGGAAAGCCGTACAAGGAGAAGCGGCTATCGGTTACGAATTTTCGCGCGGGCTCGCGAAATGGTACAATGGATTAGCAACTTAGATTAACGATAGATGACGAGGAGATGGATTGATCCCATGCGCGATCCGCGATTCCAGAAGCTGGCGGCCAACTTGGCCGGATACTCCGTCAAGGTACAACCCGGAGACAACGTGCTGATCGAGATGATCGGCTCCGAGAGGGAGCTGTTGAAAGCCCTTATCGAGGAAGTCGCGAAGCTCGGCGGCCGTCCGTACGTCGAGATCGAAGACCGTTCCGTGCTGCGCACGCTGCTTAACAACGCGACGCCGGAGCAGATCGAGACTTGGGCGGCGTACGATCTGGAACGAATGAAGCAGATGCAAGGCTATATCGGCATTCGCGCCGGCGAGAACGCGAGCGAGCTCTCGGACGTGCCGTCCGACAAGATGAAGCTGTACGACAGAGGCCACCGTCATCCGGTACATATGGAGCAACGAGTCAAACGTACGAAATGGGTCGTCCTTCGCTATCCGAACACCGCGATGGCGCAATTGGCGAATATGAGCACGGAAGCGTTCGAAGACTTTTACTTCGACGTGTGCAATCTCGACTACGCCAAGATGGACAGGGCGATGGATCCCTTGCAGGAGCTCATGCAGCGGACCGACAAGGTTCGTATCGTAGGGCCGGGAACCGACCTGTCGTTCTCGATCAAAGGCATCGGCGCGCAGAAGTGTTCCGGCGAGCGCAACATTCCGGACGGCGAAGTATACTCTTGCCCGGTGCGCGACTCCGTCAACGGCAAGATCTCGTACAATACGCCGAGCGTCTACAACGGATTCACGTACGAGAACATTTCGTTCGCGTTCGAGAACGGCCGCATCGTCGAAGCGACGGCGAACGATACGGACCGCATCAACTCGCTGCTCGACAGCGACGAAGGCGCCCGTTATATCGGCGAATTCAGCCTCGGCTTCAACCCGTATATTTTGCATCCGATGAAAGATACGCTGTTCGACGAGAAGATCGCCGGCAGCCTTCACTTCACCCCGGGGCAAGCGTACGAAGTGACCGACAACGGCAACCGTTCCTCTATTCATTGGGACTTAGTGCTAATCCAACGACCGGAATACGGCGGCGGAGAAGTGTACTTCGACGACGTGCTCATCCGCAAAGACGGCCTGTTCGTCGTGCCCGAGCTGGAAGGACTTAACCCGGAAGCATTGAAATAAATGGCTTCTCCCCCTTGCACGAGTTCGCCTGATCAAGGTATGATGGGGAAGAGATCGAACAGCCTATATCCTGGAGGGATTCCCATGTCTAACAACGCGGCAATTGTGGAACTGTCCCAAACCGCTAACAAGTTCCGTTCTTCCATCGTTCTGCAAGCCGAGAACAAGTACATCGATGTGAAGAGCATCCTCGGGTTGTTCACGACGCTCGTAGGCAATCTCGCTTATGAACTGCACGTTCACGGGCCGGATGCGGAAGAAGCGAAGGAAGCGCTCGGCGCCGTATTCGCGAAGCATAACCTGAACGTTAAAGTCGTGGAATAATAACTACGTTCGGATACGAACCGGAAACCCCTCGTCCAATTCGGGCGAGGCGGTTTTTTTCGTTGTATGGATGAAAATAACGGATATGCTCCACCTGTCCTTGTGCTTCCGCTCAATATCGTCTAATATGAAAGGGATGGTAGTTAGGGCACAGGGGGAGTGGGAATGGCTTCATCGGACACTATGATTCACCTGAACCAGAAGGCGCAGCGTCTGCTTCAGGAAGATGCCGACAAAATCGAAAAGTTGATCGCCATCCAGATGGAAAATCTGGCGACCCGCAAATGCCCGCTGTATGAAGAAGTGCTGGACACCCAAATGTACGGCTTCTCGAGGGCGGTCGATTTTGCGGTGCGCACCGGATTGATAGAGGAAGGCGCAGGCAAGCAATTAGTTAGCCAGCTCGAACGTAACCTGGCTCTGCTATACGAAGCGATGGAACGCAAAGAAGAGTAGCTCGCGCTACTCTTCTTTTTTTTGCCTATGGGGCGGTTCGCCGGTTAGACGAAGTAGAACGAGACGCCGAGTATGGCGTATACGATCAAGAGCAGCTTGCCCTCGTACCAGGTCGTCGAGCCGTCCCTGGAGATGGAAGTCGCGATGAACGCGGCGACACCGATCGCGGCGAGCTCGATCGTCGTGAAGATGAGGTTCATCTGGTCCTCGAACAGCAAGCTGACGAAGACGAGCACCGGCGCGACGAACAAGGCGATCTGCAGGCTGCTGCCGACGGCGATCTCGACCGCCGCGCCCATCTTGTTCTTAAGCGCCAACATGACGGCCGCGCTATGCTCCGCGGCGTTGCCGACGATCGCGACGACGAACGCGCCGACGAACAAGTCGGACAAGCCGAAGCGGGACGAGAACGTGTCGAGCGTATGGACGAGCCATTCGCTGATGAAGGCGACCATTACGGTGGCGACGACGAGCAGGATGATCGACATGCCCTTCGACCATTCCGGCTCTTCGCCGTGGTCGGCTTGCGTGTCGACGTGATCCTCGAGCATGTCCTTGTGCGTGAACATCGAGTAGATGAGCCAGCCGATGTAAGCCAAGATCAAGAAGCCGGCGACGATCAGGCTGAGCGTCATCGTGTTGTCGTCGGAGATGTGCTCGGTCTTCACGAAGATCGCCGGGATGAACAGGGCGATGACGCCTAGCAGCATCAAGGAAGCGTTCTGGCCGGCCAGATGGACGTTGAACTTCTGCTCCTTGTACTTCAGGCCGCCCGCGAACGCGCTGACGCCGAGCACGAGCAACAGGTTGCCGATGATGGCGCCCGTCAAGCTCGCCTTGACGATCTCGAACAACCCTTCCTTGATCAGGAAGATGGAGATGATGAGCTCGGCCGCGTTGCCGAACGTCGCGTTCAGGAAGCCGCCCAGACGCTGTCCGGCGTAATGCGCGACCGACTCGGTCGCCTTGCCGAGCAAGCCGGCCGCGAATAGAATCGCCAAGCCCGCGAAGCCGAACTCGACCGCCGCGCCCCAATGCGCGTAATGGGAGATGGCGCTTAGCAGGAAAGTCGCGATCAATAGCGGGAAGAACAGTTTTTTCAAGTGCGTGCACCTCGACCGTTAGAGTGTAATCTTCATTATTTCCAATCCCTACTATAACTAATAGGGCGCGATTCGTAAACCGAATCTGAGCCGAATGGGGATAGCTGGAAACGCAGACGGTTGATTTATTGCGTGGACTTCCATTACAATGTAAGCATTACAGGTTCGGGAGAGTGGGCCGCCATGACGGAAGAGCAGCAAGGATTAATACGGATTTCGGACGACGTAGTCGCCACCATCGCCGGGTTAGCGGCACTGGAGACGCCGGGAGTGGCCGCGATGTCGGGCGGGATCTCCGAAGGGTTGGCCAAGCGTCTGAGCGGGCGCAACGCGCAAAAAGGGGTGTCCGTCGAAGTCGGTCAGCTCGAAGCGGCCATCGACTTGCGTATCGTCGTACAATACGGCATTCCGATCCAAGAGGTCGGTCGCCGTCTGCAAGATAACGTTCGCGAAGCGGTAGAGAACATGACCGGCCTTCGCGTCGTCGAAGTGAACGTGAAGGTGGAAGGCGTCGCGTTCCGCGATGAAGAGACGGAAGAAGCGGCGCATCGCGTCAAATAATGAAGGCATTAAGACCAAAAAACGTGATCGGCGATTGTGCGCCCGAATCACGTTTTTTTGGTCTGTAGCGATAATTATACTAGGATGCCTTGTGAACGCGGTTATATTCCCTGGAGATGCTAAGCAGAACGCCCATCGCCATCAGCATCATGAGCATCGACGATCCGCCGTAACTGATGAACGGCAACGTAACGCCGGTGACCGGGATGGCGCCGCTGACGCCGCCCATATTGATGAGCGCCTGAATCGCGATCAGCGATACGATGCCGATGCCGACGAGCGTACCGTAGATGTCCGGGCAGCGCAGCGAGATGATCAGCGCGCGCCATAGGAATAACAAGTAGAAGAGGACGAATATCGTCGTTCCGATGAAGCCGAGCTCCTCGCCGATAACGGCGAATATGAAGTCGTTGTATGCGTAAGGCAAGTAGAACAGCTTCTGCACGCTGTTGCCGAGACCCTGGCCCGTCAGGCCGCCGTGACCGAACGCTTCCAGCGAGCGAGTCAGGTGGTAGCCGATCCCTTGCTGGTCCGCCAGCGGATCCATGAAGGAGAGGAAGCGGTCGAAGCGGTAGCCGCCGTCGAAGTCCGGGTTGAACAGCAGGTACACGCTTGTCCCTAGCGCGGTCAGACCGAGCATGATCGCGGCCGACATCATGATGTGCTTCAGGTTCGAGCCTCCGGCGATGACGATCGCGGAAGCGCATAGAACGAGGATGACGCATGATCCGAAATCCGGCTGGAGCATGATGAGGAAGGCGAAGAAGCCGACGACGATCATGACCGGAAGCAGCCCTCGCTTGAATTCGCGGAATTTCTCGTCCTTCTTGGCGATGATCGCCGCGAGGTATAGAATGACGGCGAGCTTGGCGAACTCCGTCGGTTGGATGCCGAAACCGCCGATGCCGATCCAGCTGCGCGCTCCGTTAATGTTGTCCGCGGTGAAAGGGACGATCATGAGCAGCGCGAGCGTCCCGAAGAAGAGGAGAACGAACAGCTTCTTGTAGCGTTCGTAATGGATGTTCATCATGATGAGCATCAATAACGTTCCGAGTCCGGCCCACATGAGCTGTTTCTTCGTGAAAAACAAAGCGTCGTTGCCAAAGTCCTTGTCAACGACGGTCATGCTGGAGCTCGCGCTGAAAACCATGACTAGGCCGAAGCCTACGAGCAGGAGCGTAAGTATGAGCAGCAAAAAATCTGGCGTGCCTCGCGTGCCGCTGGACGGGGTACTCATCCCTGTCTCCCCCGAATCATTTGGATAGCAGCGTCTTCAAGTCCTGAACGCGTTGCGTCGCGACGTTCAGAATCGGTTGAGGAATCGGCGACTCGTAGTCGAGTCCGTGCGGGAACGTCGCGCGTCCGATGTAGACGTGCTCGATCTCGAGAATCGCGTCGGGGTTCTCGAGCTTGCCTTCGATCGCGCGCGTCGTGATGCGCAGGAAGTAGTCTTCGCCTTTGGCGCGGTCTTGCAGCTTCAGATCATATGTAGCGCGATAATATTCCCACTGCCAACGCACGAAGCCGAGCTTCTCGGTCGATTCGTCGAGGTGGCCCAAATCGCTGCGTACGCCGATTAATCCCGTATTGTCAAGTAACATCTGTAAATCCTCCTTCGGAAGGTCGCAAACAAGCTTTATTCCCTTCCATGATAGTCGGTTTGCAAGTCTTCTGCAAGCCCGCCGACGGTCGCAAGTTCGAACGTTCATTGACAAAGTTCTCCTGCGCGCCCAATCCCGCGGTTACGGAGGAGGCCGCTATCTGTTACAATAGTACAAATGGTTAGAGTTCAGAAATCCGGTTATCAGCACCGAGAAGGTTGAAAGAAGCCAGGGAATGAGGATCGGAGCGTAGGCAAACCTACGTGAGAACCGGAAGGCCCGGCTGAATTCAAGATTCGATGTCGAGTAACTTCCTGTTATACTTCGTGATCATAACCGGACGATAGAGATTACGGATAGGGGGGGCGCCTACGCGATGCTTAACGATCAAACGCTGCAGTCGCTCTATGGAGATATGGTCGAATGGCGCCGTCATTTGCACGCCAATCCCGAGCTTTCCTTTAAAGAATTCGAGACGTCCAAGATGATCGCCGGCCTGCTGTCGTCCTGGGGGCTGGACGTGCGAACGGGCGTCGCCGGCACGGGCGTCATCGGGACGCTAGTCGGCGGCAAGCCCGGCAGAACGATCGCGATGCGCGCGGACATCGACGCGCTGCCGATCCAAGACGAGAAGGACGCCGCGTACAAGTCGACCGTTCCCGGCGTCATGCACGCTTGCGGCCACGACGGCCATACGTCCGAGCTGCTCGCGGTGGCCAAGTATTACAGCCTGCGCCGGGATGAAACGGAGGGCACGCGCGTCTTCCTGTTCCAGCCCGGAGAAGAATTCCTGCCGGGCGGCGCGACGGCGATGATCGCGGACGGCGCGCTGGACGGGGTAGACGCCGTCTACGGAGTCCATCTATGGTCGCCGATGCCGTACGGGTTCGCCGGAACGAGGCCCGGGCCGTTCATGGCATCGCCGGACGAGTTCGAGATCGAGATCGTCGGACGCGGCGGGCATGCGGGCTTGCCGCACGAAAGCAAGGACGCTCTCGTGGCGGGAGCGGCGCTCGTATCGGCGCTGCAGACGGTCGTGTCGCGCAACGTGAATCCGCTCGAATCCGGCGTGCTGTCGATCGGCAAGTTCAATTCCGGCACGGCGTTCAACGTCATCGCCGAGCGCTGCCGCATCGGCGGGACGATCCGCACGTTCACCCCGGAGCTTCGCGCCTTCATGAAGCGGCGGTTAGAAGAGATCGTCAAGCATACGTGCGAGCTGTACGGCTGCGAATACGAATTGAACTTCGTCTTCGGGTATCCGCCCGTGGTCAACGACGAAGCGGAGACGAGGAGATGGTTCCGGGTCGCCGGAGAGATCATGCCCGAAGGCGTCATTCGCTCGGAGATGATCATGGCCGGGGAAGACTTCTCCTACTACCTGCAGCATAAGCCGGGATGCTTCTTCTTCGTCGGGGCGGGAGCGCCGGACCGCTCGTCCGCCCAGCACCATCACCCGCGGTTCGATATCGACGAGCGCGCGATGCTGAACGCCGCGAGGCTGCTCGTATCGGTTGCGGACGACGCCGCGGCGGATCGATCTTAAGAGGCGAGGGCTCGCGTTCGGCGTATGCCGAAGGCGGGCTTTTTTAATGCGATGGCAGTGGGGGGTATCATGAATATGCGTTATTCGACACTAATTCGAACGAGGCTCGTCGGGCTATTCGCGCTATTGCTGCTAATCTCGACGGGATGTTCGAATCGCGCGGCGCCGGCGAACGCGAACGCCGATCTGGAAGCGATCTATGCGAACTACCCGGAGCTGGCGGGGCGAACGGTCGAGCAAGCCGTCGTTATACGCGTGGTGGACGGCGATACGTTCGAGACGGACGGCGGCGACAAAGTGCGGCTCGTCGGCGTGAACACGCCCGAGAAGCACGGCCAAGCCGAATATTACGGCGTCGAGGCAAGCGCCTTCTCTGAACGGATGCTGAAGGGGCAATCCGTCTATCTGTTCAAGGACGTCAGCGAGACGGACAGATACGGCCGACTGCTCCGATTCGCGTTCATCCGGGGAGTGACCGAGATGTACAACGAGAAGCTGTTGCGCGAAGGATACGCGAACGTCATGACGTATCCGCCCGACGTCACGTTCGCCGGCAAGTTCCTGAAGCTGGAGCGCGCGGCCAGAGACGGCGGCGTCGGCTTATGGAACGAAGGCGGCGAGAGCGGATCGCCGGGGGACGTCGTACAGGAAGATACCGCGCCGGGCTGCGCCGATCCGACGATCAAAGGAAACGTGAAGTCGGACGGCAAGGAGAAGATCTATCACGTGCCCGGCGGCGCGAGCTATGAGCAGACCAAGGCAGAGGTCATGTTCTGCACGGAAGATGAGGCCGTCGCGGCGGGCTTTCGGAAAGCTTCGAGATAACCGCGTACGGCGCCGAGTCATGAAACGCGCCGAAGAAGGGAACGCTGTACAGTCAAGGAGGGCTGTACATGACGATATCCAGACCGCTATTCATTCAATCCGACGGGACGCTGCTGCTCGACGAGCGCCATCCGGATTACGCGGCGACTCGCAATATGGTCCGGGAGATCGCCGAGCTGCGCAAGCGGCCCGGCTTCTTCCATACGTACCGGATATCGCCGGTCACGCTGTGGCATGCGGCGGCCTCGGGATGGACGGCGGAGCGGGTCGTCGAGCGGTTGGCCGCGCTCTCGCGCTTCGGCCTGCCGACGTCCTTGGAGGATCGGATCCGCTCCCAGATGGGCCGTTACGGCGTCCTGCGTCTTATCCAGGCGTCCGGAATGTTGCTGTTGGTTAGTAAGACGCCCGGATTGCTGACGGAGCTGAATGGGCGCGCCGAGGTGGCGCAGGCGTTCGAAGGACGCCCGGCGGACGATTCGGTCGCGGTCAAGCCGGAGGCGCGCGGCTGGGTCAAGCGGAAGCTGGCGGAGCTCGGGTATCCCGTCGTCGACGAGGCCGGCTATCGCGACGGGAAGGCGCTGGACGCGCGGCTGCGGCAGCGATCGGCGACGGGCGAGCCGATCCGGCTCAGGGACTATCAGGCGGAAGCGGTGGAAGCGTTCCTCGGCGACCGAAGCGACGGCGGAGGCAGCGGCGTCGTCGTGCTGCCGTGCGGCGCGGGCAAGACGTGGGTCGGCATGGCCGCGCTCGCGAAGCTGAAGCGCGAGACGCTTATCTTGACGCCCAACCGCGTATCCGTATCGCAATGGATCGAGGAGATCGTCCGCAACACGACGCTGACCGAAGCCGACATCGGGGAATATACGGGAGAGACGAAGAACGTGCGTCCCGTCACGGTGGCGACCTATCAAGTGCTCACGCACCGCCGGTCGAAGGAAGACGATTATCCGCATTGGCAGCTGTTCGTGAACCGGGAGTGGGGCTTGATCATCTACGACGAGGTTCATCTGCTCCCCGCTCCCGTGTTCCGGATGACGGCGGACCTGCAGGCGACCCGAAGGCTCGGCTTGACCGCTACGCTCGTGCGGGAAGACGGCAGGGAGGAAGACGCGTTCGCGCTCATCGGACCGAAAAGGTACGAAGTGCCTTGGCGGACGATGGAGGAGAAGGAGTGGATCGCCGAAGCCGTCTGCACCGAGGTGAGAGTGCCGATGGACGAACGATCGTTGGTCGATTACGAAGCCGCGCCGAAGAAGCATCGCCATCGCATCGCGGGGCAGAATCCGATGAAGACGGCGGTCGTACGCACGCTGCTGAACCGCCATTCCGGCACGCCCACGCTGATTATCGGCCAGTATCTGGACCAATTGCACGAGCTGGCGGACGAGCTGTCGCTGCCGCTCATTACCGGCGAGATGCCCCATCGCAGCCGGAAGCAGCTGTTCCAACGGTTCAAGGACGGGGAGATCGGGGTGCTCGTCGTCTCGAAAATCGCGAATTTCGCCGTCGACTTGCCCGATGCGGCGGTCGCGATCCAAGTGTCTGGCAGCTTCGGTTCCCGGCAGGAGGAAGCGCAGCGTCTCGGCAGAATCCTGCGGCCGAAGGCGTCGGGAGTTACCGCTTCGTTCTACTCCGTCGTGAGCGACGGGACGGACGAGATCGAGTTCTCCCGCAACCGCGGACGGTTCTTGCTGGAGCAAGGCTACCCGTATACGGTGGACCGCTGGGGACTCCAAGAATCGCCTTCGCCTTCGAAGCGGGCGCACGCAGAGAAGGTGAGCACGTGAACGTCCGCGATTCGGTAGCGAAACTGCCCGAACCGATCTACGGCCTGATCGCCGCGTCGCCTTGCGTTCGCGAGCATCTCGACGCCGGCGTCGGGCTGGCGGACGTTCTCCGCTCGCGAGGGTGGGCGTCGCGCTTGAGCGCTTCCGCGGATGCGGATACCGTACGGTTGCTGCGAGCGATCGTCTTGCGTTACGCGAGCGCGCCGTTCGAATGCGAGCAGCTCCAGAAGGCGCTCTCGCCAGACGGATTCACGGGCGCGGAAGTTCGCGTAGGCATCGCCAAGCTGCGCCGGGACGGGGCCCTGTTCGCCGTCCGCAAAGCTTGGGGGGACCGGATGTACTACGTGCCGACGGACGCGGTGCCGGTCTGGCAGCCGCTACTGTTGCCCGTCGCCGTCGATCCGTTGCCGATGGATTCGGAGCGCCGGCCGATCGCCTCTGATAAGTCCTACAGGCTATCCTTGTCGCTCGAGCTATTGCTCGCCTGGCATTCGCTTCGGAATCGGCCGATCGGCTTCACCGGGAAGGGCGCGCTGAACCGCGCGGCGATCGCGAAGCTCGTCCAGCCGATGCGCCTGAAGCCGGAAGAACTCGAGCCGCTCGCCTTCGCGTATCCGGACGCGGAGCATCTCCCGCGTCAAGCCGCCTTCGCGATCGATATGGGGCTATGCGCGGGAGTGCTTCTTCGCGCTGACGATTCGATCCGCATAGACGAGCGAGGCTTGCGCAACTGGTTAGCCTTATCGGTGGGCGAAGCGGACGCTCGGCTCCATGAAGTGCTATTGGAACGATACGCTTCCGCGAACGCGCGGTTGCACCTCGTCGCTTCGGCGTGCGCGCGCCTGCCGGGCGAGACATGGTTGGCCGAGCGAGTCTTCGCCCCGCTCGCGCCGGAGCGGGAAGTCGGCGCTTGGCTCGGCTTGCTGGAGAGCTTCGGTTGGCTGGAGCGAAGCGAGGCTGCGGGAGAAGCCGTCTTTCGCAAACGGCCGGAATATCCGTTCGGCGAAGAAGACAGCCTAATCCAACGGGAGACGGAAGAGGGCATATTCATCGTGCAGCCGGACGGAGAAGTGATCGTCACCCCCGAAGTAGGACTGGCCGCGAGATGGACGCTGGAGCTCGCGGCGGAGCGCTGCGTCGCGGACACGCTGTTCGTCTATCGGCTGACCCGCCGCGCCTGCGCGGAAGCCTACGATGCCGGATTAACGCTGCAGGCGATGATCGAATTTCTAGAGCAAGGCTCGGCTGATCGGCTGCCCGAGCAAGTCGCGGACGCCCTGATGGATTGGTACGGCCGACTGGGGATGGCGAAGCTCGAGGAAGCGTTGCTGCTTCGCGCAGCAACCCCGGAGCATGCGAAGCTGCTGCGGGAAGATCCGGAGCTCTCCGCTTTGAAGCTCGAGCAGGTCGGCGACCGTGACTTCATCGTCGAGGCGTCCGCGCGCCGAACGGTCGAGGCGAGAATGGCGAAGCTCGGGTACCCGCTATCGAAACGCGGCGGGGGAGATGCCGTTCCGTCCGCGGACGCTTCTGACGGAACGGCATCCGTTGCAGCGGGCAATCGGGAAGATCCGGGATGGATCTATCGCCCGCATTCGCTGCGCCATTACGATACCGAGCCTTCGATTCCGGAGCTGGAGGAGCTGTTCCCGGGCGTGTCGGACATCCCGGCGGCCTGGCTGCGGGAGCCTCGGCCGTATCATGCTTCCACGCGGGAGGCGCTGTTCCGGCGCGCGATCGACTGGCAAGCTTCCGTGCTCGTCAAGCAAGAAGGACGGGCACGGCAATTCGTGCCTAGCGCAGTCGAACGCGCGGGTCCGGATTGGAACGCGATCGGCCATTGGCGAGAAGAATGCGGTTGCAACCCCGAGCCGGCGAAGATCGGCGGCGGAACGTTCGCCGAAGTGATGATCGTCTTGCCGCGGATGGACGAGGACGCGACGAATTGACGACTTGTCGCCATTGTGTGGTATGATAGATGAGGATCGCATAGCCGAAAGGTGAGGTGAAGCCAGGATGGCTGGCATGGTAGACACGCTCCCTGCGGCGCAAGGCGTTACGGCGAATGATGCGCCTGCCGATCTGGCATCGCTCATATCCCGCGCCTTCGAGCTGGGGGATTGCATTAAGCATTCCGCTTACGCGGCGGAATACGCGTATTGGAAAGAGCAAGTTCATCAAGACGAGGAAGCGCGGCTACTGACGAAGCAATTCGCCAAGGCGAAGGAGAAATTCGCCGAGTGCGAACGGTTCGGACGGTTTCACCCGGATTATAACGCGGCGCTGGAGGAAGTGTACGCGGCTCAAGCGGCGCTAGACCGATTAGAGTCCGTCAGCCGCTACAAAGCCGCGGAAGCGTCGCTAGATGAGCTGTTGTACGATATATCCCGAACGCTTGCCCATGCGGTGTCGGACACGATCAAGGTGCCCGACAACGATCCGAATCCGAAAGGATCGGGCTGCGGAGGCGGCGGAAGCTGCTCCTGCGGAAGCGGCGGGTGCGGGTAAGTTCACTAAGGTTGAATCGCGGAGGTCAGTCATGTTTGCCGAACGGACAGGTTATATCGTATGGTTTAACGACGCCAAGGCGGCGAGAGGCTTGGACAAATACGGCACGCTCCATTATTTGTCCCGGAAGATGCAGTACGCGGTCATGTACATGAATGCGGACGTTGCCGAAGAAGCCGTTCGCAACCTCCAGCGGCTTCCGTTCGTCAAGAAGATCGAACGTTCCTACCGCAACGAGATCAAGACCGAATACGAGAAGAACGAGCCGGATAAAACCCGGTTCTATAGTCTGTAGTCGCCGCGCGCAGCCTACATCCGACAAGGATGTAGGCTGATCTTTTATGGCGATACGGACGAGTTTTCGCACATACATTATATGGTATTTGAGGAGTGTTTTTATTTTTTTGTTGAATCGTCGGGAATGATTGCGTTAGAATGGACGTAACTACCTAGTCATGAATAATCTTCTAGACCTATAATCGGGAAGGGGATAGCCCGGTGAAGGATAAACATACGGACAGATGGAACACGTACGAGCCGTTCCATGTCGTACTCGGCGACAAGCGCGTCGCGGACATCATCATAACGAACCATGCGCGGACCCGTTGGACCGACAGGGTGGAGAGCGACAAAACCGGCTATTCCGATATCGCCCAGTTCATGTGGGAATGCCTGAAGGAAG
Source organism: Cohnella sp. GCM10027633 (assembly GCF_042675445.1). Lineage (NCBI taxonomy): Bacteria > Bacillati > Bacillota > Bacilli > Caryophanales > Paenibacillaceae > Cohnella > Cohnella sp. GCM10027633. Next base: position 201,161 of record NZ_JBHTGV010000003.1, on the reverse strand, counting down.
ACCGCATCGTCTCTTACTATCGGAACGAACAAGACGTGTACACGATCGACGACGATCTCGTGTTCGTCGCGGAGTTCGCCGTGAGCGAGACGGATACCGACCTGCTCGGCAATCCGCTGCATAAGATGATCGTCGTCACGTTCCTCGGCCGAATGTCCGAGACGATGGAGCTGCGCGACTTGAAGACGTACTATTCCTGGCTGAGACATTCCAGGCGCATGACGTTAATTAAAAACAATCGCAAGCGCCGGTAATCCGGTCGCGAGGCGATATGCGGAGCATGCCTGCCGGGCATGCTCTTGTTATTGCGCGCCATGTGGTATAATTCGGACATTAAGCGGCCCGAGGAGGAGCTAGTTTCATGGCGCTCAACGTACATCAGCTTCATATCTTTTACACCGTGGCCGAGCGAGGAAGCTTCTCGGCGGCCGCGCAGGCGCTGCATATGACCCAGCCCGCCGTGACGATGCAGGTGCAAGCGCTCGAGGAACGGTTCGGCACGAAGCTGTTGAACCGGACGACGAAGAAGCTCGAACTGACGGAGGCGGGCCATTGGCTGCTGCCGCAAGCTCGCAAAGCCGTCGAGCTGATGAGAGAAACGGACGCGCTCATGGCGCGATTCATCGAAGACTTGAAGGGCCGGCTCGTGTTCGCGGCGAGCTTGACGTTCGGGGAATACGTGCTGCCTCGTCTGCTGGGCACGTTCCTGCGCAAGTACCCGGAAGTCGCCGTCAACATGAAGGTGATGAACACGACGGAGATCATCGACGCGATCGGCAACCACGGGCTCGACTTCGGCATTATCGAAGCGCCTTGCGAGGTGCCGGGCTTCGACGCGGAAGCGGTCATGAACGACGAGCTGACGCTCGTCGTGCCGTCCAGCCATCCGTTCGCGCAGCGCGACGAAGTCGAGCTGTCGGAAGCGATCCAAGAACCGATGGTACTCCGCGAGAAGGGATCGGGAACGCGCCAGATCATGGAGGAGGAGCTGCTGCGTCACGGCGTGACGGACGGACAGCTTCGCGTCTCCAGCGAATTCGGCAGCACGGGCGCCGTGAAGTCGGCGGTCGAAGCCGGACTCGGCTTGTCGATCATCTCCAAATGGACGATCAAGCACGAAGTCGCGCTCGGACTGCTTAAGCCGGTCCGCATCAAGGGCGTTTCGTTCATCCGGCAATTTTACGCGGTGCGGCTGCAATCGTCGCTGCTTCCGATACCGGCCGCGGCGCTGCTTCACGACCTGAGGGAGCTTAGCCATGAATGATCGCGCGGATTTGCATACGCATACGACGGCATCGGACGGGACGAACCGTCCGGCGCATAACGTTCGGCTCGCCGCCGAGGCCGGACTCGGCGCGATCGCCATTACCGACCACGATACGGTCGCAGGCATAGCGGAGGCGTTGGCCGCCGGCCGGGAAGCCGGCGTGCTCGTCGTGCCGGGGGTGGAGATCAGCACGGTGGCAGGCGGCAAGGATATCCATATCCTCGGTTACGGCATCGATTACGAGGACGGGATGTTCATCGGGCGGTTGCTCTCGCTGCGGGATACGCGCAACCGAAGGAACGAGCTTATTCTGGCGCGGCTAGCCGAGTTAGGAATGCCGATCGCGCTCGAGGAGGTCGAGGCCGTCGCGGGCAAGTCGAGCACTGGCGGCGGTTCCGTCGGACGGCCTCACATCGCGCAGGCGCTCGTCGACCGCGGCTTCGTCTCGGACATTCGGGACGCGTTCGATCGTCTGCTTGCCGACGGCAAGCCCGCCCACGTCAATCCGCCCCGAATCGATCCGCTGACCGCGATCCGCTGGATTCACGATGCCGGGGGGACGGCGGTCGTCGCGCATCCCGGCTTGTACGGCGCGGACGAGCTCGTGGCGGAGTGGCTGGACGGCGGCGCGGACGGAATCGAAGCGTACCATTCCGACCACGACGAAGAAGCCGAACGGAGGTACGTTCGAATGGCGGAAGAGAGAGGGAAGCTCATTACCGGCGGTTCGGATTATCACGGCTTGCGCGAAGGGGTCTTCTTCCATGGACCGATCGGCAACCGAACGGTGGCGCTGTCGGTCGCGGAGCGACTGCTCGGGCGGCGCGGCGGCGAATCGGGGGCGGGGACGAGAGCGGAGTTAAGCGAACGATGAGCGGGGCCGCGAATTGTCCGCTCTGCGGACGTGAAGGTGAGTGCGGCGTCGCCTCCGGGAAGCTGATCGAGGATTGTTGGTGCGCCAAGGCAAGCTTCCCGCCCGGTCTCCTCGCGCGCGTTCCCGCCGAATCGCGGGATCGCGCGTGCATCTGCCAAGCTTGCGCGGAGAAGCATCGGGAGACGGGTGCGGATACGGAAGCTATTTGATGGCGGACGGCAAGCTTAGGACGAGCGCCTCGTCCGGATTCACGTACATCGTCGTCTGGTTATCGTAGGTGACGTAGCCGGGCTTCGCCCCGTTCGGCTTGCGCACGTTGCGAATGCGCGTATAGTCGACCGGCACGTTGCTCGATTGCTTCGCCTTGCTGTAGTACGCGGCGATCGTGGCCGCCTCTCGCAGCGTCTGCTCGCCGTACGTCTGCGATCGGATGAGCACGTGCGAGCCCGGGATGTCCTTCGTATGCAGCCACGTATCCGTCGGACCCGCGAGCTTGTTCGTCACGTAGTCGTTTTGCGTGTTGTTTTTGCCTACATAGATCGGTACGCCTTCGCTGGACGTGTAACACAGCAGGGCGGGCCGGTCTTTTTTCTTCTTCCGGAACCCTTTCTTGACGCCTCTGGCGCGGATGTAGCCTTGCTCCGTCAGCTCTTCGCGGATTTCCTCGATGTCGCTCGGCGTCGCCGTCTCGAGACCTTGGAGCACGGAAGCCAAGTAGACGAGTTCGCCCGCGGTCGCTTCCATCTGCTCGACGACGACGGAGCGGCTGTTCTTCAGCTTGTTGTACTTGCGGAAGTAACGCTGCGCGTTCTCGTTCGGCGTAAGCAGCGGATCGAGCGCGACCGACATCGTCGCTTGGTTCTCGTCGTAATAGTCGACGATGTCGACCTTCTTGTCCCCTTTGGCCATGATATGAAGCTGGGCGGTGAGCAGCTCGCCGATGCGCCGCAGACGGTCCGCGTCCTCCGCTTCCTTCAGCGTCTCTTCGAGCTTGACCAGCTTCTTCTCGTTCTTGGCGGTCTCGTTCGTCAGGAACCGGCTTAAGTCCGACGTCCGTTGCCGGACGAGATCTCGAACCGCCTTGTCTTGGTAATAATGGTCGATGCATTCGTGGATCGACGGGAACGCGGTCGCTTCTCCGGCTAGATGAGTCAGCGACACGGCGGAGAAGTGCGTTTTGCCGTCCGGCGTCAGCACGAGCGTCGGTTCGTACCGGTGCTCGGCCACTTGCTTCATCAGCGCGTCGAAGGCTTCCCATAGCGTCGAACCGGACGTCGCGGCGCGATGCCGGAGCTCGGTCGCGACGAGCGGGCCGATGCCGGTGTAAGCGCCGGCGAGCCAAGAGGCGTCGACGCCTCCCGCCTGCGCCATCGCGGACGCGAACCCGCTCTCGGACTCGGTCAGCGGATCGGCTTTGTCCTGCGACGGAGGGGCGACGTACGAGCTTCCGGGCAGCACGATCCGGTAGCTGCTGATGGCGGGAGTGACGTGGCGAATGCCGTCGTGGATGACGCCGGATGCCGGGTCGAGAAGGATGAGATTGCTGTGCCGGCCCATGATCTCGAGCACGACTTGCTTGAGGGAGTAGTCTCCGAGCTCGTCGCGGTGCCGGATGTCGAATTGCACGATGCGTTCCATGCCGACTTGACGTACCGCTTCGATGACGCCGCCTTCGCAATATTTGCGCAGCAGCATGCAGAACATCGGCGGTTCCGGCGGATTGTCCCAGGATTGCCCGGTCCAGTGAAGACGGGGCATGGAAGGATGGGCGGACAGCAGCAGCCGGCCGTTCACGCCTTGGCCGCGAATATGCCATACCATTTCGTTATCCGTCGGTTGATAGATTTTATGAATACGCGCGTTGACGCAGCTTTGCAGCTCGCGCACGAGCGCGCGGACGACGATTCCGTCGAGTGACATGGCGGGATGCTCCTCATTGGCTATAGTATCGTTACCTATGATGCCATAGTTCGGGGCAAAGGGAAAGGGCGCGGGGGATGCCGCGGCCCGTCCGAATAAGCGTACAACCCCGGGATATTTCCCTGCTTGTCTGAATACATATAGGACGTAAAGCGGATAAGCGGATAAGCGGGAGGGAGATGACCGTCGTGGAACGGAAGTCATGGCATCAGCTAAGCGAGGGGCAACTGCAGGGAGAGCTCCATACGGATTTCAAAAACGGGTTATCGGCGGAGGAGGCGGCGAAGCGGCAGGCGTCGGTCGGTCCGAACGAGCTGCAGGAAAAACGCGGGGAATCCCCGATCAAGCTGCTTCTGAACCAATTCAAAGATTTCATGGTGCTCGTGCTCGTCGGCGCGGTCGTCATCTCCGGTCTGCTCGGAGAGATGCTGGACGCGCTCACGATCATCGCCATCATTCTCATTAACGGCATCCTCGGTTTCTACCAGGAGTTTCGGGCGGAGCGCTCGCTGCGCGCGTTGAAGGAGCTTTCGGCGCCAAGCGCCAAGGTGCTGCGGGGCGGCACGTTCCACGTCGTTCCCGCGAAGCAGCTCGTTCCGGGCGACGTCGTCCTGCTCGAGAGCGGCGACCGCGTTCCGGCCGATCTGCGGTTCATCGAATGCAACCAATGCTCCGTCGACGAATCCGCGCTGACGGGCGAGTCCGTGCCGGTCGTCAAGGAGCCGGGCGTCATCTCGGCCGAAGCGCCGCCGCTCGGCGACCGCAAAAACTGCGGCTTCCTCGGCACGATGGTGACGCGAGGCACGGCCAGAGGCGTCGTGACGATGACGGGCATGCAGACGGAGATGGGCAAGATCGCCGACCTCATCCAAACGACGGAGGAGGCGGATACGCCGCTGCAGCACCGTCTCGAGCAGCTCGGCAAAATCTTGATCGTCGTCGCCATCGCGCTGACGGTCGTCGTCGTCATCGCGGGCGTCCTTCACGGGCAACCGATGTACGATATGTTCCTAGCGGGCGTTAGCCTCGCCGTCGCCGCCATTCCGGAAGGGCTGCCGGCGATCGTCACGATCGCGCTGGCGCTCGGGGTGCAGCGGATGATCAAGCGCCGGGCGATCGTGCGCAAGCTGCCGTCGGTCGAGACGCTCGGCTGCGCCTCCGTCATCTGCTCGGACAAGACGGGGACGCTGACGCAGAATAAGATGACGGTCACCCAGCTATGGCTAGGCGATCGCAAAATCGAGGTAACGGGCGAAGGCTACGAGCCGATCGGGCAATTGAAGGAAGCCGGCAAAGGGATCGACGCGAAGGGAGACGCGTCGCTGCGCAGATTGACGCAAATCGCGGCGCTGTGCAACAACTCGGAAATCGCGCACGTCGATCCGGTCGACGAACCGAAGAAACGCAAGTCCGGCAAAGGCGCGGTAGACGAGAAGCCGGAATGGCGCGTGAAGGGCGATCCGACTGAAGGCGCGCTCCTCGTGCTCGCGGCGAAGACGGGACTGAGCAAAGGCTCGCTCGAAAGCTTGTATAAGCGGGAGAAGGAATTCCCGTTCGACCCGGATCGGAAACGGATGTCGGTGCTCGTCTCGCATCAGGGAGGCAAGCTCATCTGCACGAAGGGCGCGCCGGACTTGCTCGTCGAGCGTTGCGCGTACGTGCTGTGGGGCGACCACGTCGTGCCGTTCACCGGCACGCTGAAGCTGAAGGTGCTGCAGGCGAACGAGGCGATGGCGAAGGACTCGCTGCGCGTGCTCGGTCTCGCGTTCCGCGAATTGAAGGGCGCGGACGCTTGCGACTCCGACGCGCAGGCGGAGAACGGCTTGGTCTTCGTCGGCCTCGCCGGCATGATGGATCCTCCGCGCAAGGAAGTGAAGGATGCGATCACCAAATGCCGCCACGCCGGCATCAAGACGGTCATGATAACCGGCGACCACGGCGTAACGGCGGAAGCGATCGCCAAGACGCTCGGCATCATGGGCAAATCCGGCCGCGTCGTCACCGGCACGGAGCTGGCGGCGATGGACGACGCCGCGCTCGAGCAGATCGCCGACGACGTCAACGTGTACGCGCGCGTATCGCCGGAGCACAAGCTGCGCATCGTGCAGGCGCTGCAGCGCCGCGGCCACGTCGTGGCGATGACCGGCGACGGGGTCAACGACGCGCCTGCCGTGAAGGCTGCCGATATCGGCATCGCGATGGGCGTGACCGGGACGGACGTGACGAAGGAAGCGTCGGCGCTCGTCCTCGCGGACGACAACTTCTCGACGATCGTCGCGGCGGTCGAAGAGGGGCGCGGCATCTACGAGAATATCCGCAAGTTCATTCGTTATTTGCTCGCCTCCAACGTCGGCGAGATCATGACGATGTTCCTGGCGATGATGGCGGGCTTCCCGCTGCCGCTCGTACCGATCCAGATTCTGTGGGTCAACCTCGTCACCGACGGCTTGCCGGCGATGGCGCTCGGCGTAGACCAGGCGGAGAGCGATCTGATGCAGCATAAACCTCGTTCGGCGAAGGAAAATATTTTCGCGCGGCGGCTCGGCTGGAAGATCGTCAGCCGCGGCATTCTGATCGGCTTGTGCACGCTCGGCGCGTTCGTGTTGGCGCTGAACGCGGGCAAAGGTCTCGTCCACGCGCAAACCGTCGCGTTCGCGACGCTCGTCATGGCGCAGCTCATCCACGTGTTCGATTGCCGGAGCTCGCGCTCGATTTTCCATCGCAACATGCTGGAGAACAAATTCCTCGTGCTGGCCGTCCTCTCGTCGCTGCTGCTCATGCTGGCCGTCCTGTACGTCGAACCGCTCCAGCCGATCTTCAAGACGGTGCCGCTCGGCATCCGCGATTGGGCTCTCGTCCTTGTCGCTGCCGGCATTCCGACGTTCGCGATGGGCATCGGCAGCGTGCTCGGCACGTCGAAACCGAAGAAAGGCCGGATCGCGTACGGAGGCGGCGGCGCCGCTCCGCGCCAGGTTGCCCGCTAATCGTACGAATGCAATCGAAAGCCGCCATCAGTGGCGGCTTTATTGCGTCCGCGGCAACGTTCCGCCCCTGTCGGAAACGTGTATAATGGACATGAATATCCATAGATTTCGGGGGGACACGTTCATGCATCAGACCAGAAAGTTGCTCATGCTCGGCTCGGGAGAGCTCGGCAAGGAAGTCATTATCGAGGCGCAGCGGCTCGGCGTCGAGACGATCGCGGTCGACCGCTACGCGGGCGCTCCCGCGATGCAGGTCGCTCACCGCAGCTACGTCGTCGACATGCTGGACCGCGCCGCCGTACGCGAGATCGTGGAGCGGGAGAAGCCGGACTTGATCGTGCCGGAGATCGAAGCGATCGCGACGGCGGAGCTCGTGAAGCTGGAGAAGGAAGGGTTCCGCGTCATTCCGACCGCTCGCGCCGCGCAGCTGACGATGGATCGCGAAGGCATTCGGCGCCTCGCGTCGGAGAAGCTCGGGCTGCCGACGGCGGACTACCGGTTCGCCGACGACTTCGATTCGTTCGGCCAAGCGGCGAGGGAGATGGGCTTCCCTTGCGTCGTAAAACCGCTCATGAGCTCGTCGGGCAAAGGGCAAAGCGTCTGCAAATCCGAGGACGATCTGACGCGCTGCTGGCAGATCGCCATGGAAGGCGGACGCGTGCAGCAGACGCGCGTTATCGTCGAGCAGTTCATCCGGTTCGAATCGGAGATTACGCTGCTTACCGTCCGCTCTAGCAGCGGCACGGCGTTCTGCGCGCCGATCGGGCATATCCAGCAGGACGGAGATTATATCGAGTCGTGGCAGCCGCACGCGATGAGCGAAGCGCAGCTGGAGGAGTCGAAGCGGATTGCCAAAGCGATCACGGACGAGCTTGGCGGCGCGGGTATTTTCGGAGTCGAGCTGTTCCTGGCGAAGGACAAAGTATACTTCAGCGAAGTGTCCCCGCGTCCGCACGATACCGGTCTCGTGACGCTCGTCAGCCAAGACTTGTCCGAATTCGCGTTGCACGCGCGGGCGATACTCGGTTATCCGATCCCGGAGATCAACGTCGTATCGCCGGGCGCGAGCCGTCCTCTTAAGGCGACGGCCGAGCTGACCGATTATCGGATCGACGGCGTCGGCGAGGCGTTGTCCGTGCCGAAGACGCAGGTTCGCGTATTCAGCAAGCCGGTCACGAAGGTCGGCCGCCGCATGGCGGTGACGCTTACGGCTGCCGCGACGGTCGAGGAGGCTCGCAAGCTGGCCAAGGAAGCGCTGGACAAGCTGAGCATTCGCGGGGAGTAAGCCGGCGGACTGTCGGAATCGTGCAAACAAACGAACAATTGCTGTATGCTCTTGGCGGCTTTTTCCCGGTATGATGAGGGGAGAAGACGAAGCGGACTGGCGCTTACAGGAGGCTATACACATGCAATTCACGAAAATGCACGGACTCGGCAACGACTTCATCGTCGTCGCGGGAGAGCAGGCGCTGCCCTCGGGCGTGGACGAGCTGGCGATCAAGCTATGCAATCGGTTCTTCGGCATCGGCGCGGACGGACTCGTCTACATTCTTCCTTCCGAAGTCGCGGACTTCAAGATGAGAATCATCAACTCCGACGGCTCCGAGGCGGAGCAATGCGGCAACGCGATCCGCTGCGTGTCGAAGTACGTGTACGATAACGGCTTGGCGAGCAAGACGTCGCTGACGATCGAGACGCTCGGCGCGGGCGTTCAGCCGGTCGAGCTCGAGCTCGGCGCGGACGGTCAAGTCGCAAGGGTTACGGTGGACATGGGACGGCCGGTGTTGAACGGGCTCGACGTGCCGACGACGATCGACGCGAATCCGGTGCTCGGGCATACGGTGACGGTCGACGGGCGCGACTTCGCGTTCACGGCCGTATCGATGGGCAATCCGCACTGCGTTATCTACGTCGACGACGCGGCCGGCTTCGACCTCGCGACGTGGGGACCGAAGCTGGAGAAGCATCCGCTCTTCCCGCGCAAGATCAACGTGGAATTCGCGACGGTGAACAGCCGCGACCAAGTCGATATGCGTGTATGGGAACGCGGCGCTGGCCCGACGCTCGCATGCGGCACCGGCGCTTGCGCGACGCTCGTATCGTCCGTCCTTAACGGACTGACGGGGCGCAAAGCGACGATCTCGCTCGCGGGCGGCGACTTGCTTATCGACTGGAACGAGGATAACGACCGCGTGTACATGACCGGCCCGGCGGCCGCCGTCTACACGGGAACGATCTGATCGCATTCGCGACGCGCCTTGCGCACCGCGCATAGAAGAACCCGGCCCTTGGGCCGGGTTTTGTTCGTTTTGCGCCGTTGTCGGTGAGTGGGAGTAGAAGTAACTCGGCGTTACCGCGATCGTGCGAGATGTCGCTTGCGCGTGCGGCAACTCGATGCCGCCTTGCTATTTCGTGCGTGGTGTCGCTTTCGTGCGCAGAAACTCGATGCCGCCGCGCTATTTCGTGCGAGGTTTCTCTTTCGTGTGCAGTAACTCGATGCCGGCGTGCTATTTCGTTCGAGGTGTCGCTTTCGTGCGCAGTAACTCGATGCCGCCGCGCCCAGTAACCCGGAATACCCGGGCTATCGCGCGCCAATCCACCGATCTCGGCCCAGTAACTCGGAATACCCGGGCTATCGCGAGCCAATCCACCAATCTCGGCCCAGTAACCAGGAATGTCCGGGCTACCGCGCGCCAATCCACCGATCTCGGCCCGGTAACCCGGAATACCCGGGCTATCGCGCGCCAATCCACCAATCTCGGCCCAGTAACCCGGAAAAGCCGGGCTACCGCGCGCCAATCCACCAATCTCGGCCCGGTAACCCGGAATACCCGGGCTATCGCGAGCCAATCCGCCGATCTCGGCCCAATAACCCGGCAAAGTCGGGCTACCGCGCGCGAATCGCTCAAACTCGGCGCCGCAACCCGGGTAAATCGGGCTAAATTCCGCCCATGCGCCTCAAATCACTTCACAACCCGGAAAAGTCGGGTTAACGCGGCGTTTCTACCCTTTTACCGGGCGGAAATCCCCTGTTTTTCTTGGGTCAGAGACGATCTGCGAGTGTTCTAGAGCGACAATATGTGCTACAGTAGTAATACTTTATGATGGGATTGGATGGGGAAGGTTCATGAAACCGGAATTGCGCGCCGCGCTCGCACAGCGTCCGTACGTCGGGGACGGAGCGATGGCAACTTACTTATATCAGCTCGGGCTGCCGGTAGGCGTCTCGTTCGAAGAATTCAATCTGATCAAGCCCGACGTCATCGCCGACGTGCACCGCCGCTACGCGGCCGCGGGAGCGGAGATCATCGAGACGAACACGTATTCCGCGCAGCAGAACAAGCTCGCGAGGTACGGCCTCGAGAAGAAGGCCGAAGAGATCAACGCCGCGGGCGTCGCGATCGCGCGCCGCGCGGCTCCCGAAAGCGCGTACGTCGTCGGCTCCATCGGCGCCGTTCGAGGCGGCGCGGGCAAGAACGTGCGCACCGCGATCGTGCGCCGCGACTTCGAGGAACAGATCGGAGCGCTCCTCGGCGCGGGCGTCGACGGTCTCTTGCTCGAGACGTTCTTCGATCTCGAAGAGCTATCCATAGCGCTGGGCATCATCCGTAAGAAAAGCGACATCAGCGTCATCTGCCAATTCGCGGTGGAAGACCCGTACCGGACGCACGACGGCATCCCGCTCGCAGACGCGTTCCGCCGGTTGAAGGGCGAGGGAGCGGACATCATCGGCTTCAACTGCCGCAGCGGACCGAACGGCATCCTGCGCGCGGTCGAGACGCTGCCGGCCGATCTCGGGCTGCCGCTCAGCGTGTTCCCGAACGCGGGCATCCCGGATTACGTCGACGGCAAAGTCGTCTATTCCGCTTCGCCGGAATATTTCGCGTCGTCGGCGATCCGGTTCGCGGACGCGGGCGTGCGGCTCATCGGCGGCTGCTGCGGCACGACGCCTGAGCATATCGCCGCGATCGCGGGCGCGCTGAAGTCATACGTGCCGCAATCGGCGGACGTGGGGCAAGCGCCGGCGAAAGCCGAACCGGCCGAGTCGATCGCGGTCGCGGAACGTGAACCCGAAGCGACGCCGCCGGCGATACCTGCCGAGCCGAGCATCGTCGACCTCGTGCGCGAACGCCATACTGTCATCGTCGAGCTGGACCCGCCGCGCGATCTCGACATCGCGAAGTTCATGGCCGGCGCGCAGGCGCTCAAGGACGCGCAAGCGGACGCGCTGACGATGGCGGACAACTCGCTCGCCGTCACGCGAATGAGCAATATGGCGCTCGCCGCGCTGCTGAACGAGCGGATCGGCATCCGACCGCTTGTTCACATCGCGTGCCGAGACCGTAACCTCATCGGTACGCAGTCGCACATGATGGGCTTCGACGCGCTCGGCATCGACCACGTGCTGGCCGTTACCGGCGACCCGGCGAAGTTCGGCGACTTGCCGGGCTCGAGCTCGGTATACGACTTGACTTCGTTCGAGATCATCCGCATGATCAAGCAGCTGAACGAAGGAATCGCCTTCTCCGGCAAGCCGCTTAAGCAGAAGGCGAAGTTCATCGTCGGCGCCGCGTTCAACCCGAACGTCAAGCACCTGGACAAGGCGGTGCAGCGTCTCGAACGCAAAATCGCCGCCGGAGCCGACTACATCATGACGCAGCCGGTTTACGACGCGGCGCTGATCGATCAGATCGCGGACGCGACGCAGCATTTGAACGTGCCGATATTCCTCGGGATTTTCCCGCTCGCGAGCGGGCGCAACGCGGAATACTTGCACAACGAGGTGCCCGGCATCCAACTGTCCGACGAGGTGCGCAGGCGCATGAGCGGACTCGAAGGCGCCGAAGGGCGCGCGGAAGGCGTCCGGATCGCGGAAGAGCTGCTCGACGCGGCGATGGCCCGGTTCAACGGCATCTATCTGATGACGCCGTTCCTCGCTTACGAGATGACGGTCGCGCTCACGAAGTACGTGAAGGAGAACAGCGCGAAATACGCCTCCAAGAAGTAGGACGGGGCGTTCCCCTTGTCCCTCCTATGGATTTGAAGTACAATAGAATATTATCATCGGTAGTTGAGAAACGCGGTTATGACCGGAGGAATGTGTAGCCATGGCGATTAAGCTGATTAATATCGGATTTGGCAATATCGTATCTGCGAATCGGATTATATCCATTGTCAGTCCGGAATCGGCACCGATCAAGCGGATTATCCAGGAAGCGCGCGACCGGCACATGCTGATCGACGCGACGTATGGCAGACGCACCCGCGCGGTTATCATTACGGATAGCGACCATGTCATCTTATCGGCCGTACAGCCGGAGACGGTCGCGCACCGGTTGTCTACCAAAGACGACGAACATGACGAATGAATCGGGGATCGCAATGAACAGAGGATTGTTATTCGTATTGTCGGGACCGTCCGGCGTAGGCAAAGGCACGGTGTGCGCGGCGTTGCGCGCGAAGATGCCCGAGCTCGTCTACTCGGTGTCGGCGACGACCCGCACCCCTCGCGAAGGCGAGCGGGACGGCGTCAACTATTTCTTCAAGTCGCGCGAGCAGTTCCAGGATATGATCCGGAACGACGCGTTGCTCGAGCATGCCGAATACGTCGGCAACTTCTACGGCACTCCGCGCGAATTCGTAGAGAAGACGCTGTCCGAAGGCAAGGACATCATTCTCGAGATCGAAGTGCAAGGCGCGCTGAAAGTGAAAGAGAAGTTTCCGGAAGGCGTATTCATCTTCCTGATGCCTCCGTCGCTTAACGAGCTGAAGTCCCGGCTCGGCGGTCGCGGCACGGAATCGCAGGCGACGATCGACCATCGCATGTCCGTCGCGAAGGACGAGATCAATCTGCTCTACCATTACGATTATGCCGTCGTGAACGATCAGATCGATCTCGCCTGCAAGCGGATCGACGCGATCATTACCGCCGAGCATTGCAAGCGCCAGCGGTTCCTGCACGAATTGTGCAACGAGCTGGACGCGATATCGACCGCCGAGAACGCGTGAGAGAGGTGAATAACGAATGTTGTATCCATCGATCGATGAATTGGTCAAGAAGGTAGACAGCAAATATACGCTCGTCGTAGCGGCTTCCAAGCGCGCGCGCGGGCTGCGCGAAGGCGAACTGTGCGGCATCGGCGCTCCGAAATCGCACAAGCAAGTCGGCGTGGCGCTCGAGGAAATTTACCACGAAGCGATCAAAGTCGAGCATTTGAAATAAGCGCATCCAACGAAAAGGACAACCCCAGCGGTTGTTTTTTTTCTAATCAGAGAAGAGGGGAATCCATGGTCAAGTCGCTATCGGGCAAAACGATATTGCTCGGCGTCTCCGGCGGCATCGCCGCTTACAAGGCGGCGACCCTCTGCAGCCGGCTCGTCGGCTTGGGCGCGTCGGTTCGCGTCATGATGACGGAGGGCGCGACGAAGTTCATTACGCCGCTCACGCTGCAGACGATTTCCCGCCATCCGGTGGCGACCGACGTGTTCGACGAACGCGACGCTTCGATCGTCCAGCATATCGATTGGGCGGACGCGGCGGATCTCGTCGTCGTCGCGCCGGCGACGGCCAACGTGCTGTCCAAGATGGCCAGCGGCCTCGCCGACGACATGCTAAGCACGACGCTGCTCGCCGTAACCGCACCTGTGCTCGTCGCGCCGGCGATGAACGTACATATGTGGGAGCATCCCGCGGTCGTCGACAACGTCAACAAGCTCGCCTCGCGCGGCGTCACCTTCGTGGAGCCAGGGACGGGTCAATTGGCGTGCGGTTACGTCGGCAAGGGCCGGCTCGCGGAGCCGGACGAGATCGTCCAAGCGGTCGTCGACATGCTCGCGGGTCCTCGCCCGCTCGCGGGACGTCGCGTGCTCGTTACGGCCGGCGGAACGTTGGAGAGAATCGATCCGGTTCGTTATATCACGAACGATTCGTCGGGCAAGATGGGGTTCGCGTTCGCGGAAGCGGCGCGCGATTGGGGAGCGGACGTGACGCTCGTCTGCGGCAAGACGGACGGAGCGCCTCCAGTAGGCGTCGAGACGATCCGCGTGGAATCCGCGGAGCAGATGAAGGAAGCGGTCATGGCGCGGCTGCCCGGCACGGACATCGTCATTAAAGCCGCGGCGGTCGCCGACTATCGGCCGGAGCACCGGGAAGAGCATAAGATCAAGAAGAAGGCCGAATCGCTGACGCTGTCGCTCGTCCGCAACCCGGATATTCTGCAGGCGATCGGCGAATGGAAAGAAGCCCGCGCGGATGGCCGCGGACCGGTCATCGTCGGGTTCGCGGCGGAGACGATGGAGCTGGAACGCAACGCTCTGGACAAGTTGACCCGCAAGAAATGCGACTTCATCGTTGCCAACAACGTCTCCCAAGCGGGCGCCGGGTTCGGGACGGACACGAATATCGTCAGCGTCTACGGCGCGGACGGTTTCGCGGAGCATCTGCCGCTTATGGCGAAGAAAGCGGTAGCTCAGCGCGTGCTGGAGCTGGCGAATCGTCGCCTCGGTCAAGGGGACGGAGCATGACGGTCGCGAGAGTGATCGTCGACGTGCCGAGCCGGGAGACGGATCGCACGTTCGATTATTCGATCCCGGCCCAGCTAGAAGGTTGGGTCGGAATAGGAAGCCGCGTCGCGGTCCCGTTCGGCGGTCGCGCGCTGCAAGGCATCGTGACGGGGTTCGCCGCGGACGCGGAAGTCGAGGCGGCGAAGCTGAAGCCGATCGCGGACTTGATGGACGCGGTGCCGCCGTTGTCGGCCGAGCTCGTTCAGCTCGGCGAATGGATCAGCAAGCGCTGGTTGTGCCCCCTGACGATCGCGCTGCAGGCGATGCTGCCCGCCGCGCTGAAGGGCAAGGCGGAGAAGTACGTGTTCCCTGCGCCGGGCGCAGAGTGGACAAGCGAAGAGACCGCCCGCAGCGGCGGTCTCTTGCATGCGCTCGGACGCGGCGAGCCGCGGAAGCTGGCCGCGTTGCTGCAGCAATATCCGGAGCAGGGAGATCAGATCCGCAAGTGGCTGCGCGAAGGAAGGCTCGAGGAACGGCAGCGCGTCGAGAACCGGATGAACGTGAAAACCGTACAGACGGTGTTCGCGCCGGATGCCGATAAGCTTCGCGAAGCGATGTCCGGTCTTCCCGCGCGGGCGCGCAAGCAGCACGAAGTGCTCGCTTACTTGGCGGAGCATCCGGAGCCGATCGCCGTGGAGCGGCTGTCCGAGGCGCTCGGGACGACTTCCTCGACCGTGCGCGCGCTCGCCGAGCGCGGGTTGATCGACATTCGTCCCGTGACCGAAGACCGGGATCCTTACGCGAACCGGGAATTCCCGCCGTCGGCGCCGATGGCGCTGACGCCCGCGCAAGCGGAGGCGATCGCGCCGATCATCGCCTCGTTGGACGCTCGCGACCATGCTTCGTTCTTGCTCCACGGGGTGACGGGAAGCGGCAAGACGGAGCTGTACTTGCAATCGATCGACCGCTGTCTGTCGAGCGGCCGCGAAGCGATCGTCCTCGTGCCGGAAATTTCGCTGACGCCGCAGATGGTCGAGCGCTTCAAGAGCCGCTTCGGGGCGAAGGTCGCGGTGCTTCATAGCCGGCTGTCGAACGGAGAGCGTTACGACGAATGGCGCAAAATCCGCGAGGGCCGCGCGCTGGTGGCGGTCGGCGCGCGTTCCGCGATTTTCGCTCCGTTCGAGCGCATCGGGCTTATCGTCATCGACGAGGAGCACGAGACGTCTTACAAACAAGAGGAAAGCCCGAAGTATCACGCCCGCGACGTGGCGATCGAACGCGCCAGGCAGAACGGCGCTGTCGTCGTGCTCGGCTCGGCGACGCCGTCGCTCGAGACGTATGCCGCGGCGAGAAGCCCGAACCATCCGATGGGGTATATTTCGTTGCCGCAGCGGGTCGCGGACCGGCCGCTTCCGGGCGTTACGATCGTCGACATGCGCGAGGAGCTGAAGCTCGGCAATCGCGCGATGTTCAGCCGCGCGCTGCACGAAGCGATCACGGAGCGGCTGCGGAAGGGCGAGCAGATGGTGCTGCTGCTCAACCGGCGCGGCTACGCGACGTTCGTCATGTGCCGCTCGTGCGGCTATACCGCGCTGTGCCCGCATTGCGAGATCGCGCTAACGTACCACCGAGGCGCGCAGAACATGCGCTGCCATTATTGCGGTTACGCGGAGGCCGAGCCGAAGACGTGCCCGAGCTGCGAAAGCCCGCATATCCGGTACTTCGGCACGGGCACCCAGAAGGTCGAGGAGTCGCTCGCCGAGACGTTCCCCGGCATTCGCGTCATCCGCATGGACGTCGACACGACGACGGAGAAAGGCTCGCACGAACGATGGCTGACGGAGTTCAAGGAACGCCGGGCCGACGTGCTGCTCGGCACGCAGATGGTCGCCAAAGGGCTCGATTTCCCCTACGTGACGCTCGTCGGCGTGCTGGCGGCGGACGCGGCGCTACGGCTGCCCGACTTCCGCGCCTCGGAGCGGACGTTCCAACTGCTGACGCAGGTGGCGGGGCGCGCCGGACGGCACGAATTGCCCGGAGAAGTCATCATCCAGACGTACGATCCCGAGCATCCGTCGATCACGTCCGTGCAGGGACACCATTACGAAGGCTTCGTCCGTCAAGAGCTGAAGCTTCGCAACGTGTTCGGCTATCCGCCTTACGGCCGCTTGATCGGCATTACGCTGTCCCACGAATCGGTGCCGATGCTGCTGTCCGCCGGTCAACGGCTCGTCGCGCGAATCCGGGAGGCGGCTTCGGCCGAGCGGATCGGGACGGACTTCTCCGGAAGCGTCCGGGAGGCGCTCGAGGTGCTCGGGCCGGTCGCTTCGCCGATCGCAAGGCTGAAAGATCGCTACCGTTTTCAATGTATGGTAAAATATCGGGGAGACGTGGACGCGAGCCGGCTCGTCGCCGGAGCGCTTATGGAACTGAACGATGCCGCGAAGAAGAACGGCATGCAGATCAGCGTCGACGTCGATCCCCAAATGATGCTGTAAGTGGAAGGCTTTTTGAACACGGACTTTAAAAGAAGGATGGTTGCCTTATGTCGATCCGATTCATCGTGAAACACCCTGACGACGTGCTTCGGGAGCAAGCCAAGGAAGTGACGAAGTTCAACGCCAACCTGCACAAGCTGCTGGACGACATGGCGGACACGATGTACGAAGCCGACGGCGTCGGCTTGGCCGCGCCGCAGATCGGCATCTCCAAGCGCGTCATCGTCGTGGACGTCGGCGACGACAACGGGTTGATCGAGCTGGTGAATCCGGAATTCGTGACGATGGAAGGCGAACAGCTCGGGCCGGAAGGCTGCCTGAGCATTCCGGGTCTCCAAGGAGACGTGAAGCGGTCCAACCACGTCGTCATCAAAGGCTTCGACCGCAACGGCAAGCCGATCCAATACGAAGGCACGGAGCTGCTGTCCCGGGCGTTCCAGCACGAGGTCGACCATCTGAACGGCATCCTGTTCGTCGACTTGGCGGAATCGGTGTACGAGGCGCGCAGGGAAGCGGAGCAGGACGGAGAATAGAAGATGAGAATATTGTTCATGGGGACGCCGCAATTCGCGGTCCCTTCTTTAACGTTGTTGCTCGAGCAAGGCTACGACGTCGTAGCGGTCGTTACGCAGCCGGATCGTCCGGTCGGGCGCAAGCGCGAGCTGACGCCGCCGCCGGTGAAGGCGTACGCGCTGGAGCGCGGCCTAACGGTGCTGCAGCCGGAGAAGCTGCGCTCGCCGGAAGGCGTCGCGGCGGTAACCGCGCTCGCTCCCGACTTGATCGTGACGGCGGCTTACGGTCAAATTCTGCCGAAGTCGGTGCTGGACTTGCCGAAGCACGGCTGTCTCAACGTTCACGGCTCGCTGCTGCCGAAGTATCGCGGCGGCGCGCCGATTCAGCGCTCGATCATGAACGGCGAGCCGGAGACGGGCGTTACGCTCATGTACATGGCCGAAGGACTCGATACCGGCGATATGATCGCGAAGGTCGTCGTGCCGATCGGCGACGAGGACACGGCAGGCTCGATGTTCGAGAAGCTGAGCGTCGCGGGCGCGCGTCTGCTCGGCGAATGGCTGCCGAAGATCGTCCTTGGAGAAGCGCCGCGCGTGCCGCAGGAGCACGAGCAGTCGTCATACGCGCCGAACTTGTCGCGCGAAGACGAGAGGCTCGATTGGAGCGCCCCTTCACGGGAGCTGTTCAACCGCGTCAGAGGGCTTAATCCGATGGCGGGCGGCTTCACGCAGCTCGACGGCGAAGTGTTCAAGATATGGCGCTGCGAGGCGCCCGGCGTCGCCGACGCGTCGCTCAAGCCGGCGTGGTCCGCGATGCCGCCAGGTTCCGTGTTGGAGACGGGGGCGAGCGGCATTCGCGTGCGTACCGGCGACGGCAGTCTGCTGCTCGCGGAAGTTCAGCCGGCGGGAAAGAAGGCGTTGTCCGCCGCCGAATACGCGCGCGGCGCCCGTCTCGAGACGGGCAAGCAATTCGGTTAAGCGTCCATATAGGCAAGAACGGCGATATCGCCGCGGTGAATAGACCGTGGCGATATCGCCTTTTTTATATCCAAAGTATCTAATTATTTGCGCCAAAATATCCAAAATATTATGAAGATTATTATATGTAAATGCTCATGAAACATGCCCAAACAACGCATTTATCCGTAATAATTCTTATTAATAACTGGCAATTGACCAAAATGCTTTGTATATTCTATAATTATCCATAGTTTGGGGAAAATTATCCGCAAATATTGTCCTCTATTTAATCCAAATTTTCATTCCTTTTCCCTCCGCTGACTTTCCGCACTTTCTTGCCGCATCATGCTTACGATCTTCTTCGAAACGAGGTGATCCGTCCGTCGTTAGGCGTTCGTGGCAGTCATAACCTTCATTCTTATTAGGAGCGTGGATGATTTGAGTACAAAGACGAATCCGCTAGGCCGAAACGCGTTAAGTTTAATGCTGGCGATGCTAATGATGCTGTCGGCAGCGATTCCGCTCGCGCCGCGGCATGCGCATGCGGCGATCGGGAAGGACCCGATATACGGCAAGGTGCCCGGACTGAACGAATATTCCCGGGTGATGATCTGGTACGGCACGAACGCCGCGACCCAGACGCAGCTCGATACGTTGAAGACGTACGACCTCGTCATCCTCGAACCGACGATCCGCATCATCAACGTCGCGAACAACCAGTTCTACTTCGAGACGTTCCAGCCTAACCAAGTGAACGAAGTGAAACGCGGCGTCGACGGCGTGCTCGGCACGGCCGACGACGTCTACGTGCTCGCCTATATTTCAGTAGGGGAGCTGGCGACGTCCAGCGTGTTCACCGGCTTCACCGGCAACATGACGATCCAGAACGGGAAGGACGTCGGCCTGCTGCCGGCGAATTATAGCGGACCGAGCGGGCCGTTGCACGGGCCGAACCCATGGAACTACAACGCGAGCGGCAATTACGTCAACGTAGAGGGGGGCGCGACGCCGGACGGCACGTACAACTCGGGCTACAACGGCTACGCGAACATCTCCATCGCCAACGATTATAGCTCGACGGGCAGCCTGCTAAGCTGGGGCAACGCCGGCCTGATGCCTTGGTACCTCGACCAACAGGGCACGTGGGTGAGCGACAGCAGGTATTTGTACGGGGGCTACTGGAAGAACGGAGACGGCGTCGTCGATAAGAACAACACGTACGGCGGCGGGTACATCAACGGAGGAGACCCGACGTGGAAGAAGCTTATTACGTTCATGACCGACAAGCTGGAGCACGACGCGGGTTACGACGGCGTGTTCCTCGATACGGTCGATACGCCGGATCCGGTCGGCGGCGCGGGGCCGACGACGTCTTGGGGGCCGCGGGGCAACTTCGGATTCACGGCCAAAGGCATGGTCGAGCTCGTAGAGGCCGTCAAAGCGGTCGATCCGACGAAGATCGTCGCCGCCAACCGCGGGTACTGGTACTTTAATCCGGACGAAGGAACTTCGCAGTTCGCCGCCAGGTACCGCCACGCGATCAACATTTTCCTGACGGAATCGTGGTATCACAATCCATACATCACGTCGGGCTCGAAGTTCTACGACGAGAACCCGGCGTTCGCGGACAGCTGGAACACGAATCCCGCTTCGCCGACGTACCGGAACAGGGACAACTTCGGCGGCTTCTGGAAGGACTACATGAACGCGCAGGCGAATCAGCCGGACGGCTTCAACATCATCATCTGCGATTTCACCGTTCCAGCCGCGAGCACGAACAAGTGGATGAACGAGGTGGTGACGAACAGCGACTACCTGGCGTACTCGGTCAGCGGTGCGACCCACTTCTCGAACATGTATCACGACGCGAAAAATTGGCTGGATTCGAACGGTTACGCCGGCGCTTCGCTCGCGGGCGCGCATCCGACGGACTTGCACGGCGGCTTCAACGTCGACGGCAACTTCTCCGACTGGGCAGGCCAGACGCCGATCTTCGACGATCCGCTCGGCAACAACGGCAAAGGAATCACGAAGGTGTACGCGAAGTTCGCGGGCGACAAGTTCTTCATGAAGATCGACGCCAAGACGACGCTTAACCTGCAAAGCGAAATGATCTATTTCGATTACGACAAGAAAGGGACGACCGGCTGGCAAGGCGTCGCCTGGCCGATCTCTCCCGATTCTCGCATCTATCTCGAGAACCTGAACAAGGTGTATCTCGCGCCGCACGTCGCCGGTCAGGGGGACGTGTTCAAGTTCCCGACGACGACGATCAGCAACAACGGCTGGCCGGTTCAATACAAGCAATCCGGAACGTCGGCGGAGCTTATGTTCGACGCGGATTATATTTTCCCCGGGGCGCTTGCCGGACAAGAGATATGGACGTGGTTCCGCGTCGCGAACTTCGGCGGTTCGTCGGTGAAATTCACGGTGCCGGGAACGCCGGCGGTTCCGGCCGTTCCGTCCGGTCTAGCCGCGGCGGCAGGCAACGGTCAAGTTTCGCTCAGTTGGGCGCCGAACAGTGAAACGAATCTCGCGGGTTATAACGTGTACCGCAACGGAACGAAGGTCAACGGTTCGTTGATTACTTCCCCGTCTTATACGAATACCGGATTAACGAACGGTACTTCGTACGGCTTCCAAGTGACGGCGGTCAATACGGGCGGGGCGGAGTCGGCGAAGAGCGCGACGGTATCCGCGACGCCGCAGGCGCCGGCGCAACCGACCGCGCCGACCGGGTTGACGGCGACGCCGGGCAGCGGGCAGGTGGCGCTGAGTTGGACGGCGAACGCGCAGACGGGCATCGCCGGCTATAACGTCTACCGCGACGGAACGAAGGCGAACGGCTCGCTCGTTACGGGCACCTCGTTCACCGTCTCTGGCTTGACGAACGGAACCTCGTACGCTTTCCGCGTATCGGCGGTCAATACGGGCGGTACAGAGTCTCCGCTTAGCGCAGCGGTGAACGCGACGCCGACCGGGTCGTCCTCCGGCTCCTCCATTACGGTCGACGGGACGCTCGGCGATTGGGGCGGCGTGCCGGCACTCGTGACCGGTACTTCCGGCGTGCAGTCGCTGAAATCGACGAATAACGGAAGCAACTTGTACGTGGCGGTATCGGGCTCGGGGTTGAACGTCAAAGGGCAGTTGTTCCTCGATACCGATAACAACCGGTTGACGGGCTACAACGCGGCCGGCTGGACGGCTAGCGGCTTCGAGAGCGGAGCCGAGTACATGATCGAGAACAACACCGTATACCGGAACAACGGAGCGGGTTGGTCGTGGACGAACGTGCGCACGCTCGCCGCGTCCGAGTTCGTTCGCAACGGCTCCGCCGTCGAGCTCTCCGTGCCGCTGGCGACGCTGAATATCGCGAACGGCAGCACGATCCGGGCGGGATTCGTCCTGAACGACTCGACGACGAACCGGCTGCCGGCGCAGAACGCCGCGTTGCCGAGCTATACGTTGGGCGGCGGAGGAACGACTCCGCCGGATACGACGCCTCCGTCGGTTCCGTCCGGGCTGGCGGCAACGGCGGGTGACGGCCAAGCCGTTCTGGGTTGGTCGGCGAATATGGACGCGGATCTGCTCGGGTATAACGTGTATCGGGGCTCGACGAAACTCAACGCGACGCCATTGTCGTCGCCCGCTTATACCGCGACGGGATTGACGAACGGAACGAGCTACTCGTTCCAGGTGTCCGCCGTCGATACGAGCAATAACGAGTCCGCCAAGTCGAGCGCGGTTAGCGCCGTGCCGGTCGCCTCCCAGACGGTGACGGTCGACGGCAGCGCGGCCGAGTGGGGTTCGGTACCGGCGCTGAACGCAGGAGCCGGCGGCACGGTCCAGACGATCAAAGCCCGCAACAACGGCACGAACTTGTACTTGCTTGTCCAGGGCAGCGGATTGAACGTCAAAAGCCAGTTTTACTTGAATACGGACAACAACGCGTCTACGGGCTTCAATCCGACGGGATGGGCGAGCGGGGGCATCGATTCGCTGCTCGAGAACCAGAGCCTGTTCGCATACGCGGGCAGCGCCAACAGCTGGAACTGGACGTTAGCCGCGACACTTGGAACGGGTCAATTCGCAAGGAACGATTCCGTCATCGAGCTGGCCATTCCTCTGTCTTCGCTAGGCCTGTCGGCAGGCAACGCGATCAAGATCGGCTTCATTAGCAACGATTCCGCGACGAACCGGCTTCCCGGCACCTCCGGAACGCCTTACGCCTATACGTTGAACTGACCTCCGCCGCAACGCGAGTGGATGGGCCAATCGGCCGGCAACTGGATGGTGATCCGGGAGCCGGCCGATTCTATAATGAAGCCAGCTTGGAGGGCGCGGTTATCCGCGCCGAACCGGGCAATTCCACGGAACGGGTGATGACCATGAACACGACTTGGATGCTGGCGCTCGTCGTCATCGTCATGGCGACGGGCTTCGTCGCGACGCTCGCGATCGGCATGTCGCGCAGCAACAAAGAAGAGAATGCCGCTTATTTCAAGCACACGGGGCGCAAGCTGGCCCGATTGTCCTATCTATACGCCTTCGTCGTCCTGCTCGCGATCGTCTACTTCATCATCGCGCTTAGGGGATGACGCCGCGGTCTTCAGCGCAGCAGCCGCCGTACCGCTTCGGCGAAGCGTGCCGCGCCTTCGGCGAGGTCCCCCGCGGACGACGGCCTCGCGAACGCGAAGCGGGCGAAGCCCGGACGCGAGCCGTAGATCGTGCCGGGCACGTAAGCGACGCCGAGCTTGATGGCCTCCTCTAGCAATCGGCCTTCCGGCAAGTCCGCGGCCAGCTTGCACCATAGATGCAAGCCGCCTTGGGGCAGCTCGAACGAGAGAGCTCCTCCCAGCTCGGCGCGCAGCGCTTCCGCGAGCGCGTCCCTGCGGAACAGCAGCCGCTCGCGCAGCCGTTCCAGATGGGGGTCGAGCACGGACGGCTCGAGCAGGCTAACCGCGAGCTGCTGCGGAATGACGCTCAGCCCGAAGTCGATCTGCCTCCTGGCGTCGGCGAGCCGCTCGACGACCGCGCTCGGCGCTACGAGCCAACCGACTCGCAGGCCGGCCGCGGCGATCTTGGACAGCGAGCCGACGTACAGCGTCGTGCCGGCGCGGTCGATCGCTTTAATCGTCGGCGGCGGCGAGCCGTCGAACGCCGTCAAGCCGAACGGATCGTCTTCGACGATCGGAAGTCCGAGCTCGCTGGCGACGTCGAGCAGTTGCTCCCGCCGCCTGTCGCGAAGGACGCCGCCGGTCGGGTTGTGATAATTCGGATTGAGGAAGAGCATGCGGATCCTGTGCTTGCGGTACAACTCCCTGACATCGTCCGGACGAAGTCCCTCCCGGTCCACGGGAAGCCCGAACAGCCGCAGACCGGCCGACTGGAACATCGGCAACGAGTATGCGTACGACGGATCTTCGACGGCGACGGCGTCTCCCGGGGAGAGCAGGCATTGCGTGATCAGGAACAGCGATTGCTGGGAGCCGGACGTCACGAGTATGGACGATTCGGTGGCATGGATGCCGCGATACCGCTTCAGGTGACCGACGAGCGCCTCCCGAAGCGGAGCGTAGCCTTGCGGGTGATCGTATCCGAGATGGGCCGGCAGCGCGCCTTCCCGGAGCAGCGCCGCGATGTCGGCGGACGGGCTAAGCTCCTCCGCCAATTCTCCGCTGGCCATGTCGATCAGCGATTCCCGGGTTCCGATCGCCTCGCGGATGCGGCGCATGATCGGCAGATTGGGCTGGAAACTCCCGCCCTCCGCGTAACGATGCCAGTTCGGCGTGCGGCGGGGGGCTATTCCCCATTTATGCAAGGCAACCTTCGTTCCGCTGCCTGCGACGCTGTCGGTAATGCCAAGCGAACGCAGCTCCGCGTAAGCTAGCACGACGGTGCTCCGGTTCACGTCCAATTGCTCCGCTAGCTTCCGCTCGGAAGGCAGCCGGCTGCCCGGCGGAAACTCTCCGCAGGCGATCCTTCTCTCGAGTTCGTCGGCGATTTGCCGGTAGATCGGCCGATCGTCTTCCCGGTTAGGTTTCCACATCCGTATCCCGTCCTCCAAGTCTTCCGCGTTGCGATGGCGCATTATGTCTATCATAAGGAAAGAGTCGGAATATAGCGAGGAGAGAACGACGCGAACGCGAAACCCGCTCACGACGCGCGGCGCGGGAGATTAGGCGCCCGGCGGCTTCGTTCTGGTATAATCCCGGGTTTTGCCGTACAATACAGGTCAAGAGGCGGGGCCGCCGTGCGGCCCCGTTTTGGCATTGGATACTTGGCTCGCGGCCGTTCGTAACGGCGGGCCGGAGAAGGAAGCGAACGATGAGCAACGTATTCAGAAAAGGCGGCAAGCCCCAAGGTCCTCGCGAAGTGGCGCTGCAAGTGCTGCTGAAGGTCGAGGTTAACGAGGCGTTCAGCGGACTGGCGCTTAACCAGGCGCTTAACGCGGCGGCGATGTCGCGGCCGGACGCGGGACTCGCGACGGAAATCGTCTATGGCACGATTCAGAGAATGAACACGATCGATTACGCGCTCGGCGCGCGCGTCAAAGGCTGGCCGGCCAAGGTCGAGCCTTGGGTGCGCGTCTTGCTTAGGTTAAGCTATTATCAATTGCGCTGGCTGGATCGCGTGCCGGCGCACGCAGCGGTCGCCGAGGCGGTGAACATCGCCAAGCGCCGCGGCCATTCGGGCATCGCGGGCCTCGTCAACGGCGTGCTGCGAGGCGTCCTGCGGGACGGCGTCGAGACGCCGTTGCCGCGGGACCTGCCGGAGGCGAAGCGCATCGCGCTGACGCACAGCCATCCGGAATGGCTCGTGGAGCGTTGGATCGGCGCGTTCGGAGCGGAGACGGCGGAAGCGATATGCGCGGCGAACAACGAGCCGCCGCATGCGTCCGCTCGGGTCAACCCGATCCGGGGGACGCGGGAGGAATTGCTGGCGGCGATGAACGAAGCCGGAATCGGCGCGGCGCCTTCCCCGTTATCCGCGCAAGGCATCCTGACCGATAAGGCCGGCAATCTCGTGCATACGCAGCTGTACCAAGACGGGCGCTTCTCGATCCAGGACGAGAGCTCGATGCTCGTCGCGGCAGTCGCCGACCCGCGTCCGGGGATGAACGTGCTCGATTGCTGCGCGGCTCCGGGAGGCAAGTCCACCCATCTCGCCGAGCGGATGAGCGACAAGGGCAAAGTGCTCGCGAACGACGTTCATTTCCATAAAGAAGCGCTCATTCAGCAACAAGCCGACAGACTCGGCCTTGCTTGCATCGAGACGATGGTGTCTGACGCCCTCGAGCTGGCGGACAGGCTGCCCGCGGCTTCGTTCGACGTCGTGCTGCTCGACGCGCCTTGCTCCGGGCTCGGCGTCATCCGGCGCAAGCCGGAAATCAAGTGGAACAAGACGCAAGACGACGTAGACAGCTTAGCCGAGCTGCAACGGCGCTTGCTCGACCAAGCGCAATCGCTCGTCAAACCGGGCGGCACTCTCGTGTACAGCACGTGCACGATCGCGCCGGAGGAGAACGAGCTCGCGATCGATCTGTTCCTGCAGCGCCATCCGGCGTTCAAGCTGGATCCGGCATGGCCGGAGGAAGCGTTGGCTCCGATTAAGGACGCCGGGCTGCTGCCCGATTCGTTCGCCGGCTCGCTCCAACTGCTCCCGCACATGTTCGGAAGCGACGGATTTTTCATCGCGAGGCTTCGCAGGGAATAATCGCGCAACGAACGGCCGAATTCCGCGTCCAATGACTTGTGAATGCCGCGCAGGGCCGCCCTTACGGGCGAGTCCCGGTCGTTAGGGTTTATGAGGCGAGGGCGTTTATGGTAAAATAGAAAGAACGGTGGTGACTCAATTGGATAACGAACATAATCAACCTTTCATTTACGACCTGTCGCTGGAAGAAATCCAGGACTGGATCAAACAAAACGGCGAACCCGCGTTCCGCGCGGGACAAATTTACGATTGGCTGTACGTGAAGCGCGTAGCGGCCTTCGAAGAGATGAGCAACTTGCCGAAACCGCTCAGGGATAAGCTCGCGGCGAGCTTCCGGTTCATTACGCTGACGGAGATCGCGAAGTTCGAATCGAAAGACGGAACGGTCAAATTCCTGTTCGAGCTGGCGGACAAAAACGCGATCGAAACGGTCGTCATGCGCCACAACTACGGCAACAGCGTCTGCGTCACGACGCAGGTCGGATGCCGCGTCGGCTGCACGTTCTGCGCCTCGACCCTCGGCGGCCTGAAGCGCAGCTTGACGTCGGGCGAGATTATCGCCCAAGTCGTCCAGTCGCAGCGGATGCTCGATCCGATTAACGAACGCGTATCGAGCATCGTCATCATGGGCATCGGCGAGCCGTTCGAGAACTACGAAGCCACGATGAGCTTCCTGCGGACGATGATTCACCCGAAAGGGCTCAATATCGGCGCCCGGCATATTACGGTGTCCACGAGCGGGATCGTGCCGAACATGCTTCGGTTCGCGGACGAGGACACGCAGATCAACCTGGCGATCTCGATTCACGCGCCGAACGACGCGCTTCGTTCGAAGCTGATGCCGGTGAACCGGCGGTTCCCGTTCGTCGACGTCATGAACGCGTGCAAGTACTACATCGAGAAGACGGGCCGGCGCATTACGTTCGAATACGCGCTCATCGGCGGCGTGAACGACCGGCCGGAGCACGCGGAGGAATTGGCCGACGTGCTGCAAGGCATGCTCTGCCACGTCAATCTGATTCCGGTTAACTACGTGCCCGAACGGAACTACGTCCGGACGCCTCGCGACGATATTTTCGAATTCCAACGCATTCTGCAGAAGCGCAACATCAACGCCACGATCCGCAGGGAGCAGGGCCACGATATCGCGGCCGCTTGCGGCCAGCTGCGGGCGAAGCACATGGAGAAGACGGAAAAGACGGAGAAGCTGGAGAAGACGACGGGGTGATCGATGTGAGGACGGCATTACGGAGTCATGTGGGGAAAGTACGGCAAGTGAACGAAGATCAAGCTTGGAGCGGGACGCTCGGCGAAGGGCTCACGGCGGCGATCGTCGCCGACGGCATGGGCGGACATCGCGCCGGCGAAGTGGCGAGCGGTCTTGCCATCGACAGCCTGGTCGCGTCCCTGCAAGCCTGGAAACGGGACGATGCCGGCGCGGACAAGACCGAGCTGCTTCGCGAATGGATTCGCAAGGCGAACGACGTCGTGTTTGAAACGGCATCCTTGAACGAACAATACCACAACATGGGCACGACGGTCGTCCTTGCCTTGGTCGAGGGCAGCAACGGTTGGATCGGTCATATCGGGGACAGCAGGGCGTACCGGTATCGGGACGGCAAGCTGTCGCAGTTGACCGAGGACCATACGCTCGTCAACGAGCTGACGAAATCCGGCCAGCTGAGCGCGGAAGAAGCGGCGCGTCACCCGCGCCGCAACGTGCTGACCCGCGCGCTCGGAACCGACCGCGACGTGGAAGTCGACGTCCAGTCGTTCGAGTGGCGATCCGGCGACCGGTTGCTGCTCTGCAGCGACGGATTAAGCGGATTGGTCGGGCATTCCCAAATGATCGGGACGCTCGAAGCCCGCGGCGCGGATCTGGAAGCGCAGGCCGACAAGTTAATCGCTCTCGCGCTCGACGCGGGCGGCGACGATAACGTGACGGTCGTACTCGTAGCAGACGACGGCGCCGCGGGCGCTACTGGAGGAGGTTCAGCATGATCGGACATACGTTGAGCGGACGTTACGAACTGCTGGCTCGTATCGGTGGCGGCGGCATGGCGCTCGTCTATAAAGCCAAGGACTTATTATTGAATCGATTCGTAGCGGTTAAGGTATTGCGTCAGCAGTTCACCCACGACGACGACTTCGTCAAGCGGTTCCGCCGCGAGGCGCAAGCGGCCGCGTCGTTGTCGCATCCGAACATCGTGAGCATCTACGACGTCGGGCAAGTCGAAGACACGTATTATATCGTCATGGAATATATCGACGGCGCGAACTTGAACGAGATCATTCGCGACCGGGCGCCGCTGCAGGTCGACGAGGCGATTCGGATCGCCGCGCAAATCTGCGACGCGCTCGAGCACGCCCATCATAACCAGATCATCCATCGGGACATTAAGCCGCACAATATTCTGATCGGCAATAACGGCCGCATCAAGGTGACCGACTTCGGCATCGCGCGCGCCGTGACGTCGTCGACGATTACGCAGACGGGTTC
Source organism: Cohnella sp. GCM10027633 (assembly GCF_042675445.1). Taxonomy (NCBI): domain Bacteria; kingdom Bacillati; phylum Bacillota; class Bacilli; order Caryophanales; family Paenibacillaceae; genus Cohnella; species Cohnella sp. GCM10027633. Next base: position 172,427 of record NZ_JBHTGV010000003.1, on the reverse strand, counting down.
CGTCGTCGGTTCCGTGCATTACTTCTCCCCGGAGCACGCCAAAGGCGTCGCGACCGGCGAGAAGTCGGATCTGTATTCGCTCGGCATCGTCATCTACCAGATGCTGACGGGTAGATTGCCTTTCCTCGGCGAGAGCCCGATCAGCGTCGCGCTTAAGCATCTGCAAGAGCCGTTCGAGGAGCCTCGGTCCGTCAACCCGTACATCCCGCAGAGCGTGGAGAACATCATCCTGAAGGCGATGCGCAAAAATCCGCAGGAGCGCTATCAATCCGCGGCGGCGATGCTGCGGGATCTCGAGACGTGCCTGCAGCCCGCGCGCATCCACGAACCCGTCGTCCGCTTCAGCAGCGATGACGACGAAGAGGCGGATAAGACGCGCGTCATTCCCGCCATTCGTCCGGATATGCGCCAGACGTTGGAAGTTCCCGTCCCGGCCGCCGCGACTGCGGGAGATACCGACGTGCGGTGGAATTCGGAAGGACTGAACGAGCGCAAGCGCACGTGGGTGCTTCCGACCGTGCTCGGCGTGCTTGCGGCGATACTGATCGCGGTGCTCATCTGGGCGATCAACGCGCTCGGCGACATCGTGGACTCCCCGGACGTCAAGGTGCCGGACGTCATCGGCGAGACGTTGAACGAAGCGCGGAACTTGATAGAAGAAGCCGGGCTCGTCGTAGACCCTATCGTGCTCGAGGAGCAGAGCAAGGAATACGCCGAGGATATTGTCATGAAGCAGACGAAGCAAGGCGGCACCGTCGCCAAGGGCGCGGTCATCCAACTGACGGTCAGCATCGGCGAGCAGCTGCCTTCGATGCCGGATCTGGCGGGCAAGCCGTTCGAAGATGCCAAACAGCAACTCGTCGAGATGGGCGTCGCCGCGGACAACGTGCTCCCGTCCGAAGTGTTCGACGACAGCGATCCCGGCACCGTGCTGAGATCCAATCCGAAGCCGAACGAGGAGTTCGATCCGGCGGAGACGACCGTTACGCTTACGATCAGCAAAGGCCGCGAGGCGTTCGCGATGCCGAACCTGATCGGCCGCACGGAAGGCGAAGCGAAGGCGCTCATCGAGAAGAACAACCTGAAGCTGCCGGAGAAGAACATAACGAGAGCGGCGAGCTATACGCCGAAGGGAACGGTGTTCAAGCAGTTCCCGGCCGAGCAGAACGAGATGGTGTCGGAAGGCGCGGAAGTGCAGATCTGGATCAGCACCGGCTATCCGGCCGACGCGCGCGAGGAATCGGTCATGGTAACCGTGTCTCCGGCCGAGGAAGGCAAGGAGAGCACGATCAAGATTACCGTATCCGACGCGCGCGGAGACAATGTCGATCTGCCGGACCGCAAAATCACGGCGACGACGTCCATCCCGGTAACGTTAGTGCTCGCACCGGGCAAAGACGGCAAAGTGATGATCTACCGCGACGGCCAATTCTTGTCGGAGCAAGTGATCCCGTACGCGGACATTCCGGCGTCGGGCGGAGATCCGGGCACGGACCAGCCGGTCGATCCGCCCGCGGATAACCCCGACGAAGGCGGAGACGGCGGAGACGCCGGGGCCGGGGAAGAGCAGGCGGTTACGGAATGACAGTCACGATCAGAGCGCACATCGAAGGAGCCGTAATCGCATGCCCGAAGGTTTAATCACGAAAGCGCTCAGCGGATATTATTACGTGAAGGGCGGCGGTACGCTCGTCCAATGCCGCGCGCGCGGCATCTTCAAGAAGAGGGGCGAATCCCCGCTCGTCGGAGACCGCGTCGAATATAGTTTGACCGAGAACGGAGAGGGCACCGTCGACCGGATTCTGGCGCGCGAATCCGAACTGATTCGTCCGCCGATCGCGAACGCGGATCTGGCCGTGCTCGTCTTCTCCGTCGTTCGGCCCGAGCTGAGCTTGGCGCTGCTCGACAAGTTCCTCGTGCATACCGAGCACGCGCGCATGGACGCGCTGCTCGTATTCACGAAGATGGACCGGATTCCCGAAGGGGATGAGGAAGATCGCATTCGCGGAGACGTAGAGACGGCGCGCAAGCTGTACGAATCGATCGGTTACGACGTGCTGTTGACGAGCGCCCGCGAAGGGGAAGGCATCGAGGCTCTGCGCGAGGCGCTGGCCGGCCACATTAACGTGTTCGCCGGACAGTCCGGCGTCGGCAAGTCTTCGTTGCTGAACGCGCTCGTTCCCGGCTTGACGCTCGAGACGAACGAGATCAGCGACAAGCTCGGCCGCGGCAAGCATACGACGCGCCACGTCGAGCTTGTCGAGCTCTCCGGCGGCGGATACTTGGCCGACACGCCGGGCTTCAGCCAGCTGGACTTCGCGGAGCTCGGCATCGATCAGATCGGCGATTGCTTCCGGGAATTCCGGGAGCTGTCGTCCGGCTGCAAGTTCCGCGGCTGTACGCATATCCACGAGCCTTCCTGCGCCGTGCGGGAAGCGTTGGAGCGGGGCGACGTGGCGAGAAGCAGGTACGACCATTACGCGAGCTTCATGACCGAATGGAAAGAGACAAGACGGAGGTACTAGAGATGACGATTATAGCCCCATCGATATTGGCATCGGATTTCTCGAAGCTGGGAGAGGAATTGCGCTCCATCGACGAGGCGGGAGCGGATTGGGTACATATCGATATTATGGACAACCACTTCGTGCCGAACTTGACGTTCGGTCCGCCGATCGTCTCGATGATCCGCGGTAGCACGAAGCTGATGTTCGACGTGCACCTGATGGTCGAGAAGCCGGAGACGTTGTTCCCCGCGCTGAAGGCGGCGGGAGCCGACCGGTTGACGGTCCATCCCGAAGCTTGCGTTCACTTGGACCGCACGCTGACGCAGATCGCCGAGCTCGGCATGAAAACGGGCGTCGCGCTGAATCCGCATACGCCGCTATCGGTGCTTGAGTACGTGCTGGACAAGGTCGATCTCGTGCTTATTATGACGATCAATCCGGGCTTCGGCGGCCAATCGTTCATGCCTTCCATGCTGCCGAAGCTGCGCCAGCTTCGCGATATGCTGGAGCGGCACGGCCGCGGCGACGTCCATATTCAGGTCGACGGCGGCATCAACCGCGAGACGGCGGCGCTCGTGAGGGAAGCGGGAGCGAATTCGCTCGTCGCAGGCACTTATATATTCGGCCATCCGAACCGCGCCGAGGCGATCGCTTCGCTGCGCTGACCGAAGTTCGAAGTTCGGCCCATTTTCCTATTCGACCTGGAATAGGACAAAGCGAAATCCGCATACATTGAACCATTAGCTGCGTTGGAACCGTGACGCCGGATAGGGTTCAGCCTGCGGAGGAGGGATGGGACGATGAAATTTTATACCATCAAGCTGCCGAAATTTCTGGGCGGCTTCGTCAAAGCCATTTTGAACACGTTTCACAAAAGCTGACGAAGCACGTCGCGGGCTCTGGATGCGCAAAAAAACCGTCAGATTCGTCTGACGGTTTTTTCTTCTGGCGGCACAAACGAAAAGCCGCCTCCCGTAAGGTTGGCGGCGCTCGTTTATGCATGGGCGGCGAAAGCACCCTTATTCCCTTATACGCGGGTTACGAGACCGGATTTCAGGGCGCGAGCGCTGACGAATACGCGCTTCGGCTTGCCGTTCACCAGAATGCGAACTTTTTGTACGTTAACCCCATAAGTACGGCGGGTCGTGTTATTCGCGTGAGACTTGTTGTTGCCGGAACCCGGCTTTTTCCCTGTGATATAACATTTACGAGCCACTAAACATACACCTCCCTGCCACGTCCATACAAACACTACACTATAATAGCATAGGGAAAGTGGCGTTGCAATGCTTATTAGGCGCATCAACGGGAGACAACGCGAAGAAACGCGATTTCGCGAGAAAACGGCTTCATTCTGCCGTTTTTTTATAGTACAATGAAGTATGGTCCATAATACAGGCATAAAGGAGTGAATTTCCATGCCTATGCAACTGGCCTCGGAAAACGGAAAAATAGATGTAGCCGATCAAGTGATCGCGGTCATTGCGGGTTCGGCGGCACTCGATTGTTATGGGCTTGTCGGAATGGCTTCCCGTAAAGGCTTGAAGGACGGCATCGCGGAACTGCTCGGACGGGAGAACTTGTCCCGAGGCGTGGAAGTGCGCCATGAAGCGGAGCGCGTTCATCTCGATCTGTACGTCATCGTCAGCTACGGAACGAAGATCTCCGAAGTCGCCCACAACATCCAGTCGAAGGTGAAGTACGTGCTGGAGGAAGTCGTGGGTCTGAAGGTCGATTACGTGAACATTAACGTTCAAGGCGTCCGCGTGATGCGCTAGAAGGACCGGAGGCAGCGCCTCTCGAGGGCGGCTGCTTTCGATCGTAGAGACAGGAAGGGGAATTCATCATTGAGCAAGCGCTACTTGAACGGATTCGAATGGGCGGCCATGGTCGTGAACGGCGCGAATCGGTTGTCCGCCAACGCCGAGCGCGTTAACGCCCTGAACGTGTTTCCCGTGCCGGACGGCGATACGGGAACGAATATGAATTTAACGATGTCGGCCGGCGTGGCCGAATTAACCAATAAACCGACCGACGATGTCGGCAAGGCGGCCGAGGTATTATCCAAAGGTCTGCTTATGGGCGCGCGAGGCAACTCCGGCGTCATTCTGTCGCAGCTGTTCCGCGGGTTCTCCCGCGCGGTCGCGGGCGGGCGGGAGCTGAACGTCCCGATGTTCGCCAACGCTTTGCAGCAAGGAGTTGATACCGCTTACAAAGCGGTCGTCAAGCCGGTCGAAGGGACGATCCTGACCGTCGCGAAGGAAGCCGCGCGCCACGGGCTGCTCGCTTCCCGCCGCACTTCGGATATCGTCGAATGGATGGGCGAGGTGCACGCGAAATCCCTCGAGACGCTCGCGCGCACGCAGGAGATGCTGCCGATCCTGAAGCAAGTCGGCGTCGTCGATTCCGGCGGCCAAGGCTTGGTGTACATCTACGAGGGCTTCCTCGATTACTTGCGGTCGGGCGCATCGCCGGATTCGGCCGGCGAGCCTTACGTCGCGGCCCCGACGCCGCAGGCCGCGCCTACGTTCGCGGCTAAGCCGGCGATACCGGCCGCGGCGGTCAACGCATCCGCGCAGTCGAAGATCGCGACGGAGAGCATCGAATTCCCGTACGACATGGAATTTTTCATTCAACGTTACTCGACCTCGGCGCCGTTCCCGGAGCGCGCGTTCCGTCAAGCGCTCGAGCGCGACGGCGATTCGATCATTCTGATCGAGGACGACAACATCGTGAAAGTCCACGTTCATTCGCGCCGCCCGGGCGACGTGATGAACGCGGCGATCGCTTACGGCCACATTACGCACATTCATATCCTGAACATGCAGGAGCAGCATCGCGAGCTGCTGCAGCCGCAAGCCGAGCAGGCTGCGCCTCATCAGGCCGCGCCGAGCGCGGCGGCCGTCCAACCGACGGTCGATTACGCGCTGCCGGGCGTCGTCGCTCTGCCTTCGATTGCTCCTTCGCCGGAGAGCGAGCAGCCGAACCCCGACGCCTACGAGATGGCCGATTACGGCGTCGTCGTCGTGAGCGTGGGAGAGGGCAACGCGGAGCTGTTCAAGAGCCTCGGCGTCGATATCGTCTTGTCCGGCGGCCAGAGCATGAACCCGAGCACCGAGGATTTGCTCGGAGCGATCGCGTCCTTGTCGGCCCAGCACGTCTACGTGCTGCCGAACAATCCGAACATCGTCATGGCTGCGAAGCAGGCGGCCGAGCTGGCCGAAAGACCCGTAACGGTGCTGCCGACCCGCACGATACCTCAAGGCTTGGCGGCGATGCTCGCGTTCCAGGAGAACGATTCGGAAGCGACCAACACGGCGCGCATGACCAAGGCGGCGCAACGGGTCGTCACGGGCCAAGTGACGCAAGCGGTCAGAGACACGGTCATGGACGGCATCGACATCAAGGACGGCCAATATATCGGCATCAAGGACAAGACGATCGTCGTATCGTCCGCTTCGCTCGAAGACGCGTGCCGCCTATTGGCAGCCGCGCTTCTCACTCCGGACAGCGACATGATCACGGTTCTTACCGGCGAAGGCGCCGACGAAGAGACGACGGATCGGCTCTGCGAATGGTTGGCCGCGCAATATCCCGACGCCGAGGTCGAAGTGCACGAAGGCGGACAACCGCTGTATCCGTATTTGTTCGCGGTAGAGAATTAAAGATCCGAATACGCGAATGGAGGACGAGCACATGGCTAACGTTGCACTGGTAACCGACAGCACCGCGGATATTCCGCTCGCGGTGCGCACCGAGCTGGATATCGCGATGGTGCCCTTGAGGGTCATCATCGGCGGAGAGACGTATCTCGACAATATCGAGCTGACGCCTAAGCAATTTTACGAGAAGCTGACGTCTTCGAACGAGCTGGCCAAGTCGTCCCAGCCATCGCCTTCCGACTTCCTCGAGACGTTCAAGAAGCTTCTCGAGCAAGGACGCCCTGTCGTATGCGTATCGCTCTCCTCGGTACTCAGCGGCACGTACCAATCCGCGCTCATCGCCAAGTCGATGCTCGACGACGACGCGGACGTTACGATTATCGATTCGCGGTCCGCGTCCTACGGCTACGGCATGCTCGTCGTCGCGGCGGCCAAGATGGCGCAATCCGGAGCGTCCAAGGATCAGATCGTCGCCGAAGTATTGAGGATGCGGGAGTCGATGCGCCTCTATTTTCTCGTCGATACGCTCGAGTACTTGCAGAAGGGCGGCCGCATCGGCAAGGCATCGGCCGTCATCGGCACGCTGCTGAACATCAAGCCGATCCTGTCGATCGACGACGAAGGCTACGTCTACCCGTTCGAGAAGGCGCGCGGACAGAAGCGGGCGGTCGCCCGAATCGCGGAACTGCTCGAGGAGGAGTTCAAGGGCGATCCGGTCAATCTGACGATCGCCAAGACGCCGGGCTTCGAAGCGGGCGTGGACGACATGGCGGAGCTGCTGAAGGGTAAGCTCAACGTCGCGCAATATCAAGAAACCGAGATCGGACCGGTTATCGGCGCCCATGCCGGACCCGGGACCCTCGGCCTATTCATCATCCGGGCATGAAGTAACGTAAAGAGGTTGGTCTTATGACATCCCCATTATTCGAGACCCCACTGGTGAAACTTCAAGGCGTGAGCTCCAAGAAAGCGGAGGAGCTTCACGCCTTAGGTATTTCATCGGTAGGAGAGTTGATCGAGCATTACCCGTTCCGCTACGAGGATTACCGGATCCGTTCGCTCGCCGAGGTGAAGGACGGGGAGAAAATCACGGTACAGGGCACGATCGCCGCGATGCCTACGCACCAGCGGTACGGAGGTAAGTCGCGGCTCATGTGCAGAATGACGGTCGAAGGCATGCTGCTGACGGCGGTCTGGTTCAATCGCGGATTCCTGCAAGAGCAACTGACCGTCGGGCGCGACATTATCGTGTCGGGCAAGTGGGAAGGGCGAAGGCGGCAGATTACGGTCGCGGATTCGGAATTCCCGGATCGCGGCGCTTCGAAGTCGGGTACGCTGCAGCCGGTCTACTCGATCGGCGGCACGATTACGCAGGCTTACATGCGCAAGGCGATCGACAAGGCGCTGACGCAATACGGAGCGCTCATTCCCGAGCTGCTTCCGGCGGAGCTCGTCGACCGTCACGGGCTCATCCCGCGGAGAGAAGCGATCATTCGCATCCACCGGCCGGAGAACACCCATGAGGGGCAGGAAGCGCGCCGACGCATGGTATACGAGGAGCTGTTCCTGTTCCAACTCAAGCTTCAGGCGTATCGGGTGACGCATCATAAGCAACAGGTCGGCATCGTCCACCCGGTCGACAACGACGATATTCGAGGCTTCGTCGGGCGGCTGCCGTTCGCGTTGACCGATTCGCAGAAGCAGGTCATCAACGAAATCTTGCACGACATGAAGCAGCCGTTCATGATGAACCGGCTGCTGCAGGGCGACGTCGGCGCGGGCAAGACGGTGGTGGCGGCGGTCGCGCTGTACGCGACGGTGAAGGCAGGTCATCAAGGCGCGCTGATGGTGCCTACGGAGATCTTGGCGGAGCAGCACGCGCGCTCGCTCGGCAAGATGTTCGAGCCGCTCGGCATCCAAGTCGGTCTGCTCACCGGCAGCATGACCGACCGCAAGCGGAGGGACGTGCTTGCCTCGCTGCAGATGGGGCTGCTCGACATCGTCGTCGGGACGCACGCGCTTATCCAGGAAGACGTCTTCTTCCGCAGCCTCGGGCTCGTCGTGACGGACGAGCAGCACCGGTTCGGCGTTAACCAGCGCAGCATTTTGCGTCGCAAAGGGATGAGTCCCGACGTGCTGACGATGACGGCTACGCCGATTCCGCGTACGCTCGCGATATCGGTATTCGGCGATATGGACGTGTCGACGCTCCGGGAACGTCCGAAGGGACGTCTGCCGATTCGGACGTTCTGGGTGAAGAAGGAGATGATGGACCGCGTGCTCGGCTTCATCCGCAAGGAAGCGGAAGCGGGCCGTCAGTCGTTCTTCATCTGTCCGCTGATCGAGGAGTCCGAGAAGCTGGATGTCCAGAACGCGATCGACCTTCATATGCAACTGCTGCAGTCGTTGCCGGAGCTGACGGTCGGCTTGCTCCACGGGCGTATGTCCGCCGCCGAAAAAGAGGCGACGATGGGCGCCTTCGCCGCCGGAGAGACGACCGTGCTCGTCTCCACGACGGTTATCGAGGTCGGCGTCGACGTGCCGAACGCGACGCTCATGATCGTCATGGACGCCGATCGGTTCGGCTTGTCCCAGCTCCACCAGCTGCGCGGCCGCGTCGGCCGCGGCGCCCACCAATCTTATTGCATTCTGATCGCCGACCCGAAGTCCGAGAACGGGCAAGAGCGTATGAAGGCGATGACCGATACGGACGACGGCTTCGAGATTTCGAGGCGCGACTTGGAGCTGCGCGGTCCGGGCGAGTTTTTCGGGACGAAGCAGAGCGGCATGCCGGAGTTCCGGCTCGCGAACTTGCTGAACGACTTCGAGGTGCTCGAGCAGGCGCGTGACGACGCGGCCGAGCTGACGGCGAAAGAATCGTTCTGGAGCTCGCCGTCTTACCAACCGCTCAGGGATTACTTGCAGCGGGAAGCGGCGGAGCAGTCCGAGCCGCTTGACTGACGCCTCTAAGCGTAAGAACCGGGCCGATGCCGCTGTCATGATCCGCCAACCCTCGGCATAAGATGAACGGAATAGCTGCCGAAAGGGGGCATACCGGGCAAATGAGCTGGCAGAAGCACGGCATACGGCCGGATTTCGTGGAGCGGGTCAAGACGAAGATGAAAAATCCCGCCGTCAAGGAACGGATCAAGGCGCAGTTGGAAGGCGTGACGAAATACGATTTGCAAGACCGCGTGAAAGTGCGCAAATGGGTCAAGTCGTTCGCGCGCATCTTGAACGAGCCGCTTACGGACGCGCTGGAGGAGCAGTTGGTCGGCTTCGTGATCTCTCAGAAGATCGACCCGAACAATCCGCTGCACTTGATCAAGTTATGGTCGATGTTCCGATAAAGGATAGACAACGCGGGATCCTTTGTTATAATAAGGGAGATAGTCGATAGGCATTATAATCGAATAAGCCCCGGGGGAGCTGGAGCAAGGCCGGCTGAGAGTGCATCCCAATGTAGATGCAGACCCTTATACCTGATCTGGTTAGTACCAGCGTAGGAAGGTGGGAGCATGGCGGTTCAACCGTCGTGCTATACGTCGTTGTCATTGAGACGCCCTCCGGAATCGGGGGGCGTTATTTTGTTTATCGTGCCGCTCGAACTGTCTGAATCGCAATCGGGAGAGGGAGAGAAGCATGTACGGAACGAAGAAGAGTTGGACAAGGTTAGGGGTGCTCGCGATCGCGGGGACGATGCTGCTGGCGGGCTGCGGCGGCAACGACAAAGAGACGGCGGAGGGCGAGCTGCAGAAGGTGACGCTCGTGCTCGATTGGACGCCGAACACGAACCATACCGGCTTGTACGTGGCGCAGGAGCAAGGCTTGTGGAAGAAGCACGGCCTCGAAGTCGAGATTATCCAACCGCCGGAAGCGGGGGCGAGCGCGCTCGTCGCGGGGGGAACGGCGGAATTCGGCATCGGCGCGCAAGAGAGCATGATTCTGGCGCGGGAGCAAGGGCTGCCGCTCGTCTCGATCGCGCCGATCATCCAGCATAACACGTCGGGCTTCGCTTCGCCGGTCGACCGCAATATCAAGGAGCCGAAAGACTTCGAAGGCAAGACGTACGGAGGCTGGGGATCGCCGGCAGAGGAAGCGGTCATCGGCTCGATGATGAATGTGCAGGGCGCGGACGTGAAGAAGGTGAACTTCGTTAACGCGGGCTCCGCGGACTTCTTCACGGCCGTGAAGAAGGACATCGACTTCGAGTGGATTTTCTACGGCTGGACCGGCATCGAGGCGGAGCTGCGGGGCGAGCCCGTCAACATGGTGTATCTGACCGATTACAGCAAGCAATTGGATTACTATACGCCGCTTATCCTGACGAGCGAGAAGGTCATCGAGGACAAGCCGGACGTCGTGCGCGCGTTCCTCGCCGGCGCATCCGAAGGGTATCAATACGCGATCGACCATCCGAACGAGGCTGCGGACGTGCTCATCAAGGCGGTGCCGGAAGTTAACGCGGAGCTCGTGAAGGCCAGCCAGAAGTGGCTCAGTCCGAAGTACAAGGACGACGCGCCGCGCTGGGGCGAGCAGAAGCTGGAAGTATGGTCCGGTTACGGGGACTGGCTGATGCAGAACAAGCTGATGGAGAAAGACCTCGATTACGACGCGATGTTTACGACCGAATTTTTGCCTAAATAAACAAGAGCCGAAGGAGCTGTTCTCAGATGGCGCAAGCGATGTTAAGCATTCAGATTTCGCCGCGGGTCAATCCGGGCGAGGAAGTGATTCCGTACGTGGATCGCGCGATCGAGATTATCAAGTCTTCGGGCGTCGTCTACCGCGTCGGTCCGATGGAGACGACGATGGAAGGCGACGTCGACGAGCTGATCGGCATCGTGAAACGGATGAACGACGCGATGTTCGAGATGGGCAGTCCGCAAGTCATCTCCCATATCAAGCTCGCGATCAACAAGGCGGGAGAGGCGTCTATCGCCCGTCAACTGAAGAAGTATCCGGATGGGCAATAACGCGCTGCGAACGATCGGGCTGCCGGTCGCGGCGCTGGCCGCTTTCATCGGCATCTGGCAATTGTATTGTTATTTATCCGGTATTGCCGAGTACACGCTGCCTTCGCCTTCGGACATTGCCGTCCGAATGGCAGAGGACCGCGAGCTGTTATGGATGCATTTCAAAGCGACGCTGGCGTTGGCGCTAATGGGGCTGGGCCTAGGACTCGTCGTCGGCGTCGCGCTCGCGATGATCATCCATGTCGTCCCGCTGCTGCGCGAGGCGCTTGCGCCTCTGCTCGTCATCTCGCAGAACGTTCCGCTTATCGCGCTCGGTCCGCTGCTCATGATCTGGTTCGGTTATTACTTGACGCCGAAGCTGATCTTGCTCGTCATCGTCACCTTCTTCCCGGTGACGTTGTCGATGCTGACGGGACTCGGGCAAGCCGAACCGCACTTGCGCGAGTACCTGGGGATGATCGGGGCGACTCGCTGGGAGAAGCTGAAGCGGCTGGAGCTCCCGGCATCGCTTCCCTATATGTTCTCCGGGCTGAAAATCGCGGCCACGTACGTCGTGTCCTCCGCCATCGTCGCGGAGTGGCTCGGCGCGAACAAGGGAATCGGCTATTACCTGCAGTTGAAGTTCAAAGGGTTCGACATGCCGGCGATGTTCGGTTCGATCGTCTGCATCGTGGCGCTAAGCATCGCGTTCTTCGGCGTCGTCGCGCTGCTCGAGAAGCTCGTCATCCGGTGGCGCCCGCGCTCCCGGGGCGGATGGAAGGCGGTGTCGAGATGATCGGATCTTCGAATGATATCGCGGGTCGGGCCGACAGACTCGTCGTCGAGCGTCTGTCCAAGGCATACATGCGCGGCAAAGAGAAATTCCCCGTATTGAACGAGTTGTCTATTCGAGTCGGCGCGGGAGAATTCGTAACGCTGATCGGACCTTCGGGCAGCGGCAAGTCGACGCTGTTCCGCTTGATCGGCGGCGTCGAACGGCCGGACGGAGGGTGCGTGCTCATCGACGGCAAAGAATCGACCGGCAAGCGCGGCCTTATCAGCTACATGCCGCAGCAGGCCGCGCTGTTCCCATGGTTGACGGTCGAGGGCAACGTATCGTCGGCGCTCGTCACGTCGGGGACGCCGAAGCGGGAAGCGAAGCGACAGGCTGCGGATTGGCTGGCGCGCATCGGCATGGCGGGCGTCGCCGGGGAGTATCCCCACGTCCTGTCGGGCGGCATGCAGCAACGCGTGTCGTTCCTGCGCGCGCTGCTCATGAAGCGGGACTTGATGTGTCTCGACGAGCCCTTCGCGGCGCTCGACGCGCTGACGCGAGCGGACATGCAGAAGTGGCTGCTCGAGCTGTGGGAGGCGGATCGCCGGTCCGTTCTGTTCATCACGCATAGCATCGAAGAGGCGCTGCTGCTGTCGGACCGCATCTACGTGCTCTCGCCCGCTCCGGCTCGCGTCGTACGCGAAATCGTCGTGCCGTTCGAGAGACCGAGGCGCGGCGACGTCTGGACGGATCCTGCGTTCATCTCGCTGAAGCAGGAAGTGTTGGCGCTGTTGGAAGGAAGGCATTAGAGGTTTTTTATGAACAACACCCCCGCTTGGCTTTTGCCGGGCGGGGGTGTTCGTTGTTATGCGTTACTGGTACGGATATGAAAAAAGCAATGTCAGAGGACATTGGCTTTGTCTTCTTCGATAATCGGCTCTTCGTAAGGTTCGCGGTCTTCATCGTAATACATAGATTCACCTCCATAGGATAGAGTGTAACGGCGCAGCGTTAAGGGGAAATGAAGCGGACGTTTCGGGGCGGTTAAATATAACGGGACGGGCACTAGTGTTTATACCCTATACATATGCGAATGAACCAAGATATTCGTCATGGAAGTAGTAGAACTCGTAGAAGAAGCCGTTACGCATTCGGACAAACTTCCATATGATGAATGAAAGAATAGTAGGGGAGGTGGAGGATGTTGGCGAGTTATACCAAGTACGGTTCGGCTACGTTCGTAGAGCTTGTTGCTCCCGTCGTGCGGCGGGTTCGCCTGGAAGGGGGGACGTTGTTCCCCTCCGTCTCGATCGCTCAGACCTGGTTGGAGACGGGAGGCAGCGTGCCCTCTTGGAACAACCTCGGCGGATATAAGGTCGGCAGCGGCAGGTTGACGCCTTACTGGGACGGAAGCAGCGTCAACACGGCGACCCGAGAAGTGTACAACGGAGTTACGGTGAACACGACGGCGAACTGGCGCGCGTATGCGTCGGCGTATGCTTTTTTCAAGGATCAGGCTCTGTTGTTCAACGCTCCGCGCTATGCGCCCGTTCGCGCGGCGCAAACCCCATCGGAGCAGGCGAAGGCGCTGCAGGTCAGCGGTTATGCCACGGATCCGCGCTATGCGGACAAGTTGATCAATATCATCGCGAATTTCGGATTGACCCGATACGATGCGCCTTTGGTGGCGGAGGAGGATTTACCGATGACGAAGGAAGAGAAGGCCGCGTTCGATGCGCTGGCGTCGCGCGTGGCCAAGTTGGAACTGAAGGGGCCAGCGCCGGATTGGTTCATCGCGGAGTTCGGCAGTACGGACTTGGGCGGGTTGATAAAGGATCCCCGGTTCAGCGAGGAAGGTTGGCGGGCGATCGCGGTGGTGCTTAGGGCGATGAAGCGGGGGGCGTAAATGTTGTTGTAGGGGGACAATAAATTAACCCGGGGCATTTGTTCTCGGGTTATTTTTGCATGCGCGAAAAGCCCAAATAACCACGACAACGATATTTATCTGCGGAATAGGCTGAACGTGGAGTGGGCAAAGAAAGAAGGTGTATTAGCTCTCGTAAATTATCTAATCTTCAATTTTAATGCAGAAAAATGTGGAAAAATAGACTGTTTGTTTCCTGTCGATTACGTTACGATTTTGATTGATTATTTCACAACAAACGGAGGATACAAAATGAAAAGGTATTCACTGGCTCTTAAAGTCATTTTGAGTTTCGTCATCATGTTTAGTTCTTTGCTAGTTTCAATTACATCCGCAAGCCAAACCTATGGATGGGCTAATAAGGCGAATATGCCTGTAGCTCTAGCCGGAGCTGCGGTGGTGGAGCATGGTGGAAAAGTATACGTGTTTGGGGGATCATACGGCAGTAGTGCGGTAGGAGCAGTTGACGGAACGAAATCTGACAAGACTTACGTGTACGATCCATCGAATAATACTTGGACTGCAAAAACAAGTATGAGCAAAGCACGAACAGCTGCGAGAGCTGTATCACTAAATGGTAAGATTTATGTAATCGGAGGGTACGATAGTAATCTTGCCTACCTTCGTTTAGTTGAAATTTATGACCCAGCAACGGATGCATGGTCATTAGGACAGGAAGTCCCGTCAGGGCGTGCATGGGCTGGAGCTGTTGCATCGGGGGGAAGTATTTACTACTTTGGCGGACAAAACTATTTATATGAAGGCTCAAAAGAAGCGTATAGGTATGATCCGGCAAGCAATACTTGGACAGCCCTTCAAAACATGCCATTTTCATCTAAAGCTACTGGTGCAGCAGACGTCAATGGTAGAATCTTCATTATTAGCGATACAACAGATAGGTTAGTATGGGAGTATGTGCCTGGAACAAATTCATATACGACCAAACAATCCTTACCTGCTTTATATGGCGGTTCTACAGCTGTATTAGGAAATACGATTTATACGTTTAGTAATGGACCTTCTGGGGCTGTTCACTTATACGATATAGCAAACGATACATGGAGCACTTCGTTCAATATGAAGAATAAAATAACCTCCTTCGGAACGGCGACTATAGATGGGGAAATCTACGTAGTTGGGGGAGGCACTGTAGTAGCGGGCGAAATAACAAACGAGACATTATTGCTTATTACGCTCGATGGTGTGTCACTGACTGCTACAGGTGCCGACAATAGCAATATCTTGACTTGGACAGTCTCGCCTAATGCTACTTCCTACGTCGTAAAAAGATCTACACAATCGGGAGGGCCGTATACTACACTTGCTTCCAATTTTAGTGGAAGTACTCTTACGGATAATGATGTGGAAGTGGGAGTAACCTACTATTATGTGGTCACAGCTACCAGTTCCGGTGTCGAAACCGAGAATTCGAATGAAGCATCGGCAACGCCTACTTCTGAAGGTAGAGCACTTCTTACGATTTATATATCTGGAGGTCAGATTAAGGAGTATGACCTGTCAGAAGTTGAATTGAATGCATTTTTGAATTGGTACGATGCTAAAGATTTAGGTGCCGGCCCGGCGAAATATGCATTCACAAAGACATGGAATAAGGGGCCATTCAAGTCGCGTACCGAATATGTGATCTTCGATAAGATCCTTACGTTCGATGTTGATGAATATGAAGCGCCAGATGAAGAGTAGGAATAACGCCCAGGGGCCTAGGCTCTTGGGCGTTATTCTTTTATCCGGTTCTTAGGGCTTGGTATCGGGAAGGAAACAAACCTCCTTGATACCAATGTTTCCATAATTTTGATTTCAACCTTCCAGAATAATGTAATTAATTGTCGAAAAACAGTCTGTAAATGCTTGTATTTTCATCTTATGATGTAGTCACTACGTTATAGGAGGGGTTCAAATGAGAAAGATATTTAGTTTTGTTTTATGCTTTTCTCTTATTTTTTCGCTTTTCACATTCGGGGACAAGGCTTCAGCTTATGAAGGAGGGTTAATTGCACCCAATCCGCTGAAAGATTATGTAGATACCATCACTGATGAGTATACAGACAATAATGAAAACACTAGTGCAGGAATACATGGAAGCAACTACGTTTGGTATGAATTTGCCTCTGCAACTACAATTACTGCATTTAAAATGAAAGCAAACTACGATGTAGATCTATTGTTGTATGATAGTCAAAATCTATTAATTGATACCGTCCATTTTCTATGGAATAACAGTACTGCTACTCAACATGTTTCGCTTCCTCAACCTATAAATAGCGTTTACAAAGTAGTATTCAAACCGAAAGTAGCAATGACGATATGGGAATTAGATGTTTTTGGTTATCCTACTCCGACAGAACCGGATACGGGACGCGTTATCCTGACGATTAACATCTCCGGAGGACAGGTCAGAGAATACGACCTTTCAACTTTAGAATTGAATGCCTTCCTCAATTGGTACGATGCAAAGGATGCAGGAACCGGGCCATCTAAGTATGCGTTCACGAAAACATGGAATAAGGGTCCCTTTAAGTCGCGTACAGAATATGTAATCTTCGATAAGATCCTTGCTTTCGATGTTGATGAATATGAAGTGCAAACTGAAGAATAATGAAATCGCCCAAGGTCTCGGCACTTGGGCGATTTTTATATGTTGCTGGAGATCTAAAGATAACAAATGGTTCCTGAGGGTCATATTTAACTCGCGGGAGAATGGGTTCGACCTAGCGGATATCGTGAAGGAAGAGGATAGTAACTTGCCGATACGCCCCGATTTATATGGGTTTAAAACAAAAAGTCGAGCCCCGTATCGCTACGGGGCCCTTCATGGGAGAGGAGAAACCGGACGAAGAGCTTATGGGGAAACGTAAGTCTTCTCCGCGGTTATCCCCGACGCCTCTCGGCGCCGGTACTATCATTGTGACCCGGGCGGAGGAAAATATACGTAACGGCGGAAAAAAAGTAACGGATGCGCGCTTGCGGGACGCGCGACTTCATATATCGATCTTTTGCGCGGCGGCGGATTATGGTAACATTACTGACAGCTATGAAAGCGCATTGCAAGACGCAGCGCAGAACGATCAGGGGTTGAATACGTGCGAGTCATATCCGGACAAGCCAAAGGGCATCCGCTGAAGGCGGTACCGGGCAACAATACCCGTCCGACGACGGACAAAGTGAAGGAATCGATGTTCAGCATCATCGGCCCGTATTTCGACGGGGACCGCGTGCTGGACTTATTCGCGGGTACGGGCGGACTCGGCATCGAGGCGCTAAGCCGAGGGGCGGACCACGCGGTATTCATCGACGCGAACGCGAAAAGCATCGAAGTAGTTAAAGGAAACTTGGCATCGACTCGGTTGGCCGGCAAAGCGGAAGTGTATCGCAACGACGCGAGCCGGGCGCTGAAGCTGCTTGAACGACAGGGCAAACCGTTCGATCTGCTGTTCCTCGATCCGCCTTACGCGATGACGAACTGCGGGGAGTTGCTGCTCGAAGCCGCGTCGAGAGGCCTTGTCGCCGATAGGGCGATCGCAGTCGTCGAGCACAGCCCTGAAGTGAAATACGAAGAGAACTACGGTCGATTCGAGCGGACGAGACACGTCGTGTACGGCGATATCGCATTGTCGATCTACCGCTATATCCATGAAGCCGAGACGGAGCATGCCGACGTCGACACGGCCACGAAGGAGGAAGTATCGGATGAGTCCCCATCAGACGAATCATGAGCCGGAGCATCGCATAGCGGTTTATCCGGGCAGCTTCGATCCGGTAACGTTCGGCCATCTCGACATCATTCGAAGGGCGGCGAAGCAATTCGACCGTCTCATCGTCGCGGTTCTCAATAACACGTCCAAAAGCCCGCTGTTCAGCGTGGACGAGCGCAAAGAGCTGCTCGCCGACGTCACTCGCGATCTGCCGAACGTGGAGATCGACAGCTTCCGCGATTTGCTCGTGAGATACATGCGGTCGCGCAGGGCGCAAGTGATCGTGCGCGGCATCCGTTCGGTGACCGACTTCGAATACGAGCTGCAGATGGCATCCACGAACCGGCAGCTGGACGAAGGCATCGAGACGGTGTTCATGATGACGAATCCGAAGTATTCGTACCTAAGCTCCAGCATCGTGAAGGAGATCGCCAAGTTCAACGGACCGGTGCAAGACCTCGTGCCGCCGGCGATCGAGGCCGCGTTACATAAGAAGTATGATGCGGGTACGGTCAAGCCGTAAAGAGCTCGCGCGAAAATACAAAGCTGCCCATTCCGGCGATCGAGCCGGCGGGGCAGCTTTTTCGTCTGTTCGGCGGACAGGAGGGGCGTTATTCGTTGATAGTCGGCTGGGTTGGGGGTTGTCGCGGACTCAGGAGCCCTTATTCGTAACGCACCAGTCGTTGGCTAACGCTTTCTAGGCGAATAGGATCTCTGGTGTCCGATAGCATGGAGAAGATGGGTGTTTTGCAAGAAATAGAGGCTTCCGTGTCCGCACGGAGTCGGTTAATAGAGAATGAGTTACTTCTCCCGCCTCTCAGGCTTCCGCGGACGAATGAGCGCGGCGGTCAGCGCGAGCAGAAGGAAGATCGCGAAGCTGACGAGCGTGACGGCGATCGTATCGGGCAACCGTTCCCAACCGCTAGGCCAAGGAGCGGCGGAAGACCACGCTTCGAGCGAGGCCCAGCGGGTCGGCCATAGCGCGTACAGGAAATCGGACACCGGCTTGGACGTGAGCGTCAATGCGATTCCGTACGTGAAGAGCAGCGCGATCGCGCCGTGCAGCAGCCTGCCGCAGATCAGTCGGGCCCAAGGGAACTTGTCCTTCAATCCGAAGGCGGCGCGCGCCTGCAGCAAGCCGCTCCAGCCGCTCCAGGCGAGCGCCGCGGCGAGCAGCGCGGCAGCGGACACGGGGGCGGCGGAGAATAGGGCGGATCGGCTGCTCTCGTAGGCGCCGAGATGCATCTCGTATAGTCCGGGGAAAGCGATCCAGAGATCACTGCCGGGAATCCAAGTCTGAATAAGGCGGATAACGACGGCGCTCATCATCATGAGTCCGCCGATCGTCATCAGCGTCGCGACGGTGTGGGTGACGGAGTCGGCCAATTGCTTGCCGAACGGCCGACCGTCGTCTTGACGGGCTTCCAGGGCGGCTCGGAACGCGCGCCGCAGCAACGCTCGAGGTTCGCGCACCGGCGACGAGGGGAGCTTCGGCGACTTGGGCTTGGCGATTCTCGCCCATAGAACGCCGGAGACGATGGCGGACAGCCATAAGCCGAGCGCGATCGACCAGCCGAGCGGTGCGGAATGAAGGAAGCCGCAGCCGACGACGAGGATGACGAGGAACGGATTGGGCAGGTGGGAGACGAGCAGTACCGTATCGACGTCCTCGTCCCGAAGCATGCCGCGCTCCTTCAGTCTCGCCGCTTCTTTCGCGCCCGCGGGTATGCCTGCCGACCAGCCGAAAGCGATCGCCCAGCCGGACGTTCCGGGAAGCCGGAACAAACCGCGCGTGAGCGGTTCAGCCATGACGGCAACGCCGTGCAGCAATCCCGACGCGGCTAGCAGGTCCGCGAGCATGAGCGGCGGGAGCAAGCCGGGGAACACGTTCTGCCACCAGATTTGCAAGCCCGTCAAGGAGGCGCGGAACGCTTCCCCGGGCGAATAGACGATGCCGGCGACGACGAGAAGAGACACCAAGCCCATCGCCACCGATAAGGCGGCGTAACGTCTGCGGTTCGTAGGCTTGTCCATGGACGCAAAACTCCCCTCGGGCGGAAATACATTACAATGTACGTACCGAGGGGAGAGGATAGACCAACATGTCCCGATTTCGCCTAAGCGTCAGCGAACTTGAATCGGCGGCTTCTTATAGTCCAGCAGCGGATCGGCCGCGCTCGCGTCCCGATACGCGAGAGCGTACATCGCCGAAGCGCGAGCGTCGAGCGCCAAGTAGGGCCATTCGCCGCGGGCGGCCGAGTCGACGACGGGCACCGAGGCGGACTTGCGCATTCTCCCGAGCAGTTTGCGGCCACGGTCGGTGAAGCCGAGTACGCGCACATACTGCACGCCCGCCGCCAACCGGTCCGGCGCGAGCAATTCCTTGCCGTGCCCGAGCAGAATCCGAAGCAGCGTCCGCTGCAGCTTCGTTCGCGTGTACCGCTTCGTCTTCAGCGCGTCGAGCAGCGCCCCGACGGACAGCTCGCCTAGCTCCGGCAACGCGCCGCGAATGCGATGCTCGAGCCCTTCGGTCACTTCGGCGAATTCGCCGAGCGCCGCCGCATCCAACCCGTACAGCCGGTGGAACAACGGCCGGGCATAATGCTCCCAGCTCAAGGGAGCCCTTCCCGCGTCGATCTCCCGGCGCAGCACGCCGAGCGTCGTCTCGGGCACGTAGGGCGCCAACTCGTCCAGCGAACCCGCAATCATACCCGCGCCGGGATCGCCGAACAACACTTTGCGCAGAGCAGTGGCGCTGGCGATGCGAACGTCGGTAATGTCCGTCTGTCCGTATTCGGATTTCTCGCGGCGGACGCTGTAAGGAACGATACGGCTGCCGAGCTTCCGAAGAGCGATTAAATAATGAAGGCCGAGCGTATGATTCGGCTGTTCGAGCGAGAAGGCGAGATGAGACAGCCCACGATCGCGCAAATACGACTGCGCCGCTTCCGCGAACGCCGTCGGATACGGCAAGCCTTGCTTGAGCCGCGCGCCGAGCTCGTCCGAGAACGAAGCAGGCTCCTCCGCGAGCAGCGACGCCACCGCGTCGAGCGCTTCGATGTCCCCGCTCTCGCTGCCGAAGCAGAGCGAATCGACGACGCCCGTCGCTTCGAGCGTCGCGACGGCGCCGTAGGCGAACCATTGAGCCGGCTGCGCGCTATAGGCGACAGGCAGCTCGAGCACCAGATCGCACCCCGCGAGAAGCGCCATTTCGGCGCGCGCCCACTTGGAGGCCATCGCCGGCTCCCCGCGCTGGAGGAAGTCGCCGCTCATGACGGCGACGACGGCGTCCGAGCCCGTTATTTTCCGCGATTGCTGTAAATGATAGAGATGACCGTTATGAAGCGGATTGTATTCTACGACTATGCCTACGGTTGACATGCGGGGCTCCTTTGACGCGATAATGGTAATGCCGTCTGCCACAATATAACACGGGGCTGTCAAATAAAGAAACGAACCGCTCCGCCAAGCGGAAACGAAGATGCGGACAAAGTTCTGTCGCGCTGAAATTGTTGACAAAAGTACGGGAAACTCGATATAATAATTTTTGTTTGTTTGGAGTGATAACATTGTTGCTTAACGTACAAGAGCTCGTAGCCCGGCAATTGCCGGTTCAACTGCAAGGGACGCTCGACGCGGCGGACATCTTGCGCGGCAACGCGGATTACGTTCCGCTCGGCCCGCTCGAGTTCAAGCTGACCGCGCAGCCCGCTGACGACATCATATTCGTCAACGGACAGCTCTCCTGCAACGTACGCCTGCAATGCTCGCGCTGTTTGGATCAGGCGGAGAAGCGGTTCGTCCTATCGTTCGACGAACAGTACAAGATCGTCGAGGATCCGGAAGCCGAGTTCGATGAGGAAGACGAAGCCATTCCGGTAGCGGCGACCGATCGGATCGACCTTGCGCCTTTCTTGGCCCAGGAGCTGATCGTCCAATTGCCGTACGCGCCCCTGTGCAAGGAAGATTGCCAAGGGCTGTGCCCGGAATGCGGTGCGAATCGAAATGAACAATCGTGCGGCTGCAACACGGAGAAGATCGATCCCCGTCTCGCGGCGCTACAAGATTGGTTTAAACCCCAGCAAGAGTAGTCGTAAGCTCAGGACTCTGATAAGGAGGTGGGAACAATGGCAGTACCTTTTGGAAAAACATCTAAATCCCGCAAAAACAAGCGTCGGACGCACTTCAAATTGGTCGTTCCGGGCATGGTGAAATGCGATAACTGCGGCGAACAAAAATTGGCGCACCGCGTTTGCAAAGTATGCGGTACGTACAAAGCTCGCGAAGTCATCAAGCAATAATGCTTAAGCGCGTCAGGAGCGGCGGCGGAGAAAACGTTACCGGCCCATAATGGGCGGGAAGGCGATCTCCTCGTTGCAACCGGGCGCGTTTTTCTTTATACTCTTTTTGGCACCAGGTATTAGAAGCTATACATAATGGAAAGCGGTGGTGAGCGTTGGAACGGCTTCCGAAACGACAGCGTCACCAGGAGCTTAGCCGGCTGCTGGACGATAACCCGTTCCTCACCGACCGGGAGCTGACAAGGCTGCTGAAGGTCAGCATCCAAACGATTCGATTAGACCGGCTAGAGCTCGCCATACCCGAGCTTCGGGAAAGACTGAAGCTGATGGCCGAGCGATCGCACGACTCCGTCCGGTCGTTGCCTCTTCACGAGGTGATCGGCGATATCGTCGACCTGCAGCTCGACAAGAGCGGTATCTCGCTGTTCGAGATGAACGAAGAGCACGTATTCTCCCGCAGCGGCATCGCCAGGGGCCATCACGTATTCGCGCAGGCGAATTCGCTGGCCGTGGCGGTCATCAACGACGAGATCGCGCTGACGGCTTCCGCCGACATTCGCTTCGTCCGTTCGGTCAAGCTCGGGGAGAAGTGCATCGCGAAGGCGTACGTGAGATCGAGCGGCGGACAGAAGGCCAAAGTAGACGTATTCACTTACGTCGGCGAAGAAATGGTATTCCAAGGGAATTTCGTTATATACCGATCCGCGGGGGAATCGAAAACATAAGAGGAGTGACCTGCATTGCGGATTGCGATAGATGCGATGGGCGGCGACCACGCCCCCAGGGCGCAAGTCGAGAGCGCTCTTACGGCCGCGGCCGAATGGCCGGACACCCAATTTATTCTTGTAGGCAAGCCGGAGGCGCTGACCCCGCTGCTCGGATCGAATCCGCCGTCCAACGTGACGGTAGAGCCGGCCGAGGAAGTCATCGAGACGGGCGACGAGCCGGTTAGAGCGGTCAGACGCAAGACGAATTCGTCGATGGTCGTCGCCGGCCGCCTCGTGAAGGAAGGCAAGGCGGACGCGATGATCTCCGCCGGCAATACGGGCGCGCTCATGGCGGTCGGCCTGCTCGTGCTCGGACGGATGAACGGCATCGATCGTCCGGCGCTATCCCCGATGTTCCCGTCTACCGACAACGTCGGCGTGCTCGCGCTCGATATGGGCGCGAATATGGACGCGAAGCCGGAACACTTGTTACAATACGCGTTGATGGGGACAATCTATAGGGAAAAGGTGCACGGCTTGAAGCGGCCGCGCATCGGGCTGCTGAACGTCGGCACGGAGCAAGCGAAGGGCAACGAGCTGACGAAGGCGGCGTTCGACCTGCTTAGTCAAGCGCCGATCAATTTCGTCGGCAATATCGAAGCGCGCGACGTGCTCAGCCGCGCTTGCGACGTCATCGTCTGCGACGGTTTCTCCGGCAACATTATGCTGAAGGCGTTCGAAGGCGCCGCGACGACAATCTTCTCGTTGCTGCGGGAAGAGCTGACGTCGTCCTGGAAGTCGAAGCTCGCCGCGGCGATCTTGAAGCCGAGCTTCCGCCGGGTCAGAGACCGGATGGATTACAACGAGTATAACGGGGCGCCGCTTCTCGGCGTTAACGGCCTTGTCGTGAAAGGCCACGGTTCGTCGGACGCCAAGGCGATGAAGACGGCCATCCGTCATACGCGCACGGCGATCGGCAACGGCCTGATCGCGGCATTATCCGAAGAATTCAGCGGAAAGCGAGACGAACGCGCATGAAAGACCTATCCGTGGGCATTCTCGGCACGGGCAAGTACGTGCCCGACAACCGGCTGACGAACGCGCAACTGGAACAGATCGTAGAAACGAACGACGAATGGATCGTCACGATGACCGGAATCAAGGAAAGAAGGATCGTCTCCGAAGGGCAGGCGACGTCCGACTTGGCTTACGAAGCGTCGGTGCGGGCAATCGCCGCGGCCGGCTTGACGGCGGCGGACATCGACCTGATCATCGTCGCGACGATAACGCCCGACATGTTCTTCCCTTCGACGGCTTGCCTGCTTCAAGAGAAGCTGGGAGCCAAACGAGCGGCCGCTTACGACCTGTCCGCGGCTTGCTCCGGATTCATATATGCGCTAGCGAATGCAACCGGATTCATTAAAATGGGCATGTACAAGCACGTTCTCGTCGTCGGGGCGGAGTCCCTGTCGCGAATTACGGACTATAACGACCGCAATACGTGCATTCTGTTCGGCGACGGAGCCGGAGCCGTCGTGCTAGGCGAAGTTCCGGAAGGACGCGGCTTCAAGTCGTTCGAACTCGGCGCGGACGGATCCGGCGGCGAGCTGCTGCGCATCTGCGGCGGAGGTTCCCGTCTTCCTTCCACGGAGCAATCGGTTGCCGATCGCCGGCACTTCATCGAGATGAACGGCCGCGAGGTGTTCAAATTCGCCGTCCGCATCATGGGCGGCGCGGCGGAAGAGGCGCTGGCCAAAGCCGGCCTCGGGAAGGAAGACATCGATCTTCTCATTCCGCACCAAGCGAACATCCGCATCATTCAATCCGCGCTCGATCGTCTGAATCTGACGAGAGACAAGTGCATGGTTAATATCGACAAGTACGGCAACATGTCCGCCGCGTCGATTCCGGTCGCGCTGGCGGAAGCCGTAGAGGAAGGCAGAATCAAGGAGGGCGATCGTCTCGTCTTCGTCGGCTTCGGCGGCGGATTGACGTGGGGCGCGTCCGTAATGATCTGGTAGGGGGAATCTAGCTTGGGTAAAATCGCATTCGTGTTTCCCGGCCAAGGCGCGCAAGCGGTCGGCATGGGACGGGACGCCTACGAGAGCAACGCGGAAGCCCGCGACATCTACGAACGCGCGGACGCGGCGCTCGGCTTCCCGATCAGCAAGCTGAGCTTCGAAGGTCCGGAAGAGGAGCTTCGCCAGACGGCGAACACGCAGCCGGCGCTGCTCGCGACGAGCGTGGCTCTGCTGGAAGCTTACCGCTCGCAAGGCGTGAAGCCGGACTACGTCGCGGGACATTCGCTCGGCGAATACAGCGCGCTCGTCGCGGCCGGCGTGCTCGCGTTCGAGGACGCGATCCGGCTCGTCCGCGCTCGCGGGCAATTCATGGAGCAAGCGGTGCCTAGCGGGCAAGGCGCGATGGCGGCCGTGCTCGGCGCGGAGCGCGATGCTCTCGCGGCGCTGTGCGCGGACATTACTGCAGGAGCGGGCGTCGTCGAACTGGCGAACGTCAACTGCCCGGGGCAGATCGTCGTATCCGGCTCCGCGGAAGGCGTTGCGGAAGTCGTAGCCCGCGGCAAGGAAGCCGGCGCGAAGCGCGTCATTCCGCTCGAGGTGAGCGGACCGTTCCACTCCAGCCTGATGCGCCCGGCGGCGGACAAGCTGTCGGCGGAGCTGGTGAAGGTCGCGTTCGGCGACGCTTCGGTACCGGTCGTGGCGAACGTGCACGCGAAGCCGGTCACAAGCGGCGACGAGCTGCGCGGCTTACTCGTGGAGCAGGTCGTATCGCCCGTGCAATGGGAAGACACGATCAAGTTCCTGATCGCGGAAGGCGTCGACACGTTCGTCGAGATCGGCTCGGGCACGGTGCTCGCCGGCTTGATCAAGAAAGTCGACAAGTCCGTTCAAGTCGTGTCGGTCAATACGGCCGCGGCGGCAGCGGGCGCGATCGCGCAATAAGCGAAGCTAGGCCAGGCGCCGCGAGGCGACGATGGAGGAGAGGGTGAAGGGACGATGGCAATGTGGGACTTGAGCGGCAAGAGCGCGCTCGTCACCGGAGCTTCCCGCGGCATCGGCCGCGCGATCGCGATCGGGCTCGCGGAAGCGGGAGCGGACGTCGCGGTCAACTATTCCGGCAGCGAAGCGGCCGCGGCGGAAACCGTGAAGGCGATCGAAGCGCTCGGACGCAAGGCGATCATGATCAAGGCGAACGTCGGCAAGACGGCGGAATTCGAAGAGATGACGGCCAAGGCGCTCGAAGCGTTCGGCAAGCTGGACATTCTCGTGAATAACGCCGGCATTACCCGTGACAACCTAATCATGCGCATGAAGGAAGAAGATTTCGACGACGTCATCGAGACGAACCTCAAAGGCGTGTTCAACGGTCTGAAAGCCGTGACGCGGCCGATGATGAAGCAGCGTTCGGGACGCATCATCAACATTTCGTCCGTCGTCGGCGTGCTCGGCAACGCCGGGCAGGCGAACTACGTCGCCGCCAAAGCGGGCGTCATCGGATTGACGAAGTCCGCCGCCAAGGAGTTGGCATCGCGGGGCATTACCGTGAACGCCGTCGCGCCGGGCTTCATCGTGTCGGACATGACCGACAAGCTGCCGGAAGAGGCGAAGAACAAGATCGCGGGCGACATTCCGCTCGGCCGTCTCGGCCGTCCGGAGGATATCGCGGCCGCCGTCGTCTACTTGGCTTCTGACGCGGCATCGTACATGACCGGCCAGACGATACACGTCGACGGCGGAATGTATATGTAAGACGTAAGACTCACGGTTCCCGGAGGGGCGCGCAGGCGGTGTCGATGCGCGATAGCGTGGAGCTTGCTTTTGCCTTACGGTTCGCGCGGTTCAGCGCGAGAGCGTGCTGGCTTTTTGTCCATGTATCACTTATAATACGTTAAGGGAGGTGAACCGGATGTCCGATGTTTATGATCGCGTGAAACGCATCGTTATCGAACGCCTGGGTGTTGAAGAGGCGGAAGTAACCGCCGAAGCATCCTTCAAAGACGACTTAGGCGCTGACTCTCTCGATGTGGTAGAACTCGTAATGGAACTCGAAGACGAATTCGACTTGGAGATTTCAGACGAGGATGCAGAGAAGATCACAACGGTGGGAGAAGTCGTTAAATACATATCATCTCATGCGTAATGATCGATCGGGTCCCGTTATCCTAACGGGACTTCTCCACATTCAAGCGTCTATTCTCGTAAGCGAGTAGACGAGCGAAATACCCTGAAGAGGTGAATCTGTTTGAAGCACCGCGTCGTGGTTACCGGTATGGGAGTCGTTACGTCTCTCGGATCCGATTTACCAACGTTATGGAACAACCTATTAGCCGGCAAATCAGGCATTAGCCAGATTGAAGCTTTCGATACATCCGAATATACGACCAAAATCGCGGCGGAGATCAAGGATTTCGATCCGGCCGCCTATATCGACAAGAAAGAATTGCGCAAGATGGACCGGTTCGTCCAGTTCGGCGTCGCGGCCAGCAAAATGGCCGTCGAAGACGCGGGACTGCGCATCGGCGAGAACGCGGATCCCGAGAAAGTCGGCGTCGTCGTCGGCTCCGGCATCGGCGGACTCGGCACTTGGGAAGACCAGCATACGATTCTCATGAACAAAGGCCCTCGCCGAGTTAGCCCGTTCTTCATTCCGATGATGATCGCGAACATGGCCAGCGGCCAGATCTCGATGATTACCGGCGCGAAAGGACCGAATACGGCTGCCGTATCGGCTTGCGCGACGGGCACTCACTCGATCGGCGACTCGTTCAAGATGATTCAGCGCGGCGACGCCGACGTCATGATCTGCGGCGGCGCGGAAGCGACGATCCGTCCGATCGGCATGGCGGGCTTCTGCTCGATGAGAGCGATGAGCACGCGCAACGAAGAGCCCGAGAAAGCAAGCCGCCCGTTCGACATCGACCGCGACGGTTTCGTCATGGGCGAAGGCTCCGGCGTCATGGTGCTCGAGTCGCTCGAGCACGCCAATGCGCGCGGCGCGCGCATCTATGCCGAAGTAATCGGTTACGGCATGAGCGGCGACGCTTACGACATGGTCGAGCCGGATCCGGAAGGCGCGGCGCGCAGCATGAACAAAGCGCTCAAGGACGCGGGCATCGCGCCCGAGGAGATCGATTATATTAACGCGCACGGCACGTCGACGCCCGTCGGAGACAAATCCGAGACGACGGCGATCAAGAAAGTGTTCGGCGAACACGCTTACAAGTTGGCGGTCAGCTCGACGAAGTCGATGACCGGTCATTTGCTCGGCGCTGCGGGCGGCGTAGAAGCCGTCATCGTCGGTTTGACGCTGCAGAACGGCGTCATCCCGCCGACCGCGAACTTGGACAATCAAGATCCGGAGCTGGATCTCGATTTCGTTCCGAACGTGCCTCGCGAAGCCGACGTCAAGATCGCGCTGTCGAACTCTTTCGGTTTCGGCGGACACAACGCGACGATCATCTTGCGTAAATACGAAGACTAGTTGTACAACGAGCGCGTGAACGTCGACGCAGGCGGCTTATGCCGTCTGCGTCGGTTTTGTTTTACGCCGCTTGCTTCACGGAAGTAACGTACGCGAGGTGACGACATGAGCGAAAGTATAGACAGATTGCAGGAACGGACGAAGATTACGTTCGGCGATGTCGCGTTGCTGAAGCAAGCGTTCACGCACACGTCCTACGTGAACGAACAACGGGGCGCGCGATTGCCGGACAACGAGAGGCTGGAATTTCTCGGCGACGCGGTGCTGCAGCTAACCGTGTCCGAATATTTGTATCGCCGCTATCCGGATCGTCCGGAAGGGGAGCTTACGAAGCTGCGGGCCAGCATCGTCTGCGAACCGTCGCTTGTCCGTTTTGCCGAGGCGCTCGATTTCGGGCAAGTCGTGCTGCTCGGCAAAGGGGAGGAGCAAACGGGCGGCCGCACGCGGCCGTCGCTCTTGGCGGACGCGTTCGAAGCGTTCGTCGGAGCGCTGTACTTGGATCAGGGACTCGTTGCCGTTCGCAAGTTTCTGGAGAGCCACTTGTTCTCGCAGTTGCCGGAAGACGGGGAAGCGCCGCGCAAGGACTACAAGACGGAGCTTCAGGAGAAGGTGCAGCAGCTGGCGATGGGGCCGCTCGATTACCGGATCGTCGAGGAGCGGGGACCGGCGCACGACCGCGAGTTCGTCGCCGTCGTCTTCATCGGCAAGCAGCGGCTAGGCAAGGGTTCCGGTCGCTCGAAGAAGGAAGCGGAGCAACAAGCGGCTTCCCAAGCGATGCGGCAGGTGCTTCGGCAGCCCGCGCCGGGCGAAGTCGAGTGAAGGTACGCGGCGAAACCGCGCTCTTTCGCGCAAACGGGCGACGCAGAGCGCACTAACACGATAAAACCGCGTTATTTCACCGAAACACGCCCCGCGAAGCGCAGTAACACGATAAAACCGCGCTATTTCGCCGAAACTCGTGCCATGGAGCGCAGTAACACGATAAAACCGCGCTATTTCGCCGAAACACGCCCCGCGAAGCGCAGTAACACGATAAAACCTCGTTATTTCACTGAAACACGTCACACGGAGTGTAGTAACACGGTAAAACCGCGCTATTTCGCCGAAACGGGTGCCGTGGAGAGCAGTAACACGATAAAACCGCGTTATTACCGGCGCAACCGCCGGCGAGGCAAGATCATGGACCGACCGACTCGAGAGGAGTAATTATCCTTATGTTTTTGAAAAGAATCGAGCTGACCGGGTTTAAGTCGTTCGCGGACCGGACGGAGCTGGAGTTCGTGCGCGGCATTACGGCCGTCGTCGGACCGAACGGAAGCGGCAAGAGCAACATCTCCGACGGCATCCGCTGGGTGCTCGGCGAACAGAGCGCCAAGTCTCTTCGCGGCGGCAACATGCAGGACGTTATTTTCGCGGGCAGCGATTCTCGGAAGGCGGTTAACTTCGGCGAAGTGTCGCTGACGCTGGACAACGCCGACAAGGGGCTCCCTCTCGACTTCAGCGAAGTAACCGTCACGCGTCGTGTGCACCGGAACGGGGAAAGCGAATATCTCATCAACAAGCAGCCGTGCCGTCTGAAGGACATCACCGAGCTGTTCATGGACACGGGGATCGGCAGGGAAGCCTATTCGATCATCGGACAAGGACGCATCGAGGAAATTCTCAGCACGCGTTCGGAAGACCGCCGCGGCATCTTCGAGGAAGCTTCGGGCATCGTCAAGTACAAGAGCCGCAAGAAGGAAGCGCAGAAGAAGCTCGAAGATACCGAGAACAACCTGCTGCGTATCCACGACCTCGTGAGCGAGCTGGACGGACAGATCGAACCGCTCAAGGAGCAATCGGCGAAGGCGGAAACGTATAAGCTGCTGAAGGAAGACTTGAAGAACAAGGAAATCGCGCTCTATGTTCACCAGATCGAGGGCGTGCACTCTTCATGGACGCAAACGAACGAACGGCTGGCGTCGCTCCGCGAGGAGCAGACGGCGTTGTCGACGTTCGTGAGCAAGCACGACGCGCTGCTCGAGGAAGAGCGGCTCGCGCTTCAGCGCTCGGAGGAAGTGTTGGCGAAGCTGCAGGACGAGCTGCTCCATTGCTCCGAAGAGACCGAGAAGTCCGAAGGTTACGGCGAGTTGCTCGGGGAACGCAAGGCGAACCTGGAGCGCAATCGCGAAGGGCTCGCCCAGTCGATCGCGTCGGCTTCCGAGCGTCATGCGGAAGCGACCGCGGAAGCCGCGGCATTCAAAGCCAAGCGCGACGCGCTGGACGCGGAGCTGGCCGGGCTGCAAGCAAGGCTGGCGTCCGAGGAAGAGAAGCTGGCGCTTGCCGACGGCAGCACGGAAGCCGAAGAGAAGCTGAAGGCGGAGTTGTTCGATACGCTGAACGCGATGGCGCAAGCGCGTAACGACATTCGTTACGGCGAAGGCCAGCGCGAAGTGCTAGAGCGCAGAATGGCGCGCATCGCCGAGGACGAAGCGAGACTGGCGGAGCAGCATGCGGGACTTCTCGCGAAGCGAGTCGGGCTCGACGAGCGGTTCGCGGCCGTATCCGCGGCGCTCGAGCAAGTGCGCGACCGGTACGTCTCCGAAGGCGCCCGGTCGGCCGAGCTGCAACGGAAAGTCGACGAAGCGCAAGCGGCCGTCCGCCGTTTCGACCAGAAACGCGAGGCGCTCGTCTCCCGCCGCGATACGATCAAGGAGCTGCAGGACGACTACGACGGCTTCCAGCACGGCGTTCGCGAAGTGCTGAAGGCGTCCAAGCGAGGCAACCTGCACGGCGTGCACGGCGCGGTGGCGGAGCTCGTCAGCGTTCCCGCGCATTTGGAGACGGCAATCGAGACGGCGCTCGGCGGCGCGTTGCAGCACATCGTCATGGAAGACGAGAAGTGCTCCCGCGCGGCCATCGCCCACTTGAAGCAACGGCAATCGGGACGCGCGACGTTCCTGCCGCTCGACGTCATCCGTCCGCGGACGTTGCCGGATAGCGACCGCCGCCAGCTGGAACAGCTGGAAGGCTTCATCGGCGTCGCTTCGGAACTCGTCGGCTCGGAGCCGCAATACGCCGCGATCGTCGGCAGCATGCTCGGCAACGTGCTCATCTCCGAGACGCTGGAGCAAGCGAACCGAATCGCCTCGCGCCTGCAATACCGGTACCGCGTCGTTACGCGGGAAGGCGACGTCGTTAATGCGGGCGGCTCCATGACGGGTGGCAGCCAGCAGAAGAAATCGTCGAGCTTGCTCGGTCGCCAGCGTCAGCTGGACGACTTGGCTCGCGAGATCGCGGACACCGAAGCCGCGCATCGCACCGCGAGAGCGGAAGTCGACGACTTGAAGAAGGAGATCGCGCAAGTCTCGCAAAATATCGAGCAATTAAGGGAGCAAGGCGAGAAGGAGCGGCTTAACGAGCAGCAAGTCGGCGCGGAGCGGTCGCAACTGAAGAGCGAAGAGCGGCAGCTCGAGGAGCAGCAAGCCGCGTTCGCAGGCGAGAAAGCCGCGTTCGACGCCGAAGCCCGCAATCTGTCGTCCACCCGCGAGGAAGCGGACGCCAGGTTGGCCGCGCTCGTCCTCGAGGAAGAACAGATTCAGGCGCGCATTCGCGAGGCGGAGGAGCTGCGCAAGCGCAGCGCGAGCGCGAAGGAAGAGCTGCAATCGTCGCTGACCGATCTGAAGATCTCGATCGCGCGTCTCGAGCAGGATCGCGGCGCGATCGAAGAGCAATCGGCGCGCGGACGTTCAGAGCTCTCGCGGTTGTCCGCGGAGCTGAAGCAACTGCAAGAGGCGCTCGCGGGCAACGCGGAGGAGTCGGCACGCAACGAAGAGCAGCTCGTCCAGCAGAAGGAACGCCTGAACGAGCTTCGCATCGAGAAGAAGCGGCTGACCGAGACGATCGATCTGGGCCGCGCGGACCGCGCGGACAAGCATCGCGAGCTCGAGCGCAAAGAGAGCGAGACGAAGGACCAGCGCTCGAAATTGCGGACGGTCGAGGAAGGGCTGCGTCAAGCCGAGATCGCGGTCAACCGGATGGACGTCGAGCTCGACAACTTGCTGCGCAAGCTGACCGAGGAGTACGAGATCGGCTTCGAGCTCGCGAAGGAGAGATATCCGGTTCCCGAGGACGTCGTGTCGACCCAGCACGAGGTGCGCGACATGAAGCGCAAGATCGCGTCGCTCGGCGACGTCAATCTCGGCGCGATCGAGGAGTACAAGCGCGTGTTCGAGCGCTATCAGTTCCTATCCGAGCAAGAGAACGACTTGATCGAGGCGAAGACGAAGCTGCATGGCATTATCCGAGAGATGGACGAAGAGATGTCGAAGCGGTTCCTGACGACGTTCTCCGAGATTCGCAAGCATTTCGTCGTCGTGTTCTCCCGGATGTTCGGCGGCGGACGCGCGGATCTCGTGCTCGCCGAGCCGGATAAGCCGCTCGATACCGGCATCGACATCGTCGCGCAGCCTCCGGGCAAGAAGCTGCAGAACCTGCAGCTGCTATCCGGCGGCGAACGCGCCCTGACGGCGATCGCGCTGCTGTTCGCGATACTGAACGTGAAGCCTGTACCGTTCTGCGTGCTCGACGAAGTCGAAGCCGCGCTCGACGAAGCGAACGTATCGCGCTACGCGCAATACATGCGGGAGTTCTCGGATTCGACGCAGTTCATCGTCGTTACCCACCGCAAAGGGACGATGGAAGAAGCCGACGTGCTGTACGGCGTCACGATGGAAGAAGGCGGCGTATCGAAGCTCGTGTCCGTAAGGCTCGAGGATACCGAGGAAATGACCGCCACGGCATAACGCCGACGAATTGAACGACGGGTTGGAGGAAACAAGCGATGAGTTTTTTTAAAAGGCTGAAGGAAGCGATCTCTTCCAAGACGGAAGCGGTGACGAGCAAGTTCATCGGCGGTCTCGCGAAGACTCGCGACGCGTTCGGTAAAGTCGCCGAGCTGTTCTCGCGCCGCCAGAAGATCGACGAAGCGTTCTTCGAGGAATTGGAAGAGATCCTGATCGGCGCAGACGTCGGCGTGAACACGGTCATGGCGCTCATCGACGAGCTGCGGGACGAAGTGAAGAAGCGGAAAATCGAAAATCCGGCGGAGCTGCAGCCGATCTTGTCGGAGAAGCTGGTCGACATGCTGCGCGGAGGCGGGGAAGACGCCGGGTTGCGCGGCAATCCGAACGGCATTACCGTCATCCTGTTCGTCGGCGTGAACGGCGTCGGCAAGACGACGACGATCGGCAAGCTGGCATGGCGTTACAAGCAGGAAGGCAAGCAGGTGCTGCTGGCCGCGGGCGACACGTTCCGCGCGGGCGCGATCGAGCAGCTCGAAGTATGGGGCGAGCGCGTCGGCGTCGACGTCATTAAGCAACATTCGGGCTCCGACCCGGCCGCGGTCATGTTCGACGCGGTTCAGGCGGCGAAGCAGCGGAACGTCGACGTGCTTATCTGCGACACGGCCGGACGTCTCCAGAACAAGTCGAACCTGATGGAAGAGCTGGCGAAGATTCACCGCGTCATCCAGCGGGAAATTCCCGGCGCGCCTCACGAGACGCTGCTCGTGCTCGACGCGGCGACCGGCCAGAACGCGCTCTCGCAGGCGAAGCTGTTCGGCGAGAAGAGCGGCGTCACGGGCCTCGTATTGACGAAACTGGACGGCACCGCGAAAGGCGGCATCGTCATCGCGATCCGCAACGAGATGTCGCTGCCCGTCAAGTTCGTCGGTCTCGGCGAGAAGATGGACGACCTGCAGGAGTTCGACGCCGAGCAGTTCGTGCACGCGCTGTTCGCCGGGCTCGTCCAAGGCGACGCGGCGGGCGGGGAAGAGAAAGCCGAATAAGCGGCCTTTGATAGGAACATAGAAGAAGATACCGAACGTGCCGTAGGCGCGCTCGGTATCTTTTTTTAGCGGAAGTACGCGTTATCGGGGGGTGTCACTTATGGTCACTATCCCTTTACGTCAGAAGCTGCTGGAATTCGCATAAGCGTTACGATCCCGCCTGACGCGAAGGGATAGTGACGATAACACCGGTGCCGGCGAGCAATCGAATCGTCATCCTTGCGATGTTAAGGAAAACACCTTGACATCCTTTTGGCGTTTGCGTATGATTAAGAACGTGGTTGGGCTGTAAAGGTATTTGCCTTGACTGGCAATAACGAAAGGGGCAGCCGACGTGCACGGACAGAACGCGCTGGAGAAGACGAACCGCATGAACGTGCTGTTCGATTTTTACGGACCGTTATTGACGGAGAAGCAGCAGACGTTCCTGAAATGTTACTTCCAAGACGATTACTCGCTCGGCGAGATCGCCGCGGACTTCGACATTAGCCGCCAAGCGGTGTACGAGCATCTGAAGCGGGCGGAGCAAGCGTTGGAGGATTACGAATCGAAGCTGGGGCTAGCCGCCAGGCACGATCAACTCCAAGCCGGGCTCGACAAGCTCGAGCGACAGATAACCGGACTGCAGCCGCAAGCCCGCGAGGACATTCAACAAACGATCAATATGCTCAGGAGAGCAGAAGCATAGGCAAGGCAAGTATCCGTTCCGAAGGGGGGATGGGAATATGGCGTTCGAAGGATTATCAACGAGACTCCAGAACGTATTCGGCAAGCTGAAGGGCCGAGGCAAGGTCACGGAGGACGACGTTAACGAAGCGATGCGAGAAGTTCGCTTGGCGCTTCTCGAAGCGGACGTGAACTTCAAGGTCGTCAAAGATTTCATCGCCAAGGTGAAGGAGCGCGCGATCGGCCAAGAAGTGGTGAAGAGCTTCACCCCGGGCATGGTCATCATCGACATCGTCAACAAAGAGCTGACCGAGCTCATGGGCGGCGAACAAGCGAAGCTCGCGAAGGCGAACAAGCCTCCCACGGTTATCCTGATGGCCGGTCTGCAGGGCGCGGGCAAGACGACCCTGACAGGCAAGCTGGCGAAGTTGCTGCAATCGCAGAAGCATAAGCCGCTCCTCGTAGCGGGCGACATCTACCGTCCGGCGGCGATCAAGCAGCTCGAGGTGCTCGGCGGGCAAATCCAAGTGCCGGTATTCACGCTCGGCGATCAGGTTAGCCCGGTCGAGATCGCGAAGCAAGGCGTGCAGCGCGCGAAGGACGAAGGCCACGATTACGTGATCATCGATACGGCGGGCCGCCTGCAGATCGACGAAGATCTCATGCAGGAGATCAAGGATATTCATGCGGCCGTCGATCCCGACGAAGTGCTCCTCGTCGTCGACGCGATGACCGGTCAAGAGGCGGTCAACGTCGCGAAGAGCTTCCACGAGCAGCTCGCTCTCACCGGCGTCGTGCTGACGAAGCTCGACGGCGACACGCGCGGCGGCGCCGCGCTGTCGGTCAAGGCCGTCACCGGATGCCCGATCAAGTTTGCTTCCACGGGCGAGAAGATCGACCAGCT
This sequence comes from Cohnella sp. GCM10027633, assembly GCF_042675445.1. NCBI lineage: Bacteria > Bacillati > Bacillota > Bacilli > Caryophanales > Paenibacillaceae > Cohnella > Cohnella sp. GCM10027633. The sequence goes on along the minus strand of NZ_JBHTGV010000003.1, from coordinate 136,984 downwards.
CGAGGCGTTCCATCCCGACCGGATGGCTTCGCGGATTCTCGGCATGGGCGACATGCTGTCGCTCATCGAGAAGGCGCAGACGAACATCGACGCGGACAAAGCGAAGGAACTCGAGCGCAAGATGCGCACGGCGGAATTCAGCTTCTACGACTTCCTCGAGCAGATGGAGCAGGTACGCAACCTCGGTCCGCTCGAGCAGCTTCTCGATATGATGCCCGGCATGGGCAAGCTGAAGAGCAATCCGAACTTCAAGATCGACGAGAAGCAGATCAAGCGCACGGAAGCGATCGCGAAGTCGATGACGCACGCCGAGAAGCTCAAGCCCGACATCATCAACTTCAGCCGACGCAAGCGGATCGCCGCCGGCAGCGGCACGACCGTCGCCGACGTCAACCGTCTGCTGAAGCAATTCGAGGACATGAAGAAGATGATGAAGCAATTTTCCGGCATGATGGGCCCGAACGGCAAGCCGAAAGGCGGCATGGGCGCGCTGAAGAATATGTTCGGCGGCAAGAATAAACCGAGATTCCCGTTCTAACCAAGCATAGAATCGATTCCCCATTTTATTTCATCAAGGGCGAGTTAGTTCGAGCCTGACGAAGATTCACTATATCAAGGAGGTGAAAGTTAACATGGCAGTTCGTATCCGTCTGAAACGTATGGGCGCTCACAAAGCTCCTGTATACCGCGTAGTCGTATCCGATTCCCGTTCGCCGCGCGATGGCCGCTTCATCGAAGAGATCGGTTTGTACAACCCGGTCGCTGCGCCAGCGCAAGTGCAAATCGACGAGGAAAAAGCGCTTAAATGGCTGCAAAACGGCGCGCAAGCGTCCGATACCGTTCGCAACCTGCTGAGCAAAGCCGGCGTCATGAAGAAATTCCACGAATCCAAGCTCCAGAAGTAATCGTCCTAATACCGGAGGGTTGAACCATGGAACAATTGATTCGGGTCATCGCCCGAGCACTCGTGGATCATCCGGAAGACGTGCAAATTCAGGTCAAGGAAGACGCGAGAGGCCTGGTGTACGAGCTTTCCGTTCATCCCGACGATGTCGGCAAAGTAATCGGCAAGCAGGGGCGGATCGCGAAAGCGGTACGCACGGTCGTCTCTTCCGCCGCCGTTAAGGAGCGGAAGCGCGTCATCGTGGATATTGTTTCTGAATAACGGCGGAACCGGGCGCAGCGATGCGGTCCGGTTCTTTTTTTTTCGATTTGCGGGAATAACGGGCGTACGCTATGATAAAAGCTGAAGTTTTTTTCCCGAAAGGAGCTGCTTCCATTGTCGGAAGAGCGCTTGCTGAACGTCGGCAAAATCGTCAACACGCACGGCATCCGCGGCGAAGTGAAAGTATGGCCGCAGACGGACTTCCCGGAGGTACGATTCAAGCCGGGCACCAAGCTTATGCTTCATCCGCCGGAATCCGGCGATCCCCTCGGCGTCGAGGTCGTCTCCTCGCGCGAGCAGAAAAAAATGTACGTGCTAAAGCTTAAAGGCTTCGACGATATTAACGTGGTCGAAAAGTACAAAGGCTGGGAGCTTAAAGTGTCCGAAGCCGACCGGGTTCCGCTCGAAGAGGGCGAATATTACGTTCGCGACATCATCGGCTGCGAGGTCGTCACCGAGGACGGCGAGACGCTCGGCACGATTACGGACACGATGTCGCCCGGAGCGAACGACATCTGGGTCGTCAAGATGGCGAAGGGCAAGGAGTTGCTGCTTCCGGTCATCGACGACGTCGTGCTGGACGTGGACATCTCCGCGCGCAAAGTGAAAGTGCATCTGATGGAAGGGCTGCTGTAACGAATGCGTATCGACGTATTGACGTTATTCCCGGAGATGTTCGTCGGCGTGTTCGGGACGAGCATTCTGGGCAAGGCGCGGGACAAGGGCATCGTGTCGCTGAACACGGTGAATTTCCGCGATTTCTCGAACAATAAGCATAACACCGTAGACGATATGCCTTACGGCGGCGGCGGAGGCATGGTGCTGAAGGCGGAACCGATCTTCGGCGCCGCGGAGCACGTCGTGGCGGAACGATCGGCTTCGGGCGAAGGCGATGCGGCCAAACCGCCTCGCATCATCCTCATGTGCCCCCAGGGCGAGCCGCTGTCGCAGCGCAAAGCGCGCGAGCTGTCCGAAGAAGACCATCTGATCTTCGTCTGCGGCCATTACGAAGGGTATGACGAGCGTATCCGCGAGCATCTCGTGACGGACGAGCTGTCGATCGGCGATTACGTGCTGACGGGCGGCGAGCTGCCGGCGATGGTCGTCATCGACGCGGTCGTACGTCTGCTTCCTGGCGTCCTCGGCAACGAGACCTCGGCCGTTACCGATTCGTTCAGTGACGGGTTGCTCGAATATCCGCACTATACGCGACCCGCGGAGTTTCGCGGATGGAAGGTGCCCGATGCGCTGCTATCCGGCCACCATGCGGAGATCGGGAAGTGGCGCCGGCGGCAATCGCTGTCGCGCACGCTCGCGCGACGACCGGAGCTGCTCGACGCGGCAGAGCTGACGGCGGAGGAACGACGCTGGCTGGAAGCGGAACGAGCCCGCGCGGAAGCGGACGGCGAATAAACTTCAGGTTGTTTTTTGGCCTCGTTTATGATAGAATTTCAAATGTTGTTCTGTTTGTTACGTAGGACGGTCCTCTGCACGCCATGATCCGAATGAGAGCATTCGGGGAGCGGGGTACGAACGTCTGTTATGGAAGGAGTGAAGACCCCATGAGTAACCTTATTCAAGCGATCACGCAAGAGCAGCTTCGCAAAGACGTGCCTAACTTCCGTCCTGGCGATACGCTGAAAGTACACGTGAAAGTCGTCGAGGGTTCCCGTGAGCGCGTCCAGCTGTTCGAAGGCGTTGTAATCAAACGTCGCGGCGGCGGAATCAGCGAAACTTTCACGGTCCGCAAGATCTCTTACGGCGTCGGCGTCGAACGTGCTTTCCCGGTACATTCCCCGCGTCTCGAGAAGATCGAAGTGGCTCGCCGCGGTAAAGTTCGCCGCGCGAAACTGTACTACCTGCGCAACCTGCGCGGTAAAGCAGCGCGTATCAAAGAAATTCGATAATGGCGTCAAAGGGGGGCTTGGCGATGTTCAAGTCTCCCTTTTTGCATTTTCTTCTAGAAGAATCGAGGCGATAACGAATGGATCAGCACAATGCCAAACCGGACGAGCAGGCCACGCAACCGGGCCAATCATCGGACAACGATCCGGCGTCGTCGCAGCGTCCGATGATCTCGATCGACGAAAGGACGGAAGGGCCGGAGACGGGAAGCGACGCGGACAACGCGGGCGCGCCGACGAAGCCCGGCAACGCCAAGGCGAGCAACGAAATTTTCGAATGGATCAAAGCGCTGGCGATCGCCGGCTTGCTCGTGTTCGTCATTCGTTGGTTCCTGGTCAGCCCGTTCATCGTGGACGGACCGTCGATGCAGCCGAACTTCAAGGATCGGGAGCGCATTATCGTCAACAAAATCATATACGACATTCGCAAGCCGAAGCGCGGCGAGGTTATCGTGTTCCACGTGCCTGAAGAAGGCCGCGACTTCATCAAGCGCGTCATCGGAGTGCCGGGAGATACGGTCAAGGTGGCGGGCGATACGATCTACATAAACGGTCAGCCGATTGAGGAATCCTATCTCGAAGAGGCATATGAGACCGAACATGCGCAGAATCAGTTATACAACCGAGACAAGCCGAACAGCAACTTCCCGAACAACTCGTACCCGGACGGCAAAGTGCCGGAAGGCACGCTATTCGTCATGGGAGACAATCGCTCGAACAGCGAAGACAGCCGCATGATCGGATATATTCCGATGGACCGCATCGTCGGACGCGCGGATCTCGTGTTCTGGCCGCTCGGGGATTTCCACTTCGTTAAGCACTAAGCGGGAATCGGGAGCTCGGACATTACGCAATCGAACGGGGAATCAAGATGACGATACAATGGTTTCCGGGTCATATGACCCGGGCCAAACGTCAAATCGAAGAAAAGCTCAAATTGATCGACGTCGTCATGGAGCTGCTGGACGCGCGCATTCCGCAAGCGAGCCGCAACCCGATGATCGACGAGATTACGGGCTCGAAGCCGAGACTTATTCTGCTGAACAAAGCGGACTTGGCCGATCCCGAGAAGACGGTTGAATGGAGCCGGTATTTCCGGGATAGAGGCCATGCGACGCTGGCGATCGACGCGAATTCCGGCACGGGAGTGAAGGAAATCGCGGGAAAAGCGAAGGAGCTGCTTCGCGAGAAGATCCAGCGACAGATCGATAAGGGCATGAAGCCGAGACCGCTTCGCGCGCTGATCGTCGGCATTCCGAACGTCGGCAAGTCCACGCTCATCAACCGCATCGCGGGCCGCAACATCGCGATCACGGGCGACCGTCCGGGCGTCACGAAAGGCCAGCAATGGATCAAAACCGGAGGAGAGCTGGAGCTGCTTGATACGCCGGGTATTCTCTGGCCGAAATTCGACGATCCGATCGCCGGATTCCGCTTGGCCGCCACGGGCGCGATCAAAGAAGACGTGCTCCATATCGACGAGGTAGCGTGTTTCGTGCTGCGGGACCTTGTCGCGAATTACGGCTCTGTGCTGTCGGAACGTTACGGTCTTACCGACCTGCCGTCGCAGTTGCCCGACATGCAGTCCGCGGTCGACGTGCTCGAGCAGATCGGGCGCCGCAGAGGCTGTCTGACGGGCGGCGGCCATGTCGATTACGAGAAAGCCTCGGGCATGCTGCTGCGCGATTTGCGAGCGGGCAAACTAGGCCGGATGACGCTGGAATTGCCGGACGACGAGCCGGGTTCTGCACCGGGAAACTAGATTCAGATTCGATGGACCGTCGGGCGACGCGTGATGACGCGTTGGCCCGGCGGTTTTTTATTTTCGTTCGCGGAAGGGGCGAAAGTCGTCGAGGAAGCCGGCTGAGCGTGGTACAATGAGACGTAAGGGCGGTGATCGGCATGGAGATTTACAGTGCTGGAGCGCAGGGCAATGACGTGGGCAGAGTGAATGGCAAAAGTAAGGTAGGCGCGAAGAGCCATGACAACGCAAGCCATGACATCACCGGCGTCATCGTGCTGATCGACGGGGATTGCGGCATGTGCAACAAGTTATCGCAATGGATTATCGCGCGAGACGCTGCCGGGACGTTCCGGTTCGCGTCGCTGCAATCGCCCGTAGGGAAGCGCCTGCTCCGGGAGGGCGGGTTGTCCGAGGAAGGCTTGAGTACGTTCGTCTTGATCGAAGAGGGACGTTATTATACGAAGTCGACGGCGGCGCTGCGCGTCGCGCGCAAGCTGGGCGGGAAGTGGCGGTTGCTGTACGGGTTGAGGGCGGTACCGAGAAGGTTGCGGGACGCGGCATACGATTATGTCGCGAGGCGGCGGTACCGCTGGTTCGGACAGGCGGATAGCTGTCCGTTGCCGACGGCGCAGCTGCGCGCAAGGTTCCTCGATTCGGGTGCGCAAGAGTCTTAAGCAAGGTTACGGGAGCGGGAGGAACGGGACGTTGGGAAGAACAAGGAAAGCAGAAGATCGGATCGAGGCTAACGGCGCGGAAGAAACGCCGATTAATCGGCTCGCGTTCGAGTCGGAGTTGTGGGCGCAAGGGCTTACGGCGGTTGTCGGCGTGGACGAGGTCGGAAGAGGCTGCTTGTTCGGGGACGTCGTGGCGGCCGCGGTCATCTTGCCCGTCGGGCTCGTGCTCGAGGACGTGAACGATTCGAAGCAGCTCAGCGAGAAGAAAAGGGACATGCTGTACGACCGGATCGTCGCGGAAGCAATCGCCTGGTCGGCGGCGCGAATCGAAGCGTCCGTCATCGACGAGATCAACATCCGGCAAGCGTCGCGTCTGGCGATGAAGCGCGCGGTCTTGGGACTCGGCGTCGCGCCGGAGCACTTGCTCGTCGACGCGGAGACGGTGGAGATGGACGTGCCGCAGACGGCGATTATTAAGGGCGACGCGCTCAGCCAATCGATAGCGGCGGCATCGATCATCGCCAAGGTGACGAGAGATCGGCTATGCACGGACGTATGGGAGCAGTTGTATCCGGGTTACGGCATCGCGGGCCATAAAGGCTACGCGACGAAGACGCACCGCGAAGCGATCGCGGCGCTTGGTCCGACGCCGCTGCATAGAAGAAGCTTCCTCGGGAACATTCTCGCGGAGCAGCAGGTGTTGTTCTAGGGCGGGGGAGAGCGTCGGGTGAAGGATCGCGAGATGGTTCCAAGGTAACGAGGGAACGGTCGCGAATGAAGGATGAGAGATTGTTCATTCATCTCTCTTCGGGCGAATGCCGATACATAGAGGTATAGGAACGTTGCTGCGGGAGGAATCGGCATGAGCATGAACATCGGATTGATCGCCCGGGCGCTGCTCGGCGACGCGCAGCCGTCGGCGGATAATGCCCGCGCGCTCGAGCTGCGGATCGGCCAAATCGTGCGCGGCGTCCTGCTGGAGCTGCTGGACAACCAAGAGGGCTTGCTGAATATTAACGGCATGCAGGTGCGCGCCAAGTTGGAGGGCGAGATGCCGGTCGGCCGCAGCATGCTGCTTCAGGTGCAGCCGGGTTCCGGCGGAGGATTGCCGATGCTGAAGACGTTGGCGGACGCGACCGACGCGATGCCTGACGAGGTGCTCAAGGATGCGCTCAAGTCGTTCGGGTTCGCCGAACCGAAGGCGGGAATGGAAGTGCTGCGCGGGTTGAAGCGCGACGGCTATCCGATCTCGAAGGAGACGGCGTCTTACTTCAATAACGCGATGGGCATGAAGCCGGCCGGCGTCGACGCGCAGTCGTGGATGGGGGCGGCGGACGTGGCGTTCCGGCGCGGCTTGCAGCCGACGGAGACGACGCTTGCCTCGCTGAGGCAGGCGTTGTTCGGGCAGCCGCTTGGCGAAGGACTGGCGGAGCTGGAGACGGCGGTCGCCAAATGGCTGAGCGGCGAAGGCGGACCGAAGGCCGGCGCGGCCGGCAAAGACGCAGTCGCTATCGGCCAGCGGCTGCAGCAACTGCTCGCGCAAGGCGCGGCGCTCGTCGCCGAAGGCGAAGCGCAGCTGTCCGGCGAGGCGAAGCCCGCCGCCGGCCAAGGCGAGCCTGCGCCGAGCCGCGCGGCAGCGGCTGCGGCAGAGCTCGCGCGCCCGGTCGGCGGCAATGCCCCGGCCGGCGCGAACGCGGACGCGTCCCGGGCATCCGCCGGGGCCGCGCAAGGGCAGGCCGCCGCAAGCTCGGCGGCCGAAGAAGATGGCGCGCGCGCAGCGGCTCCGCGCGCCGACAACGCTCGCGCGGCGGACGCTACAGGCGTCGCCGCGCCGCGGCAGAGCGCGGCGGGCGTTGCGGCGGATGCCGCCCGCCCGCAAGCGGCGGCGCTGCCGCAGGCAGCGCCGGAGGGCGCGCCGCGCGGCGATGCGGTGCGCGCTCTGGCCGCGGGGGCGGACGAGCCCCGCGGCAACGCGCCTGCGCCGGCCGGAGCGCAGCCGGCTGCGCCCAAACTAGAAGCGGCGTGGATCGGCCGCTTCCTGCAATGGCTCGGCGCCGGGCACGAGCATAAGCTGCTGCACGACGCCGGAACGGGCGCCGGCGCGCCGCCATTTCCGGGCGCGGACAGTTCCTCGCCCGGGCAAGAGCCGCGGCCGGCCGCGGATTCGCTCAAGAGCGCGCTACTCGCCCTCGCGACGCGCGAGGACGCGCCTCCGGCGCTGCGGGAGGCGGCGCAGAATCTGGCCAACCAGGTGACCGGCCAGCAACTGCTGCTCACGTCCGATCGCAACCCGAACGCGCCGCTCAGCCATATGACGATGTTCGTGCCGATGAAGAACGGCGACGGGGAGACGACGGCTACGGTTCATGTCCAGTCGCGCCGCAATCGTCGCGGGGAGTGGGACGCGGACAACTGCAGGCTGCTGTTCGATCTGCGCATGCGCCATCTCGGAGACACGGTCGTCGACGTTCAGGTCGTCGACAAGATCGTCTCCCTGAGGCTGCTATGCGACCATCCGGGCTTGTCCGGCATGATCGAGCAAGCGAGGGACGAGCTGAGCGCGGGGATGGCCGACGCGGGCTTCCAGCTCTCTTCGTTCACGACTTCGCCGCTGCCGGAGTGGAGATCCGGATCGGGCTCGGATACATCCGGAGGCGCAGCGGCGCCGGAACGGGCCGCTCCGGCTGGCGCTTACGCGGCGAAGCCTTACAAGGGAGTTGACTTCCGCGCATGAACGATCAGAGCGCGCAGCAGAGAACGCTGCCCAAGAAAGCGGTCGCCCTCAAGTACATGCCCGAACAGCGCACCGCCCCCGTCATCGTCGCCAAGGGGCAGGGCGTCATCGCGGACGAGATCCTGCGACGCGCGCAAGAGAACGGCGTCCCGATTCAGGAAGATTCGTCTCTCGTCGAGGTACTGTCCAAGCTCGATCTCGAACAGGAAATTCCGCCGGAGCTGTATAAGCTCGTCGCCGAAGTGCTCAGCTTCGTCTACCGTTCCGATAAGAAGGCGTCATCTCGAGATTAAGCTATTACACGCACTTACCGATTACGACGAACGCGAGGAGGCGGGAGAGATGAACGAACGGGAACCATCTTCGCGCGCCAGACATGCTCGGTCCTCGGTCGATCGCGCGGCGGTAGGACGCATGGGCGAAGCCGCGGCCGCGGATTACCTGACGCGGCTCGGCTATCGCATGCTCGAGAGGAATTGGCGCTGCCGCTTCGGGGAGATCGATCTGATCGCAGACGACGGCGGTACGCTCGTGTTCGTGGAAGTGCGTTCGCGCACGAATCCGACTCGCTTCGGCACCGCCATCGAGGCCATTACCGATCGGAAGCGCCGTCAAGTCCGGGAAGTCGCCGCGTACTACTTGATGAAGCGCCAAGCCGGGAAGGATACGTCAGTCCGCTGCGACGCGGTGGCCGTTACTTTTCGTTCGGACGGCACCGTAAGCGATTTGAAGCACGTTCCGGGTGCTTTTTAGCGCTGCCCGATCGACTTTCCCTCTCCCTAAGACCCCCATTCCCCGCGACATTATCCGACAATTCTCCTACTCGTTTTCCGAACCGAATGAAACCGAATCGCCCGCAATTCCGTATGAACCATCGTAGGCAATGGTAATCGTTTCTATCTTACGAAGGAGGCAATTCATCGCATGGATGTGATCGACATCGGTCGTAAGCCCCAAAGACCGAATCAAGTGGAAATTCCGCCCGGCTTGATCAAGAAAATCTTGATCGGCGTCGGAGCGCTCGTTCTCGTGCTGCTCGGGTATTCGTCGTTCTACACGGTGCAGGAGCAAGAGAGGGCCGCGATACTCACTTTCGGCAAGTACACGGAGGAGACGACGGCAGGCTTGCACTTCAAATGGCCTTATCCGATTCAGCAAGTCGTGAAGGTGCCCGCCGAGCTGACGCAGGTCATTACGATCGGCTACACCCAACGCGGCGATATCGTGACCCCGAACGAGCAGGAGGCGCTCATGATTACGGGCGACGAGAATATCGTCTCCGCCGACGCCGTCGTGCAGTGGAAGATCAGCAACATCCGCGATTACTTGTACAACATCGACAATCCGGAGCAGTTCCTGCGCAACGCCGCGAGCTCCTCGATCCGTTCCGTCATCGGCTCCACGAAGCTCGACTACGCGATCACGGACGGCAAGACGGAAATTCAGGAGAAGGTGCGCGAGCTGCTTATCGAGTTGCAAAATAAGTACAACACCGGCATGCAGATCGTCGGCGTCAAGTTCCAAGACATCGAGCCGCCGGACGGTCTCGTATCCGACGCGTTCCGCGAAGTCACGAACGCCCGCGAGGAGAAGAACACGAAGATCAACAACGCGTCCAAGTACGAGAACGACCGTATTCCGAAGGCTCGCGGCGAAGCGCAAGCGCAGCTCGAGAACGCGGAAGCGTTGAAGAAATCCCGGATTCTGAACGCGCAGGGCGACGTCGCGCAGTTCAACGCCATCTATTCCGAATACGCGAAGAACCCCGAAGTTACCGAAAGCCGGTTAATCATCGAGACGCTGGAGAAAATATTGCCGAAAGCCAAAATTTTCATCTCCGATTCGAGCGGCGACACGGTTAAATATTTGCCGATCAACGAGCTGCTGCGCGGTACGGGAACGTCCGCTCCTAACGCGAACGCGCCGGCCGGCGCGTCCGGCGCTTCGACGCCGACGGGCACGGCGCAAGGAGGGACTGCGAAATGAACAAACGCGGCATTCTAACGATCGTTGGCGTAATCGTGCTGGCGATTCTCGGCTTCGCGTCGATGTACATCGTCAAGGAAGGCGAATACAAAGTCGTCCTGAAGTTCGGAGAAGCGGTCAGAGTCACGGAGAATCCGGGCCTGCACTTCAAGCTTCCGTTTATCGAGAGCGTATCGGTGCTTCCGAAAAACCAAATGATGTACAGAAGCCAAGAAACGCAAATACTGACCAAAGACAAGAAGCCGATCATCGTGGACAACTACACGGTATGGCGCATCGAAGATCCGGAGCAGTTCCTCAAGACCGCCAAGTCGGTCAGCGCGGGCATGCAGCGGATCGACGAAACGGTGTACAACGCCGTTCGCGCGAAGCTACCTTCGATTAACTACGAGGACATCATTAGCGAGAACACCGAGCGGGGCAACCTGAACGACGAGATTACGCGGGAAGTCGCGGAGACGCTGCGCGGCGACAATTACGGCATCGAAGTCATCGACGTTCGCATCAAGCGGACCGATCTTCCGGAAGCGAACAAGGAGAGCGTCTATAACCGGATGATCTCCGAGCGCCAATCGATCGCCGCCCGTTACTTGTCCGAAGGCGACGAGGAATCCCGCAAAGTCACTTCGAAGGCCGACCGCCAAGCGACGGAGCTCATCGCGCAGGCCGAAGCCGACGCGAAGAAGATTATCGCCGAAGGCGAGCAGGAAGCCGCCAAAATCTATAACGAATCGTACGGCAAAGATCCTGCGTTCTACAGCTTCTACCGGACGCTTCAAAGCTACGTCACGACGCTGAACAACGAACCGGTCATCTTGCTGCCGATCGACTCGCCGTATACGAGAATACTGCTAGGCCAATAAGCTTGGAAGCAAAGGGTGATTCCATCTGAACAATTCCATCATGCCGCTTGAACAGCTGAAGCGCTTCAAAGACGAAATCACCCGGTTCATGATGATGTACAAATTCGCGCTCGACTCGTTCGAGACGAAGATCGAAATCCTGAAGGAAGAGTTCCAGTTCCTTCACGACTACAATCCGATCGAGCATACGAAGACGCGGCTGAAGTCGCCCGAGAGCATCTTGAACAAAATCAGCCGCAAAGGCTGCGAGATCAGCCTGCCGAGCATTCGAGAGAGCATTAAGGATATCGCCGGACTTCGCATCACGTGCTCGTTCGTATCCGACATCTATCGGATCAGCGACATGCTGCAACGGCAAAGCGACCTGAAGATCGTCGAGATCAAGGACTACATCCTGCATCCGAAGCCGAACGGCTATCAAAGCTTGCATATGCTCGTCGAAGTGCCCGTCTACATGTCCGACCGGAGCGAGAACGTCTGCGTCGAAGTGCAGATTCGGACGATCGCGATGGATTTCTGGGCGAGCCTGGAGCACAAAATCTTCTACAAGTACAACGAATCCGTGCCGCCGCGGTTGCTTCAGGAGCTTAAGGAAGCGGCAGATTCCGCCGCGGCTCTCGACAAACGGATGGAGCGCTTGCACAAGGAGATCGAGGAGATCAAGGAGAGCCGGAACGACGCCGCGGAGGACGGAACGGTCATCAGCGTCCGCAACGAGCAATTCGCGATTCCGGCGGCTCTGCTCGAATTGATCGACGTCGGTGGAAACGGCAAGAACGAAGAGTAATCGAATCGAAGAGAAGGCGACGGAGCAAGCTCCGTCGCCTTTTTGTTGTCATTCAATCGTTGCCATGAACTGCCGTGCGGCTTTGGAGAGCGGCATGTTGCGGAGCGTCATGAATCCGACCTGCGAAGGAGGCACCTTCACGTCGAGCTCTATCTCGAACAACGCGCCGGTCTCCAACGACTTCGCGGCGAATTCGCGCGTAACGAAGGAGATGCCGAGACCTTTGCGTGCGAATTCGAGGAGCAGATCGACGCTGCCGACTTCGATCTGCGCCGTGAGCTCCAGGCCGTGGTCCCGGAACAACTCCGTTATCGCCGTTCTGGCGCGGCTGTTGCGGGAGAACAGAATGATCGGGTGCGCGAGCAGTTGTTCCATCGATAAGCGGCGGTTCGTCAAATGCGAGAATTGAGGTCCGGCGACGAAGCAATCTTGCAGCTCTATCCCTGGCTTCACTTCGACTTGCGGGTCGGCCAGCGGAAGCCGGACGACGCCGAGGTCGATCGCGCCTTCCTTCAGCGATGCGATCAGCTCCGGCGTCGTGCCGTGCACGAGACGGATCGCGATGCCGGGATGCTCCGAGCGGTAAGCTTCCAAATACGGGAGCAAGTAATGTTTGAACAGCGAATCGCTGCCTCCGATCCGCAGCTCGCCGCTCTCGAGATTGCTCAATTCGGCCATCTTGTCCTCGGCCAGCGCGATGAACGTGTGCGCCTGCTCGATGTAGGCGTACAACACGGCGCCTTCCTGGGTGAGCGCGACGCCTTTGGCGTTGCGGTAGAACAGCGTCGCGCCCAGACTCGTCTCGAGCTGCTTGATCGCGTGGCTGACGCTAGGCTGGGTGAGGTAGAGTAAACGTGCCGCTTGCGTCAGGCTGCCGGTCTTGGCGGCTAAGTAAAAGACTTTATATAGTTCATAGTTAATCATAGACACGATTAATGACTCCTAGTCGATATATTGATTTCATGTATGTCATTCGACTCCATTATACTGAGAACAACATGAAGTTACTAGTTGGGAGGCAATGAATACGATGACGCAATCCGTTTTGCAATCGATTCCGCAAACAATAGAGCAACTAAGCATCAATACGATCCGGACGCTTACGATCGACGCCGTCGAGAAGGCGAACATGGGGCATCCGGGCATGCCGATGGGCGCCGCTCCTATGGGATACGCGCTATGGACGCGCCAACTGAAGCACAATCCGGCGAACCCGGAATGGTTCAACCGAGACCGGTTCGTGTTGTCGGCCGGCCACGGCTCGATGCTGCTGTATAGCTTGCTTCACCTGAGCGGCTACGACTTGACGCTCGATGACTTGAAGGAATTCCGCCAATGGGGCAGCCGCACGCCGGGCCATCCCGAATACGGACATACGCCGGGCGTCGAAGCGACGACGGGACCGCTCGGGCAAGGCTTCGCGATGGCCGTCGGCATGGCGATGGCGGAGGCGCATCTGGGCGCCGCGTTCAACCGGGACGGCTATCCGGTCGTCGACCACCATACGTACGTCATCTGCGGCGACGGAGATCTGATGGAAGGCGTATCCGGAGAATCGGCTTCGTTGGCCGGTCATCTGAAGCTCGGCAAGCTGATCGTGCTGTACGATTCGAACGACATCTCGCTCGACGGAGAGCTGAACATGTCGTTCTCCGAGAACGTTCAAGGCCGGTTCGAGGCTTGCGGCTGGCAATACTTGCGCGTGGACGATCAGAACGACGTGGACGCGATCGCCGGCGCCATCGCCGCGGCTAAGCGGGAGAGCGGGAAGCCGACGCTCATCGAGATCAAGACGACGATCGGCTACGGCAGTCCGAATAAGGCGGGCAAGGGAGGACATGGCGGTACGCACGGCTCTCCGCTCGGTAAGGAGGAGCTTCGCCTGACGAAGGAGGCGCTCGGCTGGCCGCTGGAGCCCGACTTCTATGTACCGGACGAAGTGAAGGCTCACTTCGCCAAGTTGCAAGTGAACGGCGAAGTGGCGGAAGCCGCTTGGCTGCAGCTGTTCGGAGATTATAAGCAGTCGTACCCGGAGCTCGGGGAACAACTGGAGCGGGCAATGCGAGGGGAGCTTCCACCGGGATGGGAAGCGGGAGTGCCGACGTTCGAGGATGCTGCCGCGCAAGTATCGACTCGCACGGCGTCGAGCAAGGCGATCAACGGCTTGGCGGACACGCTGCCGCTGCTCGTCGGCGGCTCCGCGGACTTGGCGAGCTCGAACATGACGGCGATGACGAAGCAGGCGAACTATTCGTCCGCCAACTACGCGGGCCGCAACCTCTGGTTCGGCGTAAGGGAGTTCGCGATGGGCGCGGCGCTGAACGGCATGATGCTGCACGGCGGTCTCCGCGCGTACGGCGGAACGTTCCTCGTGTTCAGCGATTATCTTCGCGGCGCGATCCGGTTATCTGCGCTCATGAAGCTGCCCGTCGTCTACGTGTTCACGCACGATAGCATCGCGGTCGGCGAAGACGGACCGACCCATCAGCCGATCGAGCATATTCCGTCGCTTCGCCTTATTCCGGACTTGACCTTGTTCCGTCCCGCCGACGCGAACGAGACGGCCGCGGCTTGGAAGTACGCGCTGCAAGCGAAACAAGGACCTTTCGTGTTCGCGTTGACGAGACAGAACCTGCCCGTGTTGCCGGGCACGAGCGAGCTCGCGGAGGAAGGCGTCGCGCGCGGCGGGTATATCGTCTCCGGCCGCGCCAATCTTCGTCCGGACGTGCAGATCGTCGGGACCGGCTCCGAAGTGAGTCTCGCGCTTGCCGTTCGCGACCTGCTCGCGGAAGAAGGCGTTAACGTCCGCGTCGTCAGCATGCCGAGCCGAGAGCTGTTCGAACGACAACCGAGAGATTACCGGAACGGCGTAATCGATCCGTCGGTCTCGTCGAACGTCGCGATCGAGATGGCCTATCCGTCCGGCTGGGAAGACGTCGTCGGCCGCAAAGGCATCGTCATCGGCATCCGCACGTTCGGCGCCTCGGCGAAAGCCGATCGGATCATGCAAGAATACGGGTTCACGGCGGCAAGCGTCGCAGAGCAGATTCGCGAGAAATTCCTGCGCAAGTAATCCGAACGTCCTCAACCACTCCGATCAGGAGTGGTTTTGTCGTAATCCCGATCCGCCAATCCGCAGATCGGCTTACCCGACCGTCTCGACGTCCTTGTCCAAGCACCGGTAGCTGATCGCCTCGGCGACGTCCTCGGAGCGAATCGTCTCGCGTCCCGCCAGATCGGCGATCGTGCGGGACATCTTCAGGATGCGGTCATGCGCGCGATAGCTTAATCCCAGCCGCTCATAGACGAGTTGGAGCAGTTGCTCCGCGTCGGACGCCATGGCGGCGGTCGCATGCCGGTGCAATAAGGCGCCTTGCAATTCGCTGTTCCAACGAATCCCGTGCCTCGCGTACCGGGATTGTTGGCGCGCCGCGGCCTCCATGACGATCGCCCGCGCCTCGGCGGAAGACAAGCCGCTTCGTTCGTTCAATCGTACGGCTTGGCGCGGCAGCTCGACCTGCAAGTCCAGCCGGTCGGCGAGCGGACCCGACATGCGAGCCCGATATCTCGCGATCGCTACGGGGGTGCACGTGCACGGACGATCGTCCTCGGCGCCGCCGGCGTATCCGCAGAGGCAGGGGTTCATCGAAGCCGCCAACATGAATCGAGCGGGGAAACGACAGACGCCCCGCGCTCTGCCGATCGTCACTTCCCGATCCTCGAGCGGCTGGCGCAGCGCTTCCAGGCTCGCCCTCGAGAACTCCGCCAGCTCGTCGAGGAACAGAATGCCGTGATGGGCGAGCGTCACTTCCCCCGGCTTCGGCATCGAGCCGCCGCCGATCAGTCCGGCCATAGAGATCGAATGATGGGGCGAGCGGAACGGCCGGCGCCGGATCAAGCCTTCCCGTCCGTTGCCCAGCTTGCCGCTGACGCTGACGATCTTCGTGACCATGAGCGCTTCTTCTTCCGCAAGCGGCGGCATGATCGTCGGAAGCCTGCGGCAGAGCATCGTCTTGCCCGTTCCGGGCGGGCCGACGAACAGCAGATTGTGCATCCCCGAGGCGGCGATCATGAGCGCGCGCTTCCCTTGCATTTGTCCGACGACGTCGGCGAGGTCGAGCTCGCCTTCCGGACCATCGATCGTCGAGCCGAATCGGGCGGAACCGGCGGCGTGCGCGTCCGATGAAACCGGCTCTCGATCGTCGAGGAATCCGCCTACCCAATCCGCCAACGATCGAATGCCGAATACGTCGATCCCCGGGATGAGCCGCGCTTCCGCGACCGCATCCTCAGGCACGATAATGCGCCGAACGCCGGCGTTGCGCGCAAGCTCCGTCATCGGCAGCACGCCGGGAACGTTCCGTACCGATCCGTTCAGCGATAATTCACCGATGAACAGCGTATGCTCGAGGAGCGCGGGATCCACTTGGCCGCTCGCGCATAGGATTCCCGCGGCGATCGCGAGGTCGAACGCGCTACCTTCCTTGCGAAGGTCCGCGGGAGCAAGGTTGATCGTAATCCGATCCATCGGAAACTTCATCCCGCCGTTCTTGATCGCCGCCCGTACTCGCTCGACGGACTCGCGCACCGCGGAGTCCGGCAGGCCGACGACGCTCACCTGGGGCAACCCCGAGCAAATATCGACTTCGACCTCTATGAATCTTCCTTCCACGCCGAGCACGCTGGCGCTCAATAAAGTAACGTACATAACGAAAAAGCACCTTCCTCCGACGTTGATTAACGTGTCGGGAAGGTGCTTCCTTCCGATCTGATTCCATTTGCGTACAGTCTATCTTGCTTTGGATGCCGTGTCAATCCCGGCTCTGGAGCGTGGGTACAAAGTCGTGAACTTCATGACTGTTTTTGTCAAAGTCATAAGACGAAATTATCCCTAAATAATGGAATATGGATCTTACCATAATTTACAATCGATCCTATACTTAGTTTTGAAAGCGATACCACATCTAATAGGAGGCTAACCATCAATGAAGAAAAGTCTTCCGCTCTTCGCGCTCAGCGCGATCCTCGTGGCAACGACTGCGGTAGGATCGGCCGGCGCGGCAAAAACGACTACGATTAAAGTGCGTCATACGCAATTGGGAGAGGCGAAACAACAACGTCTCAATATACTTAACGATGTGTTGAAAAAGGTTCAAAAAGAAGTTCCGAACGTGCAATTCAAGCTGGACGGCGTCGATTCGGACGTTAACCGCAAAGAAAAACTGCGTTCGGAAATGGTCATCAACAATCCGCCTCCGATCTTCGACCTGTTCGGCGGAGCCGATACCCAACTCTACGTTCAGGCAGGCAGACTGCTGGATCTTACGCCGATTCTCAAAGAGCTCGGCCTGACGAACAAGTTCATTTCCTTGGGCGAGTTCACGGTAAACGGCAAAGTCTACGGCTTGCCGATCGGCGGCTACCAAGAAGGTTATTTCTATAATAAGGAATACTTCAAAGCCAAAAACTTGAAAATCCCGACGACGTTAGACGAGCTTGAAAAATTGGCCGACACCATCAAGAAAGACGGAAAAACGCCTTTCGCGCAAGCGTCCAAAGCCGCATGGGTACCGTTAATGGCAGCCAATACGCTGTGGTCCCGTTACGCCGGTCCGGATATTACGGCCGGATTCAAAACGGGCAAAACGAAATGGAACAGTCCCGAAATGATCGCCGCGTTCTCCAAATATCAAGATTGGGTGAAGAAAGGTTACTTCAAAGAAGGCGAGCTCGGCCTGGAATACGGAGAACAACGCAACCAGCTCATTCGCGGCGAAGCGATCATGATGTACGACGGATCGTGGGCTTCCAGCGTATTCAGCGATAAAGCGCAAGCCGGGGATATGACGAACAAAGTCGGCTACTTCCCGATGCCGGGCGTCAAGAACGGCAAAGGCAGCCAAACGGCCGTCAACGGCGGCTTCTCGAACGGGTACGGATTCTCGGCCAAAGCGGCCAAAGACAAAGTTCAAATGGCCGTAATCAAATCCTTCATCAAGAACATGTACAATGACGAAATGCAAATTCGCGGTCTCGAAGCGGACGGCGTCCTGCCTTCCATGAAAGTAGACGCCAAGAAGCTGGCGGCAGCCAAGGTATCCCCTTTGGTGAAAGAAATCATCGCCGTGGGCAACAAATCGAGCGGCGCATTCCCGGCATTCGATTCCTTGGTTCAAGCGGACGTCAATACGGCGATCAGCGAAGGCATCCAAAAGCTGATCGGCGGCAAAACGACGGCAAAAGCGATGTTGGACGGCGTTCAAAAAGTTCAAGCGGCCGCGAACAGCGCGGACGACTAGAGCGAATTCGGACGAGTAACGACAAAGGTACCACCCGCCAGCGAGTGGGTGGTGCCTTTTTATAAGAACGCGACGCATGGAGCAGATGTCTGATCATCCCGGAGGTAACGATGAATAAAGCGCTAAGAACCCCATGGACGTACGCGCTGTTTTTGCTGCCCGTCCTCGTGCTCTATGTCCTGTTTTTCATATATCCGATGTTCGCCGCCTTCGGCAAAGCCTTCACGGAATGGAACGGCATCGAGGCCGCGGAATTCAACGGATTGACGAACTTTACGAATGCGTTTACGGACGCGAAGATGTGGAGCGCCGTATTGAACAACGGATATTTCATTCTGTTTTCGATCTTCGTGCAAGTGCCGATCATCGTCTTCTTCTCGCTTCTGATCAGCAACGTCAAGAAGCTCAAAGGATTATATAAAACGGCGGTATTCGTACCCGCCGTCATGTCCACCGCGGTGATCGGCATCCTGTGGAGCTTCATCTACGAGCCGGATATCGGATTGTTCAACTTGATACTGACGAAACTCGGACTTCAGCCGGTCATGTGGCTATCCGACACGAACTGGGCCATGCTGTCGATCTTGATTACGAACGCCTGGCAATGGATGGGCTTCTATATCGTTATGGTGCTAGCGGCGATATTGGCGATTCCGAAGGAAATCAACGAAGCCGCGATCGTCGACGGAGCCGGCGGTTTCAGGCGAGCGACCCGAATCACGGTGCCGCTCATCATGCCGATCATTTCCGTCGTCATCATGCTCTCCATCGCGGGCGCGATGAAAGCGGCCGACATCGTCATCATCATGACGAGAGGCGGCCCCGGAGGCGCGACGGACGTCATGGCAACCTATATGATCAAATACGGGATCACGAATATCAAATACGGATACGGCAACGCCATCGCGGTATTGATATTCGTATTCACGTTAATTCTTACCGCGCTATATCAATTGTTGGTCGTTAGAAGAATGGAAAGGGTCGAGTACTCATGACGATGACGCTAAGTTCGGTGAAAAAGAGCATCAGCCACATTATTCTGCTAGCGTACGTGATCGTGATCCTTTACCCGTTCGTGTTCGTCGTCTTCTCGTCGGTGAAGTCGGATAACCAGGCGATCGCCAGCAATCCGTTCGGATTCCCTTCCTCGTTCCACTTCGAGAATTTTCACGAGGCATGGGTAAACGCCAGCATTAGCGTGTACTTCATGAATAGCTTGTATATCGCCACCCTCTGCTCGATCGCGACGATCATCTTCGCGGCCATGGCATCCTTCGCGATTACGAGGATGAGATATTCGAAAATGAGCAAAGGAATGTATCAATTCATTCTGATCGGCATGCTCATTCCCGGCAACGCTTTATTGCTGCCCGTGTTCATTATGCTAATGGACGCAGGGATCTTGGACACCCATCTGGCTCTCATCATCCCGTATACCGCGGGCGCGATCCCGTTGAACGTCATCATCCTCGCGGCGTTCATGCGCTCGATTCCGAGCGAACTCGAAGAAGCCGCCGTCATGGACGGATTAAGCGCTAAAGGGGTGTTCGCGAGAATCATACTGCCCCTTACGATTCCGGCGGTCGTGACCGTGTTCATCTTGAACTTCATCGGTAACTGGAACGAATTCCTGCTCGCGAACTTCTTCATCTCCACCGACGAACTGCGCACGCTCCCCGTCGGGATGGTCGGATTCCGCGATACTTATAATACGAATTACGCGCAAATGTCGGCGGGAATCGTATATAGCGTCGTTCCGGTCATGATTATTTACGCGGTGCTGCAAAAGCAGATCATCGAAGGATTGACCGCGGGCGGCGTGAAGGGCTGAACCCGTTCGTTAGTCGTACGATCGTTCATCGATCGACATTCGACGTACCCTCGCGGTACGTCTTTTTGTCGGGGGCCGAAGCATGATTTAGCCGATCGAAGCACATCCTAGATATGTTTCCCCTATTTTCATCTCGGGATTAGATTAAACCATTGCCAAATTGAACTAATAAATAGATGAAAAAAGTGAGGAACGATAAAACAATTAGTGTTACAATGATGGAGGTTTTGTTAACCATTCGGCATGAATATTCTGACGCGTATTCATTACGGAACGGTTGTCGACATAAACGTTAACTCTTTCCAACGCAGGGAAGACCGTCGTTTATGCTTACATAGGTGCAAAACGCGTCACGATATATTGCGTACAAACGGGAGGATGCTTGGATCATGAATATTCATGAGTATCAGGGCAAAGAAGTATTGCGGCAGTACGGCGTCGCCGTACCGCGCGGCAAAGTGGCGTTTACCGTCGAAGAAGCCGTAGCCGCGGCGAAAGAACTCGGCAGCGCGGTAACGGTCGTCAAAGCGCAAATCCATGCCGGCGGACGCGGCAAAGCCGGCGGCGTCAAAATCGCGAAGAGCGAAGCCGACGTAGCCGCTTACGCGAAGGAATTGCTCGGCAAAGTGCTCGTTACGCACCAAACCGGCCCGGAAGGCAAAGAAGTGAAGCGCCTGCTGATCGAAGAAGGCTGCGACATCAAGAAAGAATATTACATCGGCGTCGTCGTCGACCGGGGAACCGGCCGCGTCGTCATCATGGGCTCCGAAGAAGGCGGCATGGATATCGAGGAAGTGGCCGCTCACTCTCCGGAGAAAATCATTAAAGTCGTCGTCGATCCGGCCGTCGGCCTGCTGCCGTTCCAAGCGCGCGCGCTCGCGAACGACATCAAGATCCCGGGTCCGCTCGTCAACAAAGCGGTCGGCTTCATGCTCTCGCTGTACAAGGCGTTCGAAGAGAAAGACTGCTCGATCGCGGAGATCAACCCGCTCGTCGTAACCGGCGACGGCAACGTCATGGCGCTCGACGCGAAGCTGAACTTCGATTCCAATGCGCTGTTCCGCCACAAGGACATCGTGGAGCTGCGCGACCTCGACGAGGAAGACGCGAAAGAAATCCAAGCTTCCAAATTCGACCTGAGCTACATCGCGCTCGAAGGCAACATCGGCTGCATGGTTAACGGCGCCGGCCTTGCGATGGCGACGATGGATATCATTAAATACTTCGGCGGCGCACCGGCCAACTTCCTGGACGTAGGCGGCGGCGCGACGAAGGAGAAGGTTACCGAAGCGTTCAAGATCATCCTGTCCGACGCGAACGTCAAAGGGATCTTCGTCAACATCTTCGGCGGCATCATGAAGTGCGACATTATCGCGGAAGGCGTCGTAGCCGCGGCTCGCGAGCTCGGCCTCGACCGTCCGCTCGTCGTGCGCCTCGAAGGCACGAACGTAGCCAAAGGCAAAGAAATCTTGAACGCGTCCGGCCTGAACATCGTGGCCGCGGACTCGATGTCCGACGGAGCTCAAAAAATCGTCGCGCTAGTGAAATAACTAAGGGAACCTACCGGGGAGTGTATAAATCATGAGTATTTTGATCGATAAAAACACCAAGGTGATCACCCAAGGTATCACGGGCGCGACGGGAGCGTTCCATGCCAAAGGTGCACTCGAATACGGCACGCAAATGGTCGGCGGCGTAACGCCGGGCAAAGGCGGCCAAACGATCGATTTCGATCTGGAGAACGGCTCCAAAGTAACGCTGCCGATCTTCAATTCCGTCAAAGAAGCGGTTGCCGCTACGGGCGCTACCGCATCCGTCATCTACGTCGCGCCTCCGTTCGCGGCCGATTCCATCATGGAAGCGGTGGACGCGGAGCTTGACCTCGTCATCTGCATCACGGAAGGCATTCCGGTGCTCGACATGGTCAAAGTCATGCGCTACATGGAAGGCAAGAAGACTCGCTTGATCGGCCCTAACTGCCCGGGCGTCATTACGCCGGGAGAGATCAAGATCGGCATCATGCCGGGTTATATCCATAAAAAAGGCCATGTAGGCGTCGTGTCCCGTTCCGGTACGTTGACGTACGAAGCGGTTCACCAATTGACGACCCGCGGCATCGGCCAATCGTCGGCGGTCGGCATCGGCGGCGACCCGGTCAAAGGATCCGAGTTCATCGATATCCTGAAGCTGTTCAACGAAGATCCGGACACGTACGCGGTCATCATGATCGGCGAAATCGGCGGAACGGCAGAGGAAGAAGCGGCGGAGTGGATCAAGGCGAACATGACGAAGCCGGTCGTCGGCTTCATCGGCGGCGCTACGGCTCCGGCCGGCAAGCGCATGGGACATGCGGGCGCGATTATCTCCGGCGGCAAAGGCACGGCGGCCGAGAAGATCGCCACGCTCGAAGCCTGCGGCGTCCGCGTCGCTCCTACGCCTTCCGACATGGGCGCGACGCTCGTCGCCGTCCTCGAGGACAAAGGCTTGCTGGAGAAATGCAAAGGCTAATCGCAGACGCGCAAGCGATTGCGCGAGCGATAACAGAATAACGGCTTAACGGCAAGGCAAGCAGCCTTCCGCACCCTCCGATCGAGGGCGTGGAGGGCTGTTTGCCGTTGTTCCGACGCGTTTAATCAGAGAGGACGGGATTCGATATGGCATTCAGCAGAAACAGACCGGCATTAACGCTCGGGGACGTTCGCAAATCGCGAATGACGAGAGAGCTGCTCATCGCGCTGCACGAGACGCCGGGCGTCGGAGATCTAACGATATGCGGCATCGTGCAATACGGCATGCGGCATCCGCAACGGTTGCTGGGCAACGCGGAGTCGTTGCGAGCGGGCGATTGGCGGGAGATGGGGCTGTCGGACGCCCAAGCGGCGGCCGTCGTCGACAGCTTGCGCCCGGAAGCGCGCAGGCGGCGCGCGCAGCGATACCGGGAATCGGATATCGGCATCATGACGTACCTGGACGATCGCTATTCTCCGATCTTGCGGGAAATCTCCGATCCGCCATGGGTGCTATATTATAGAGGAAACTGGGAGTTGGCGCATCGCCCCGCGGTCGCCATCGTCGGCACGCGCCAAGCGACCGCTTACGGCCGCAAAGTCGCGGAGGAGCTCGGCGCGGGCTGCGCGCGGCGGATGACCGTCGTCAGCGGGCTGGCGCGAGGCATCGACGCGGCGGCCCATATCGGCGCCTTGCGCGGCGAACAAGGCACGATCGCGGTGCTCGCGTCTCCGGTAGATCAGTGCTACCCTCCGGAGCATCGCCGCTTGTACGACGACATCGTAAGGACCGGGCTCGTGCTCTCGGAGACGGTGCCGGATTCGCCGCTCCATCCCGGCATGTTCCCGATGCGCAACCGCGTCATCGCGGGGCTGTCGATGGGCGTCGTCGTCGTGGAGGCGGCCGGGCAGAGCGGCGCGCTCATCACCGCCGACCTCGCGCTCGGCTACAATCGCGACGTCTTCGTCGTGCCGGGACCGATCAACTCTCCGCGCAGCAGGGGGGTACTCGAATATTTTCGCAAGGGCGCCGCTCCGGTGCTGGACGAGACGGATATTTTCACGTCGTATAAGTATCGGTTGCCGCCCGAACCGGAGCGCTCCGAGGACGCTCCCGCGAAGGCCGAGGCAACGGGAACGGCAGAGGCGGAATGGACGCCGGAGGAGCGCCTCGTCTACGAATTGGTGCTCGACCGTCCCCGTTCGATCGACGAGCTGACGGAGGAATCTGGCATGACGTTTGGACTTTTGCAATCGGTTCTGCTATCTTTGTTAATAAAACGAAGAGTTCACCAGCAACCCGGTTCCGTATATAAGGTCCTATAGCGTAGCGAAAGGCGCTTCGCGGCAGGACTTGTCGACCGTAGGAGAGGAGGAATGGACGTGGCCGATTCACTCGTAATCGTGGAATCCCCGGCGAAAGCCAAGACGATCGGTAAATATCTAGGCAGCAAATTCATCGTCAAAGCGTCCATGGGCCATATTCGCGATTTACCAAAGAGCCAGATCGGGGTAGAGGTCGATAACGACTTCCAACCGAAGTACATCACGATCCGCGGCAAAGGCAGCGTGCTCAAAGAATTGAGAGACGCCAGCAAAAAAGTGAAAAAAGTATATCTCGCGGCCGACCCGGACCGCGAAGGAGAAGCGATCGCCTGGCATCTCGCCCATTATCTCGAACTGGACGAGAAAGACGCCTGCCGGGTCGTATTCAACGAGATTACGAAGCAGGCAGTCAAGGACGCGTTCAAGACGCCGAGACCGATCGACATGGATCTGGTCAACGCCCAGCAAGCGCGAAGGGTGCTCGACCGTCTCGTCGGCTACAAGATCAGCCCGCTGCTATGGAAGAAGGTCAAGAAGGGGCTGAGCGCCGGACGCGTGCAATCGGTCGCCGTCAAGCTGATCTACGACCGCGAGAACGAGATCAAAGCGTTCGAGCCGGAAGAATATTGGAGCATTACCGCGCATCTGCTTAAAGGGAAGAACGCGTTCGAGGCGAAGTTCCACGCGCTTAACGGCGAGAAGAAGGAACTGAAGAGCGAAGCCGACGTGAAGGAAGTCGTGGCGCTGCTAGGGAACAAACCGTTCGAAATCGGCGAAGTGAAGGAGAAGGAGAGACAGCGTAACCCGTCTCCACCGTTCATCACGAGCTCGTTGCAGCAGGAAGCCGCCCGCAAGCTGAACTTCCGCGCGTCGAAGACGATGCAGATCGCCCAGCAGCTGTACGAGGGCGTCGATCTCGGCAAAGAAGGCACAGTCGGACTTATTACCTATATGCGTACCGACTCGACGCGGATTTCGCCCGTCGCGCAAGAAGAAGCGAAAGCCTACATCGAGGAGCGCTACGGCGCCAAGTTCTATCCGGAGACGCCGCGCGTCTATATCAAGAAGAACGCCAACGCGCAGGACGCCCACGAAGCGATTCGTCCGACGTCCGTCCTTCGCGACCCGGAATCGGTCAAAGCGTTCGTGTCCCGAGATCAATTGCGCCTCTATAAGCTCGTATGGGAACGGTTCGTCGCCAGCCAGATGGCGTCCGCGATTCTCGACACGATGACCGTCGACTTGGCTTGCGGACCGGTGACGTTCCGCGCCAACGGCTCCAAAATGAAATTCGCCGGCTTCACGAAAGTGTACGTCGAGGGCAACGACGACGGCACGACGGACGAAGACCGCTTGCTGCCGGCGTTGTCGACCGGCGAGAGCGTTCAATCGCAGCAGATCGATCCGAAGCAGCACTTCACGCAACCGCCGCCGCGCTATACCGAGGCCCGCCTCGTGCGGGCGCTCGAGGAGCTCGGCATCGGTCGTCCGAGCACGTACGCGCCGACGCTGGAGACGATCCAGAAGCGCTATTACGTCGCCATCGAGGAGAAGAAATTCGTGCCTACGGAGCTCGGGGAGCTCGTCATACAGCTCATGGAGGAGTTCTTCCCGGAAATTCTCGACGCCGAGTTCACCGCCCATATGGAAGGCGATCTCGACCACGTCGAAGAAGGCAACCAAGATTGGGTCAACGTCATCGGCGACTTCTACAAGTCGTTCGAGAAACGGCTTGCGGTCGCGGAAGAAGAAATGAAGGAAGTCGAAATCCGCGACGAACCTTCGGACGAAATCTGCGACAAGTGCGGCAATCCGATGGTGTACAAGATGGGGCGCTTCGGCAAGTTCCTTGCTTGCTCCGGCTTCCCGGACTGCCGCAATACGAAGCCGATCGTGAAGGCGACCGGCGTCACTTGCCCGAAGTGCAAGGAAGGGCATATCGTCGAACGGCGCAGCAAGAAGGGCCGCATGTTCTACGGCTGCGACCAATACCCGGCTTGCGATTACGTCTCTTGGGATAAGCCGATCGCCAAGCCGTGCCCGGATTGCGGCGGCATGATGGTGGAGAAGCGGGTGAAGGGCGAGTCGCATTACAATTGCACCGTCTGCACCCACTCGGAGGAAGCCGCGGAACCCGATGAAGCGGCCGAGGCGGATATCGATTATTAAAGCAGGCAGCAGGAGGATTCGGAAGTGAGCGATCTACGATCCGTGACGGTAATCGGCGCAGGCTTGGCCGGGAGCGAGGCCGCTTGGCAAATCGCCAAGATGGGCGTCCCCGTCACTTTATACGAAATGCGTCCCGTGCGCAGCACGCCCGCCCACCATACGGACGGATTCGCGGAGCTCGTATGTAGCAACAGCCTTAGAGCGAACGGACTTACGAACGCGGTCGGCGTCTTGAAGGAAGAGATGAGAAGGCTCGATTCGCTCGTCCTGGCAAGCGCGGACTTGCACGCGGTGCCCGCGGGCGGAGCGCTCGCGGTCGATCGCGACTTGTTCTCGGGGGAAATCACTAGAAGATTGAAAGAGCATCCGCTCGTTACGGTCGTGACCGACGAGGTGAAGGAGATTCCGAAAGACGGCATCGTCGTCGTCGCGACGGGTCCGCTCACGTCGCCGGAGCTGTCCGAGAGCATCAAGCAAATGATGGGCGAAGAATACTTCTACTTCTTCGACGCGGCGGCGCCGATCGTCGAGAAGGATTCGATCGACATGGAGAAGGTGTATCTCGCGTCGCGCTACGACAAGGGCGAGGCCGCCTACTTGAACTGCCCGATGAACGAAGCCGAATTCGATGCGTTCTACGAGGCCATAACGACCGCTGAAGTCGCGGCGGTGAAAGATTTCGAGAAGGAAATGTATTTCGAGGGCTGCATGCCGATCGAAGTCATGATGAAGCGAGGCAAGCAGACGGCGCTCTTCGGACCGATGAAGCCGGTCGGCCTCGTCGATCCGCGCACGGGCAAGCTGCCGCACGCGGTCATCCAGCTTCGCCAGGACAACGCGGCGGGCACGCTGTACAATATCGTAGGCTTCCAGACCCACTTGAAGTGGGGAGAGCAGAAGCGGGTGTTCTCGATGATCCCGGGTCTGGAGAACGCCGAGTTCGTCCGATACGGCGTCATGCATCGCAATACGTTCATCAACTCGCCGAAGCTGCTTCATCCGACGTACCAATTCCGCGGCCGCGATACGCTGTTCTTCGCCGGTCAAATGACGGGCGTCGAGGGCTACGTGGAATCCGCCGCCTCCGGAATGATCGCCGGAATGAACGCGGGCAGGCTCGCGCAAGGACTCGAACCGCTCGTGCTGCCGGCGCATACGACGCTCGGAAGCATGGCGCAATATATTACGACGGCGGACTTCAAGCACTTCCAGCCGATGAACGCGAACTTCGGATTGTTCCCCCCGCTGGGCCATAGGGTGCGCAGCAAGAAGGAGAAGAACGAAGCGATCGCGGCTCGGGCGCTGGAGAGCGTTGACGCATTGAGCGAGCAGTTGAAAGGCAACGAGGGCGGCGAAGTCGCAGCCCACTGAAGCAGCGGCAGCTTCCATCCGGAAGCCGCCGCTTTGCCGCTTTAACGGTGACCCCGGGTTTTTACCAATTGACGATCGAGGAGGCACGATCCATGGACATGAGCTTTCACGCGACGACGATATGCGCGGTTCGCCATAACGGCAAAGGGGCGATCGCGGGAGACGGCCAAGTGACGTTCGGCAACAGCATGGTCATGAAGAACAGCGCCAAGAAAGTGCGCCGGTTGTACCGCGGCCAAGTGGTGGCCGGTTTCGCGGGCTCAGTCGCCGACGCGATCACGTTGTTCGAGAAGTTCGAGGGCAAGCTCGAGGAGCATCACGGCAACTTGCAGCGCGCGGCCGTCGAACTCGCCAAAGACTGGCGTTCCGACCGCGTGCTGCGCCGCCTCGAGGCGATGATGATCGTCGTCGACGCGACCGGCATGCTGCTGCTCTCCGGCAACGGGGAAGTCATCGAGCCTGATGACGGCATTCTGGCGATCGGATCCGGCGGCAGCTTCGCGCTGGCGGCGGCACGCGCGCTCGTGCGCCACGCCCCCGCGATGGACGCCAAGGCGATCGCCCGCGCGGCGCTCGAGACCGCTTCGGAAATATGCGTATTCACGAACGCCAATCTGGTCGTCGAAGAGATTTAGGAGAGAGTTCGTAGTGAGTGGGTTCGAGCCCGACGAAGATTCAATAGGAGGCGAAGAGAATGAACGAGAAGCTTACGCCCCGTCAGATCGTGACGGAGCTCGATAGATACATCGTCGGCCAGAAAGCCGCCAAGCGCTCCGTCGCCGTCGCGCTGCGCAACAGGTATCGCCGCAGCCTGCTGCCCGAGCAGATGCGGGACGAGGTCGTGCCGAAGAACATTCTGATGATCGGCCCGACGGGCGTCGGCAAGACGGAAATCGCCCGCAGGCTCGCGAAGCTCGTGCACGCTCCTTTCATTAAAGTAGAGGCGACGAAATTCACCGAAGTCGGTTACGTCGGTCGCGACGTCGAATCGATGGTACGCGACTTGGTCGAGACGGCGATTCGGATGGTGAAGGAAGAGCGCACGGAGAAAGTGAAGGACAAGGCGGAGCAGGCCGCGAACGAGCGGCTGGTCGCGCTGATCGTTCCCGCGCCGGCGAAGCCGAAGACCGGCCGCAATCCGCTCGAGATGCTGTTCGGCGGCAACAGCACGCCCGCGGACGAACCGGATCCGGTCGATCCGAGCTTGGAAGGCAAACGCCGCGACGCGAAGACGAAGCTCGAAGCGGGACTGCTCGAGAAGGACATCGTCGAGATCGACGTCGAGGATGCGTCCCCGAGCATGCTCGATATGTTCTCCGGACCCGGCCAAGAACAGATGGGCCAGAACATGCAGGAGATGCTCGGGCAGTTCATGCCGAAGAAGCGCAAGAAGAGACGCTTATCCGTGAGCGAGGCGCGCAAGGTGCTCGTCGTCGAAGAAGCGAATAAACTGATCGACATGGACGACGTGATCTCGGAATCGGTTCGCAGAGCCGAGCAGTCGGGCATTATTTTCATCGACGAGATCGACAAGATCGCCAGCCAAGGCCGCGGGCAAGGTCCGGACGTGTCCCGGGAAGGCGTGCAGCGGGACATCCTGCCGATCGTGGAAGGCTCTACGGTCATGACCAAGTACGGGCCCGTGAAGACGGACTACGTGCTGTTCATCGCCGCGGGGGCGTTCCACGTCGCGAAGCCTTCCGACCTGATTCCGGAGCTGCAAGGCCGCTTCCCGATCCGAGTGGAGCTGACGAGCTTGACGGACGAAGATTTCGTCCGCATTCTGACGGAGCCTCAGAACGCGCTGACGAAGCAATACACCGCGTTGCTCGAAACGGAAGGCATCGCCGTGACGTTCACCGAAGCCGCGATCGCCGAGCTCGCCAGAATGGCTCAGGAAGTGAACCGCAACACCGAGAACATCGGCGCGCGCCGGCTTCATACGCTGCTCGAGAAGCTGCTCGAGGATTTGTCGTTCGAAGCGCCGGAGCTGCAGCTCGAGGAAATGTCCATTACGCCGGAATACGTGCGGGAGAAGCTTGCGAGCATTGCAAGCAATCGCGATTTGAGTCAATATATTTTATAGCTTAAAGCGAATGATTGATTGTTGGGCAACACCTAGGAGGAAACAAACACATGACGCTGTTGATGAAAACCCGCACGCTGAACCGGCTGCTTCAGAGGGCGGCGGGCAAACCGCTCAACTTCCGCGAAATGGCGGAAGGCTTGCGCGAGACGATTCAAGGAGACGTATTCGTCGTCAGCCGCCGCGGCAAAATTCTGGGCGCCGCTCACTCCGCGGTTTTCCAGGACATGTGGCTCAGGCAGGAGCAACCGGAAGAGCTTCGATTCCCGGGCGAGACGAACGATCGGTTGCTTCGCATCGCGGAGACGGTCGCCAACGCGACTCCTTCGGAGACGCTGTCCCCCGTGCAGGAAGCGTTCGCGAACGCGGTCGTAACGATCGTGCCGATAATAGGAGGCGCGGACCGCCTCGGTACTTTAGTCCTAGCAAGAGAGAATCACTCCTACGGGGACGACGATCTGATACTGGCGGAATACGGGTCCACGATCATAGGAATGGAAATTTTGCGCGAGCGGGCGGAGGAACGGGAAAGCGAAGCAAGGAGCAAAGCGATCGTATCCGTCGCGGTCAATTCGCTGTCGTTCAGCGAGCTGGAGGCGGTCGAGCAAATATTCGAGCAGTTGGAAGGCAAAGAAGGGCTTCTCGTCGCCTCGAAAATCGCCGATCGCGCGGGCATTACGAGATCGGTCATCGTCAACGCGCTCCGGAAGCTCGAAAGCGCCGGCGTCATCGAGACGAGATCGCTCGGCATGAAGGGGACGTATATCCGGATCATCAACGTCCAGTTGCTTCAAGAGCTCCAGCACCGCAAAAACTAAACAATAACTAAACAAAAACGCATCGCTAATAGATAAAGCCCTGATCTTCGATTTTGAAGATTAGGGCTTTATTCTTATTGTCACGAGACAACATGTCGTAGATGATGTTCTTAGAATTTTTTAATCTGTCACAACATGTAGATTATTTTGTTGAAAGTCCGAATCTCGTGTCGATTTAAGCAGGAATATAGCGTAGAAGTGTTGAATGTAAAAGAGTCGTATTGTGAGAGAATTGTCATGAAAGCTCGGGAAAGAGGCGACGAGAATGGATTTATTGGGCGGTGCATCGTTTCAACGCCTGGAAAGCGCGATCAACGCCGCATCGATGCGGCAGCGCGTGTTGGCGAACAATATCGCCAACGTGGATACGCCTCACTACAAAAGGTCTGACGTCGCGTTCGAAGAAATGCTGACGCAGGCGATCGGCAATCAGGACGGCTTGCAAGGTACGTTGCCCGGCCGCGTGACGAACGCGAAGCACATCCCGATCAACGGATCGTCTTCCGCCGCCGTGCCGAAGCCTCTGGTCGTCACGGAAGATTCGACCTCGATCAACAATAACCGAAACAACGTCGACATCGATAAAGAAATGTCGCTCATGGCCGAGAACCAACTGCGGTACAACTTGTTCGTACAACAGGTTAACCACGAAGTGAAGATGATGAGAACCGGAATCGAAGGGAGGGCGTAACGGATGAAGCTCGGAGGATTCGATATAAGCGCGTCGGCGTTGACCGCCCAAAGGCTTCGTATGGACGTCATCTCCTCGAATATCGCGAACGCGGAGACGACGAGAGCCGGTTACGTAGACGGTCAATTCGTGCCCTACCGGCGCAAGACGGTCGTCGTGGAGCCTTCGCAAACGTCGTTCCGCGATCTGCTGAACCAGCAGCTTGACGGTTCCGGGTCGCAAGGCGTCAAGGTGACGAAGATTCAAGAGGACCAGACGCCGTTCAAGCAAGTGTACAACCCGTCCCATCCGGATGCGGACGCCAGCGGAATGGTGTTCATGCCGAACGTCGACATCATGAAGGAAATGGTCGACATGATCTCCGCGTCCCGCTCCTACGAAGCGAACGTGACGGCGCTTAACGCCAGCAAGGCCATGTTCATGAAATCCTTAGAGATCGGCCGCTAGAACGAATAGAAGCGGCTATACGTACATTGCGAGAACGGGGGCGCTAAATAATGATTACGAACAATCTCATCACTCCGGTGAATCTGGGATCCATAAGCGGCATTAAACCGGCGGAACGCCTGACGACGCCTGCCGAAGCGACCGAAAGCTTCGCTACCTTCCTGAAGCAAGCGATCGACGGCGTGGCCGCGCAAGAGACGAACGTACATAAGGTGAACGATCAATTCATTATCGGACAAGCGGACGTGAACGACGTGCTGATCGCTTCGTCCAAAGCCGAGCTCAGCCTTGCCTTAACTTCACAGGTGCGCAATAAGGTCGTAGAGGCTTATCAGGAAATCATGCGGATGCAACTATAATCGCGACATTATGACGTAGCTTTCACACGAAGGGCGATTCGCATGAACGACCGCGCGTCGCCCGGCGTGCTAACCGCTGGTGAGGTGAAATCGTGAACGAGAAGTGGGCAAGGGTTCGAGAAAGGACGCTCGGTTTCTGGAACCAGTACAACAAAACGCAAAAGTGGGTACTTGCCTCGACGGCTGTGCTGCTGCTTTTCATCATCATATTTCTAACGAGTTATTTCACGAAGACGGAATATTCGATCGCTTATCAGAACTTGGACGAGACGGATGCGGCCGCGATCATTCAATACCTGGACGGCAGCGGAATCAGTTATAAGCTGAGCCCGGACGGCACGAGCATCTCGGTGCCCAGCGCCTCGGTAGCCAAGGTCAAAGTCGACGTCGGATCGCAAGGGCTCGTGCAGAACGGTTCCGTCGGATTCGACGAGCTGAGCCAGGCGTCGTCCGGCATCGGATCGACCGACAAGGAATTCGAGGTCAAGCTGCGCAACGCGCTGAACGGCGAAATCCAGCAGTTGCTCTTAAGCAAGCAAGGAGTAGCCAGAGTCAAGGCGATCGTGACGTTG
This sequence comes from Cohnella sp. GCM10027633, assembly GCF_042675445.1. Taxonomy (NCBI): domain Bacteria; kingdom Bacillati; phylum Bacillota; class Bacilli; order Caryophanales; family Paenibacillaceae; genus Cohnella; species Cohnella sp. GCM10027633. Next base: position 104,651 of record NZ_JBHTGV010000003.1, on the reverse strand, counting down.
CCGGAAGAGAGCGTGTTCCTGAACGAGTCCGACCGCGAGAAGGCGATCGCCTCCGTCGTCATGACGTTCAAGCCCGGCTATCGTCCGAAGCAAGAGGAAGTCGACAGCTACTTCAATCTCGTGAAGTCGGCTGTGCCGAATCTCGCGATCGAGAACATCACGGTTAGCAACAGCACGGGCGGAGATTTGTCCCCGTCCGCGCAGATCGGCGGAAGCGGCGCCGTAGGCGGCGACCTGTTCGAGAGCCAGGCGAATATCAAGACGGCGTTCGAGACCGATCTGAAGCGGAACATCCAGTCGTTCCTGTCCCCGATCGTCGGCATGGACAACATCGTCGTCAGCGTCGTATCGTCGCTGAACTTCGATAAGATCCAGACGCAGGAGCAACTCGTCCAACCGTTGCCGGACAACGACAACAACGGCATCAAGATCAGCGAGCAGACGTCTTCCGAGACGTACACGGGAACGGACGGCCAGACCGGCGGCGTGGCGGGCACCGGAGAGACGGACATCGCCAACTATCCGGGCGGTTCGAGCTCCGGCACGACTTCCTCCGAGAAGACGTCGTCGACCGTGAACTGGGAAGTCAACCGCATTACTAATAATATCGACCGCGGACCGTATAAAGTTAACGACCTTACGATTAATGTCGGCGTTGACTCCGCGGTCATGGACGACGCGAAGCGTACGGAGATTCAAGGCGCGCTCGTCAGAAGCGTGCGCGTCCTGCTCGCCGAGTCCGGGCTCGACTTGACGGATGAGCAGATGGCCGATCGCGTATCGGTTATCGCGCAGGCGTTCGAAGACGGATCCGCAGGCGCGAGCGGCGGCGCTTCGAACTCCGGATACTTGCTCGCCGGCATCGGTTTGCTGGCGCTCGCGTTGCTCGCCGGAGGCGGATACGTCGTCTACAGCCGGCGCAAGAAAGCGGCGCGGGAAGCGGCGGAACTCGCCGCGATGCCTCGCTCGGAATTGCCGACGATCGATATCGACAACGTCGCCAACGAAAGTCAAGTGCGCAAACAATTGGAAAGCCTTGCCAAGCGTAAACCGGATGAATTCGTTAATCTTCTCCGGACTTGGCTCGTGGACGAATAGAGGTGGCAGTGGTGGCGAAACCCTTTCAACTATCCGGACGTCAAAAAGCGGCCATTCTGCTGATTACGTTAGGACCGGACGTCTCCGCGCAAGTGTTCAAGCACTTGCGCGACGACGAAATCGAGCAATTGACGCTCGAAATCGCGAACGTCCGCAAAGTGGACAGCTCGGAGAAGGAATCGATCCTGAGCGAATTCCACCAAATCTGCGTCGCGCAAGAGTACATTTCCCAAGGCGGCATTACGTACGCCAAGGAAATCTTGGAGAAGGCGCTCGGATCCCAGAAGGCGCTGGACATTCTGAACCGGCTTACGGCAACGCTGCAGGTTCGGCCGTTCGACTTCGCCCGCAAGGCGGAGCCGTCTCAAATTCTCAACTTCATTCAGAACGAGAACTCTCAGACGATCGCATTGGTGCTTTCTTACTTGCAGCCCGAGCAATCGTCGGCCGTGCTCTCCTCGCTTCCGCAGGATAAGCAAGCGGACGTCGCCCGGAGAATCGCTCTCATGGACAGCACGTCGCCGGAAGTCATCGCGCAAGTCGAGCGCGTGCTGGAACAGAAGCTGTCGGCTACCGTCACGCAGGATTACACGAACGCGGGCGGCATCGAAGCGATCGTTCAAATCCTGAACGGCGTAGACCGCGGTACCGAGCGCACGATTCTCGATTCTCTGGAGATTCAGGATCCGGAGCTCGCGGAAGAGATCAAGAAGCGGATGTTCGTGTTCGAGGACATCGTCAACCTGGACAACCGTTCCATCCAGCGCATCATTCGCGACATCGACAACGCCGACCTGCAATTGGCGCTCAAGGTGGCCAGCGAAGAAGTGCGCGAAGCGATCTTCCGGAACATGTCGAAGCGGATGTCCGAGACGTTCAAGGAAGAGATGGAATACATGGGACCGGTTCGGCTCAGGGACGTCGAAGAAGCGCAGACCCGAATCGTATCGACGATCCGCAGGCTGGAAGAGGCAGGAGAGATCATCATCGCGCGCGGCGGAGGAGACGATATAATTGTCTAATCTGATCAAATCCTCTCATGTCATCTCGCTGGAAGATTTGAAGAAGGTCGAAATTCTGCAAAGAATCGCGGTTTTACCGCAAAATATTTCGCGATCCGACAGCGCAACCGAAGGAAATCAGGAGCCCGACGTCGAAACACAAACGTTGAAGGACCGGATCCTGACGGATGCGGAGGATACCGCGCAGGCGATCGTCGCCGGCGCGATGGAGGAAGCCGAACGCATTCGCGAAGAGGCCAAGCAAGCGGCGGAAGCCTGGTGGCAATCGAGAAGGGAAGCCGACGACGAGCATCGGGAAACTCACGCGAGGCAAGGGTACGAGGAAGGCTATCGCACCGGAGCCGAAGAAGCCGCGGAAGCGGTCGGCCGTCAGTGGGACGACCGCATGAAGGAAGCCGAGAACGTCGTCGCGCAAGCTTACATAACGAAGGAATCGGTCGTTGCGGAGGCCGAACGGTTCGCCGTCGAGCTAAGTTGCTCGATCGCGGAGAAGATCATCGGCCGGCAATTGAACGAGGCGCCGGAGATGGCGCTGAAGCTGTTCGGACAAGCGCTCTCCCGAAGGAAAGAACAAGGCGTCATCGTACTATGCGTATCCCCGGCGCAGCTTGCGTTCGTGCAAGCGGCGAAGGATGAACTTCTATCGAGCCTGGATTCCCAAGCGGAGCTGCAGATCGTTCCCGACTCTTCCGTCAAGCATGGCGGATGCATCGTTCGGTCCGCATACGGCAGCATCGACGCGCGGGTAGACACGCAGTTGGAAGCGATCAAGCAGCAATTGCTTCGCATCGCCGACCAAGCCGCGGAGGAGGCGATCCGCGATGCAGGAGCTTGACGCAAGGCGTTACGCGGAAGCGCTAAGGCAGATCGACCCCGTAAGAGTGAACGGCAAGGTCATGCAAGTCATCGGTCTTACCGTCGAATCCGAAGGGCCCGACGCGAGTATCGGCGACGTATGCGCGATCCATCCGATGAAAGGCGGCGCCCCCGTCTTGGCCGAGGTCGTCGGCTTTCGGAACAATCGCGTGCTGCTGATGCCGTTAGGCGAGTTATATTCGGTAGGCCCCGGCTGCGACGTCGTCGCGACGGGCGGTCCGCTAACGGTGCAAGTCGGCTCGGAGCTGCTGGGCAAAGTGCTGGACGGGCTCGGGAGACCGCTGGACGGATCTCGTCTTCCGACGCGGATGGCGCATTACTCGACGCACAGCGTCCCCAGCAATCCGCTCATGCGTCCGAGAGTAACCGAGCCGCTCGGTATCGGCGTTCGCGCCATCGACGGATTGCTTACGGTAGGGCAAGGCCAACGGATCGGCATCTTCGCCGGTTCGGGGGTAGGGAAGAGCACCCTTCTCGGGATGGTCGCCCGCAATACTTCGGCAGACGTCAACGTTATCGCGCTCGTCGGAGAACGCGGCCGTGAAGTGCTGGAGTTCATCGAACGCGATCTCGGACCCGAAGGTCTCGCGCGCTCCGTCGTCATCGTGGCGACGTCCGATCAGCCGGCGCTCGTCCGGATGAAAGGCGCTTTGATCGGAACGACGATCGCGGAATATTTCCGCGATCGCGGGATGAACGTCATGCTGATGATGGATTCGGTGACGAGGTACGCGATGGCGCTTCGGGAAGTCGGACTCGCCATCGGCGAGCCGCCGGCGACAAGAGGCTACACGCCGTCGGTGTTCGCCGCGCTGCCGAAGCTGCTGGAGAGGGCCGGGACCGGTCCGACCGGATCGATCACCGCGTTCTATACGGTGCTCGTAGACGGAGACGACATGAACGAACCGATCGCCGACGCGGTGCGCGGCATACTCGACGGGCATATCGTGCTGCACCGGAACTTGGCGAACAAAGGTCATTTTCCGGCCATCGACGTCCTGTCCAGCGTAAGCCGGGTCATGAAGGACATCGTAACCAAAGATCAGCAGAGCGCCGCGGAGCAGTTGAAACGGTTGCTCTCGATCTATCGCGACGCGGAGGATTTGATCAATATCGGCGCCTATCAACAAGGGTCCAATCCCGATATCGACAAGGCGATCCAATACATCGAATCGATCCGCGCATACACGCAGCAACGTACGGACGAGAAGATCACCCTGGAGGAAGCGCAAGAGAGGCTGCTAATCGATTTCTTCAAACGATAGGCGGCGCCGGCGACCTCGAATCCGATCATGCGGGAGATGACCTTAAGCGACTATGCGATTCCAATATCCGTTGCAGAAGATCGTCGATCTGAAGGGCAGCGAGAAGTCGATGGCCGAATGGGAATACGCCGCCGCGCTCGGCAAGCTTCGGCAAGAGGAAGAGAAGATGGCCGATCTGGTCCGGGAGCAACGCGAGCTCGAGCAGACGCTCGAACAGACGGCGCTGCGGCCGACGCCTCTCACGAGGATCAACGCGTTGCAGCAATATTTAGAAGTGCTGGGCGAGAGAATCAAGCTGCAGCGCGAAGACGTAAGGTCCGCGGCCTTCGAAGCGGAATATCGGCAGAGCCGTCTAGCGGACCGGATGATCGACGAGAAAGTATGGTTGAACGCCAGGGATCGCGCGCATGAACGATTCAAGTTCGAATGGCTGAGCAAGGAACAGAACGAGCTCGACGAAATCGCGATCGTTCGCGCGGCAGCCGCTTCTCGACTGGCGTAACGATCGGCAGACGATTCCAATAGTAGAGTTCGTATAACGTATTCGATAGACAAGGAGGGAGAAACGTGGCGAGCGCAGACGTGGAGAAGGAAAGTTACAGCGGCTTCGAACGCTTTCTCTTCTTCGTTACCCCCATCTTGTTCACCGCCGTATTGCTCGGCGTGCTGCTCTTGATGTTCAACGCGGAGTGGCGTCACGCGGCGCAGGATCTTGGCAATAAGATTCCGCTCGTGAAGTCGATCGTACCGGATCCGGCCGAACCGGAACCGACGGAAGCGTCGACGGACGAGGAATTGACGGTGAACAACGCCAAGGACAAGATCGCGGAGCTTAACGCGTTGCTGACGGACCGGGATAATTCGCTTCGGCAAGCGACGGAACAAGCGCAGCAGGATGCGAAGAAGATCGAAACGATGCAAGCCGAGCTCGATTTGCTCAAGCAGGAAAGCACGGATCGAACGATTACGGCCGATGCATACGAGGACAAGATCGAATCGCTGGCCGACATGTACGCCAAGATGACTCCGAGCAAAGCCGGACCGATCCTCGAGAATATGACGCTCGACGAAGCGGCGCTCGTGCTTGGCGCGATGACGACGGAACAGCGCGGCAAAGTGCTCGAGCGCATGACGCCGAAACGCGCGGCCGACGTCACGATGAAGCTGAAAGACGCGGAATCCGTGAACGACCGCGAAATCGCCGCGCTGCAATCGCGAATCGCGGAGCTCGAGGTCGGAGCGGGCGAGGATGCGACGACGTTGGATTCGGCGGAGCTTAACCGGACGTTCTCGGCCATGGCTCCGGACAGGGCAGCCGACTTGCTGCTCCAGATGGCCACGACGAGCCAGTCGAAAGCGCTGCGCATTCTCGGCGTCCTGGATAACGCTTCGAGGTCGGCCATTCTGGCGGAGATGACGGCAACGGACAAGAAGACGACCGTCAACCTGATCAGCAAGCTGATGCCCGTAAATCCTTAAGCGGTTCCCTCTATCCGCTCAAGCGCAAGACCATGCGATTGAAAGGAGGTGAATACAAGATGAATATGTCGATCGCTTCGGCACCTATGGCCGTAAGCACAGCTACGACGACCTCTCAGACCGGAGCTTCGAACGGAGCCGCCGGCGGCAACGGATTCGCGGGCGCGCTCGTTCAAGCCATCAACGGTACGACGAACGCCCAGTCTCAAGGCGGAACGCCGGTGCCGCTCGGATTAGCCGGACTGCTCGGACAGCTGGGGTTGTCGCAGTCGAACGCGGAGACGAACGATCTCATGCAGCTCTTATCCGATCTCGTGGAACGGCTTGGACAGCTGGAAGAGGGCGAATCGCTAACGGACGAGCAAATGAGCTCGCTAGCCGCCCTGTTGGCCGCATTCCAAGGCGTCATGCAAGAGCTCTCGTACGCGCAATCTACGAACGTATCGACTTCGGACGATGGTTCGGCGACGCTTATCCCTTTATTGACTACCGCTGAATCGCAATCGAATCCATCGGCGGTCGTTAGCGGACTCAGACAGACATTGCAGCAAATCGCGACGATGCTGGAGAACGATGCGGGCTTCGCGGCGGGAACTTCGGCGCTGAACGGCGAGATCAAGACGTTGTTGCAGGCGCTCGGTAACCAGTTGCCGGCAGCGAACAACGCCAATGCGACGCAAGCTAGCGCCGAGCAAACAGACGACGCGACTGCGGTAGAACAACGCGGCGAAGCTCCTAAATCGAACGACGCAGCTAACGCGAACGTCTCGAAGGAAGCGATGAACCAATCGCAGACGGTTGCGGTCGAGACCAAACGCTCCGCCCCCGCGTTGCGCGATCCGGTGTGGAGATTCCAAGTCGTAGACAACGCGAACGTCTCCGCCGAGAGCCAGAGCGCGAACGTCGCGCCGGTACTAGCCGGAGAGGAAGCATCCGAGACGGGAAGCCAGCAAGCATGGACGCTGCTGACGGGCGACGCGAAATCGACCGAAGCGCTGCAAGCGAAACCGGTTTTGCCGGCGCAAGTGCCGGTACAACAATTCGCGGAGCAATTGGACAAATTCCTCGTGAAGCAGTTTCTGCTGACGCAAGGCAATGGCATTACGGAAGCGAAATTGACGCTGACTCCGGAACATCTCGGTCAAGTCGATATTCGGATCGTCATGCAGAACGGACAGTTGACCGCGCAGTTCATGGCAGAGAACGGCATGGCTCGCGATATGCTCGAGAACCAGATGGCGCAGCTTAGAGCGTCGCTGCAAGCCCAGGGCTTGCAAGTCGACCGCTTGGAAGTCGTGCAGCAATCTTCGTCCTCGGCTAGCGCTTCGTTCATGCAGCAAGATCATCGCCAGCACGCCTCCGGCGGCAACGGCAACAACGCGGACGGAAACGGCGGAGGAACGTACGACGAGAAGCTCGGCTTCGAAGACGAGCTCGAGAGAACGACTACGCTTCGCGAGATCGGTTATGGCAGCTCGCTGAACGTCACGGCATAACGCCGTATGAAGGAGGTGACACCCGTGGCAAACAGCGTCGTGGGCACGATGAACGTATGGCCCTATTACTCGGCCAGCAACGTTCAGGCGGCCGCAAGGCAACCCGTGAAGGAATTAGGCAAAGACCAATTCCTGCAAATTCTCGTTACGCAGCTTCGCAACCAGGACCCGATGCAACCGCTTCAAGACAAAGAATTCATCGCTCAGATGGCGCAATTCTCCTCGCTCGAGCAGATGATGAACATGTCCAAGGAAGTGAGCGCCCTGAGGCAGTCGGCAGGAATGGTAGCCGGACTGATCGGCAAGTCGGTAACTTGGTTCGAATCGACGGAAGAAGGCGGCGTAACGGAACGCGGAGGCACCGTAGACTCGATCGTATGGAGAGACGGCTTGCAGTACGCGAAAGTTCAGAACGCGGAAGTTCCGATCGACGAAATTCTATCCATATCCGAGCAAGCTGCAACGGGCGGCGAGTCGGAGGTGAAGTGACGTGAGTGACCGGATCGTCGCCCACCAATTCACGACGGGGCGCGCCGGACCGATTCAGGTTCATCGCAACGTCAACCGCAACTCCGCCGAAGCTAACGCGAACGGCGTATCGTTCAAGGAACTGCTTGATCGCCAGCAGTTGAAGTTCAGCACGCACGCGCAGCAACGATTGGAACAGAGGGGCATCGTGCTGATGCCGGATCAACTGAACCGGATCGCCAGCGCGATAGACCAGGCGGCGGCCAAAGGCGCGAGAGACTCGCTCGTCCTGTTCAAGGACATCGCGATGATCGTGAACGTGCCGAACCGTACGGTCGTAACGGCGATGGACGGCAATTCGATGCGGGAGCACGTCTTCACGCAGATCGACAGCGCGGTCGTCGTCAGCTAGACAAGCAATTCGGGCTGGTCCTTCTCATTAGGGAGCCCTTGGCCGCGGACCGATTGAAGCGGCTATATTCCAACCATTTACGGGAGGTATTCCTCACATGTTGCGTTCTATGTACTCCGGCGTGTCCGGCATGCGCGGCTTCCAGACGAAGCTCGACGTCATCGGCAACAACATCGCCAACGTGAACACGATAGGCTTCAAAGGCGGCCGCGTCATGTTCAAAGACATTCTCAGCCAATCGATGTCCGGCATTACGGCTCCGGTCGAAGGAACGTCCGGCGGCGTCAACGCCAAGCAAGTCGGCCTGGGCGTCGCGATCGCTTCGATCGATACGGTCCATACGCCGGGCAGCGCGATGACGACGAACGTTCCGACGGACTTGCGTATCGACGGCGACGGATTCTTCGTCGTAAGTCCCGGCGAAGACGGCCCGCAATATTTAACCCGCGCCGGCAACTTCACGCTGGACGCGAACCGCCAGCTCGTTAACGGCGACGGAATGTTCGTCATGTCGGCCGACGACGGCGGCATCATCACGCTGGACGAAGGCGTAACGGCGTTCTCGATCTCGCAAGACGGCACGATCGTCTCCATCGACCAAGACGGCATCGCGACGCCTACCGACTTCCGCATCGGCGTAGCGAAGGTCGTCAACCCGGGCGGCTTGGAGAAAGTCGGGGGCAACCTGTACCGGATGACGCCGAACGCGAACCCGGAAGGCGAGCTCGTCGTAGGCGGCGCGGCGGATTTGGAAACCGGAACGGGCGCGATCATCGCGGGACAATTGGAAATGTCTAACGTCGACCTGACGAACGAGTTCACGGAGATGATCGTCGCGCAGCGTGGCTTCCAAGCGAACTCCAGAATCATCACCACTTCCGACGAAATTCTGCAAGAAGTCGTCAACCTGAAACGCTAATTGATCTGAACTACTGCCCCGGGAGAGCTGGCGCGGCCAGCTTCTCCCCAGGCAGCTTGGAGGGCCTAGGTTATGATACTCGTAACGCGGCTTAACGGCACCAAGCTCCACTTGAACGCCTTGTTGATCGAGACGGTGGAGGAAATGCCCGACACGCTAATTACGCTTACGACTGGCAAGAAGTACATTGTTACCGAAAATTCTTCGGACGTAATCCGGGCCATCCGGCATTACTTGCGCAGCATCGGCGTGTTAGCGGCGATTACCAGCAAAGCGGACACGCAATCGGAGGGAGCTTCGTCATGAAAAAACTGTTGCCTTGGCTTGTATCGCTGTTACTGGCGATTACGCTCATCGCGATCGTCGTCATTTATTTCTGGTCCACGATGTTCGAGGACAAAAAGTCCGCGGATCCCGACCAAGAGGCGAAGGAGAGCGTCGAGAACGTTCAAGCCGCCCCGCCGATTTCTGCGGATGAAATGCTCAAAGTTACTTCCGAATTAACCGATATCAAGACGAATTTGTCCGATCCGGATTACATCGTCATCCTGAGTTTCGCCTTCACGCTCGAAGACGAGGATGCGAAGGAAGAATTCGACAAGATCAAGGACATCAAGATCAAGCCGCTCGTCAACCGCGCGCTGTGGGTCATGAGCCCGGAAGACATGAGCGGAACGAAAGGCAAAGACCAGCTTACCGCCGGCCTGATCAATTCGGTTAACTCCGTGCTCTCGGAAGGTAAACTAACGAAAGTGGAAATTACCGATTTCATGATCTCGCCGATCTAATATTATCCAAGTTCACAGGCAGAAAGGGGTGAGAGGTTTGGTTGATGTTCTGTCGCAAAATGAGATAGACGCGCTTCTAGCCGCGCTGTCTTCCGGTGAAATGGACGCGGAGGAGCTCAAAAAAGAGGATACGCAGAAAAAAGTGCGCGCGTACGACTTTAAACGCGCGATGCGGTTTTCTAAAGATCACCTTCGGAGCTTGACGCGTATCCACGAAAATTTTGCGCGCTTTTTGACAACCTATTTCTCCGCTCAGCTACGAACGTTCGTGCAAATCAACGTTGTACAAGTAGAACAGCTTCCTTACGATGAATTCATTCGCTCCATCCCGAAGATGACTGTGCTTAATATTTTCGAAGCGGAGCCGCTAGAAGGCCGGATGGTACTCGAAGTGCATCCGAACGTCGCGTTCGCCATGCTGGACCGGTTGCTCGGCGGCGCGGGTTCCGCTCCTTCGAAGATCGGCAGCCTGACCGAGATCGAAACGATCATCATGGAGAAGATTTTCAGCCGGGCGTTCGAGAGCCTGCAGGAAGCGTGGCGGACGATCATCGATCTTCAGCCCCGTCTGGAAGCGCTCGAGACGAATCCGCAGTTCATGCAGATCGTATCGCCGAACGAGACGATCGCCCTCATTTCCTTAAGCACGAAGATCGGCGACACGACGGGGATGATCAACCTGTGCATCCCTCATATCGTTATCGAGCCGATCATGCACCGGCTGTCCGTTCACCATTGGTTCGTCAACCAGAAGAAATCAAGAGCGCCCGAAGAACAGCAACTGCTGGAACAGCGGGTCAGCAAGGCCAAGCTTCCGATCATCGCGGAATTGGGCAGCTCCCGCATCTCGGTCCGGGAATTTCTCAGCCTCGGCGTCGGGGACGTCATCGCGCTCCACAAGACGACGGAAGAAGGCTTGGAAGTCAAGGTCGGGGACAAGGTGAAATTCATCGCCAGCCCGGGTACCGTGCGAGACAAGATGGCGATTCAGATCGATGAAATCGTCAGCGAAGGAGTGGAAGAAATCAATGACGAGTAAAGACTATTTGTCCCAAGAAGAGATCGATGCGCTGCTTCGCCAATCGTCCGGCGGCGACGATACGCCGGCATTCGGCGGCTCGGCTTACCCGGTCGAATTGACGATCGACGATTACTTGACGCCGCTCGAGCAAGACGCGCTCGGCGAGATCGGCAACATTACATTCGGTAGCGCTGCCACCGCGTTGTCCACGCTGCTCGGCCGCAAAGTCGATATTACGACGCCGACCGTGAACATAATCGCGCGGGAGCAATTCGAATCGGAATTCCCGAGACCTCACGTAGCGGTTCATGTCCGGTACGTCGACGGATTCGAGGGCATCAACTCGTTAGTCATCAAGTCGCACGACGCGCAAGTTATCGCGGACTTGATGCTCGGCGGAGACGGCAGCGTTACTTCCGAGGAACTTAACGAGATTCACATCAGCGCCGTTCAGGAAGCGATGAACCAGATGATGGGTTCGTCAGCGACGTCGATGTCGACGATCTTCAACCGACTCGTGAACATTTCGCCTCCCGGCATCGATATTATGGACGTCCCCAACAACTCCGGCGTTAGCAACCTGCCGACGGAGGAAGTGTACGTCAAAATTTCGTTCCGGCTCAAAATCGGCGATTTGATCGATTCCACCATTATGCAGTTGCTCGCGGTTCCGTTCGCCAAGGAACTCGTTCGCTCGCTGATGGGCGGCGTCGAGGAATCGGCTCCCGCGCCGCAACCGGCAGTCGCTCAAGCGCCGCCGCAACAGGCTTACGTCGCTCCTCCGCAGCAGGCGCCGGCTTATGCGCAAGCGCCTCCGCCGGTACATCAAGCGCCTCTGCAGCCGAGTTACGCACCGCCTCCGCAGCCGAGCTACGCGCCGCCGATGCCTGCTCCGTATCCGCAGACGCTCGGCGCCGCGCCGAATCGGAACGTGAACGTGAATCCGGTGCAATTCGCCAATTTGCAAGGCGGCGGCTTCGCGCAGGCGGACGACACGAACCTCAGTCTACTGCTCGATATACCTCTGAAGGTGACAGTTGAGCTAGGTCGCACGAAGAAGCAGATCAAGGAGATTTTGGAGCTGTCCCAGGGCTCGATCATCGAGCTCGACAAGCTGGCGGGCGAGCCGGTGGATATTCTCGTCAACAACAAATTGATCGCCAAAGGCGAAGTCGTCGTAATCGACGAGAACTTCGGCGTACGCGTCACGGACATCGTTAGCCAATGGGATCGGGTCCAAAAAATCCAATAAGCACATCGGGAGGAAATTGAAATGGCAAATCGCATCCTTATCGTAGACGACGCAGCATTCATGCGCATGATGATTCGCGACATTTTGACGAAGAATGGGTATGAGGTAGTCGGAGAAGCGCAAGACGGTTCGCAAGCTATCGAGAAATACAAAGAGCTTCACCCGGACCTCATCACGATGGACATCACGATGCCAGAGATGGACGGCATTACCGCGCTCAAGGAAATTCGCAAGCTCGACGCGAACGCCAAAGTCATTATGTGCTCCGCCATGGGCCAACAGGCAATGGTTATCGATGCGATTCAAGCAGGCGCCAAAGACTTCATCGTGAAGCCGTTCCAAGCCGACCGCGTTATCGAAGCGATCAAGAAAACATTGGGTTAAGTCAGGAGGCGTCATTAATCGATGCGAGGATTTCGACTGTCTGAAGATCTCCCCAAGGCGGGCTCATCATGGGATTTACTCTGGGTATTGTTCGTCCTGGGCATTATCGTCGGACTGATCGTTCTATCGCTTCGATTTCTCGCGAAGCGTAACCGCGGGTGGTGGATGAACCGCTCGCTTCGTTCGTTAGGGGGCTTGACGCTCGGTACGAACAAGTCGGTGCAGATCGTCGAATGGAACGGACGGATTTACGTCCTTGGCGTAGGCGAAGACATTACGCTGCTGGAGTCGATTACCGATACGGAGACGGTGGCCGCCTTGTTGGCGGACCACGATTCCTCGGAAGTCGCCAAGGGGAACCCGTTGCCCGCGTGGCTGCGCAAGTGGACCGCGCGCAACGACCCGCAAGCAGACGAATCGCCGGCCAACGGCGCGAGCACCTTCGAGAAGACGCTCGAGAGCCGGCTCCGCGAGATGACCGAGAGAAGGCAGCGGGTGGAGCAGCTCATGGATCAACGCCGCGGCCCAGATCGGACGGATGAGGAATGAATAGAAAATGGCTCTATAGCATTGCCGCGGCAATGACCGCGTTCCTCGCATCGGGGAGCACGGCATTCGCGGAAGGTTCAATCATAACGATAGGCACGGGAAGCGAAGACGGTCAAGTAGGCGCATCGGCCCTATCGCTTTTGTTGCTTATTACGATTCTAAGCCTTGCGCCGGCAATACTCGTACTCATGACAAGCTTCACCCGGATCGTCATCGTGCTCGGATTCGTCCGAACGTCTCTCGGCACGCAGTCGATGCCGCCCAACCAGGTATTGATCGGTCTCGCGCTGTTCTTGACGCTCTTCATCATGGCGCCGACGTTCTCGCAAGTGAACGAACAAGCGCTTCAGCCTTACTTGAAGGGCGAGATCAGCCAGACCGTCGCCCTCGAGAAGGCCGCCGACCCGATGAAGGAATTCATGTACAAGCATACGCGTCCGAAAGACCTGCTCTTGTTCATGGAGTACACGAAGACCGAGAAGCCGGAGACGTATAAGGACATCCCGATTACGGTGCTCGTGCCGGCATACGCGATCAGCGAGCTGAAGACCGCTTTCCAGATGGGATTCATGATCTTCGTGCCCTTCCTCATCATCGATATGGTCGTCGCCAGTACGCTGATGGCGATGGGGATGATGATGCTTCCGCCAGTCATGATATCGTTACCGTTCAAGATCTTGCTCTTCGTGCTCGTCGACGGTTGGTACCTGATCGTGAAGTCGCTGTTGACCAGCTTTAGCGCTTGAGTAGAACGTATGCGCATATCCATGCGGGAGGGACAAGATGAGCACCGAATTCATAATCGGACTTGCCGGTCAGGCACTATATACCGTACTGAAAATCAGCGCGCCGATGCTCGGAATCGGATTGATCGTCGGTCTGCTCGTCAGTATCTTCCAAGCGACGACCCAAATTCAAGAGCAGACGCTCGCGTTCATACCTAAAATCGTCGCCGTGTTCGTCGCCATTTTGCTGTTCGGTCCGTGGATGCTTAATCTCATGATGGACTTCACCAGCAATTTGCTCGGAAACTTGGCGAATTACATTGGATGATGCCCAAATGAATCTACTCATGCAGGCATTTCCTGCTTTTCTGCTCGTGTTGTGTCGAATTTCCGCGTTTTTTGTAGTGGCGCCGATTTTTTCGTCCCGGACGTTTCCGCGCACGATTAAAGTCGGGCTGGCGTTCTTCGTCTCAGTCATGGTGTTCCTGACGATCGGATACGATACGAGCATCGTCGCTGACGGCAGTTACGTTCTGGCGATCATGCGAGAAGTGTTCGCCGGATTGCTGATCGGATACGTCGCTTACTTGTTCTTCACGATCGTGCAAACGGCGGGCGGCCTCATGGACTTGCAAATGGGCTTCGGCATCGCCAACATCGTCGATCCGTTCACGGGCGCATCGGCGCCGATGCTCGGCAACCTCAAGTACATGTTGATGATGCTCGTCTTCTTGTCGATCAACGGCCATCATTACTTGCTGACGGCAATCATGAACAGCTACGAATGGCTGCCGCTCGACAACAAGCTGTTCGAGACGTATTACGGCGGCAACATTACCGAATTCCTGACGCGGACGTTCGCGGATACGTTCCTGCTCGCGCTGCAAATCTCCGCTCCGATCGTCGTCACGATGTTCTTGACGGACTTCGGTCTCGCGTTGCTCGCGAGAACGGCGCCGCAATACAACGTGTTCGTCATCGGGGTGCCGATCAAGATTCTCGTCGGATTGGCCATTCTCATCCTGCTGCTGCCGGGCTTCGGAGCGCTGTTCCAGATGCTGTTCGACCACATGTATAACGCGCTTGAGAAGTTGTTCGTCGTCATGCAAGGGAAGTAAGGAACCGATTACTCGCTAGCGGCTAGGAGGAAGCATCGTGTACCGTTATCGCCTGAGGATGAATTTGCAGTTGTTCGCGGGCGAGAAGACGGAAAGGGCGACGCCCAAGAAGCGCCAGGAAAGCCGTCAAAAAGGCCAAGTCGCCAAGAGCATGGAAATTCCTGGTGCCTTAATCTTGCTGGCGACGATCTGTTGCTTGATCATGTTAGGGCCGTTCTTCAGCCATCAAATCAAAGGCATGTTCAGCGACATCTTCATGCATCGCTTGGAAATGGAAGTGTCGGAGGAGAACGTCCTCAGCATGTTCACGCACTACGCGATCGAGATTCTGAAGTTTCTCGCGCCGATCTTCATTATCGTCATCATCGTCGTATTCGGAGCTTCGTACGTGCAGATCGGTTGGCTGATTACGGGCGAGCCGCTCAAACCGAAGCTGGAGAAGCTGAATCCGATCAACGGCATGAAGAGCATGTTCGGAGTCAGAGCGCTCGTCGAGTTTCTGAAAAGCTCGTTAAAGCTGACGATCATCGGTCTCGTCGTCTTTATCGTCATCATGTCGGAGAAGAACGAGTTCCTGAAGCTGGCGTCCGTTCCGATCCAAGACATCTTCGACTTCGTCGCGGGACTCACGATCCGGCTAGGACTGTTCGTCGCCGTTCTGCTGTTCGTACTCGCGATCTTCGATTACATGTACCAGAAATACGAATACGAGAAAAACTTGAAAATGAGCAAGCAAGACATTAAAGACGAGCACAAAAACGCCGAGGGCGATCCGCTGATCAAAGGGAAAATCCGCGAGAGGCAACGCCGGATGGCGATCATGCGGATGATGCAGGAAGTGCCCAACGCGGACGTCATCATCACGAACCCGACCCACTTCGCGGTCGCGCTTCAATACGACGGCTCCAAGATGGACGCGCCGAAGGTCGTCGCCAAAGGGCAAGACTATCTGGCCTTGCGCATCCGGGAGATCGCCAAGGAGCACAACGTCATGACCATGGAAAACAAGCCGCTCGCCCGCGCGCTGTACGAACGGACGGAAATCGGGGAAAGCGTTCCCGCCGACCTGTTCCAAGCGGTAGCGGAAGTGCTGGCATACGTATATCGGCTTAAGGGCCGACGGAAATCTTAGCTTGATAGAAACTCCCTACATAATCGCTTCGAGATTTCATACGCGAGGCTCGGTTTCAAAGGTTGCTACGAAATTCGGTCGGCTCGCGACCGGTGCGCCTCTATAAGATCGGAGAATCTCTCGAAGAGTGCAGAGGGAAAGGGTTGTTACGAAGAGTTTACGTCCGCCTTTCGAATCGAATGGCAACCGTCATCCATCAGTTCAAGCCATTCGATGAGAACAGCGGCGGAGTAATAACCCTTTCCCGGCGCACGGCTTCGGCGGGAGCGAGCATTAGATCTTTAAGACTGCACCGTAAAGCGAGAGAACGTTGTTGAGGGGGTTGGCGGCATGAAAATTCGGGACTTAAGCATATTGGTCGGCATCATCGGCATCGTCCTGATGTTGGTCGTTCCGATTCCCGCGGGTTTGCTGGACATTTTGCTGATCATCAACATTTCGATCGCGATCATGATCTTGTTGATCGCGATGAATACGCAAGACGCGCTTCACTTCTCCATCTTCCCTACGTTATTGCTCATTACGACGATATTCAGGTTGGCGCTTAACGTCTCCACGACCCGCTTGATCTTGTCGGAAGCGGAAGCCGGTCACGTCGTCGAGACGTTCGGACGGTTCGTCGCGGGCGGCGAAATCGCCATCGGATTCGTCGTATTCCTTATTCTGGTCGTCGTTCAGTTCATCGTTATCACGAAAGGTTCGGAACGCGTAGCCGAAGTCGGCGCGCGCTTCACCCTCGACGCGATGCCCGGCAAGCAGATGAGCATCGACGCGGACTTGAACGCCGGACTCATCAACGAACAGCAAGCGAGAGAGCGGCGGGAGAAGATCGAGAAGGAAGCCGACTTCTACGGCGCGATGGACGGCGCGAGCAAGTTCGTCAAAGGCGATGCGATCGCTTCCATCATCATCGTATTGATCAACCTCATCGCCGGCTTCATCGTCGGCATGGTATTCCATGACATGTCCGCCATGGAAGCGCTCGAGACGTATTCGATCCTGACGATCGGCGACGGTCTCGTGAGCCAAATTCCGGCGCTCTTGATCAGCGTCGCCGCCGGCATCATCGTTACGAGGGCGGCTTCGGAAGGGAATCTGGCGCACGACGTTACGAAGCAAATGCTCCGTTATCCGAGACTGCTGTATATCGTAGCGGGTACCGTCGCGCTGCTCGGCATCGCGACGCCGATTCCGATGCTTAGCACGATTCCGTACGCGGCGCTCCTTGCGATCGTAGGGTATCGGCTGCAGACGAACCTAGATCGCCAGAAGGAAGAAGAGGAGCTCCTCGTCGAGGAGAAGCAGATCGAGGAAGTTCGCAGTCCCGAGAGCGTCATCAGCTTGCTGCAGGTCGATCCGATCGAATTCGAATTCGGATACGGGCTTATTCCTCTCGCGGACACGCAGCAGGGGGGCGACTTGCTCGACCGGATTATCATGATCCGCAGGCAATGCGCGCTCGAAATGGGCCTGATCGTCCCCGTTATCCGAATTCGCGACAATATTCAACTAAAACCGAACGAATACGTCATCAAAATGAAAGGAAATACGGTAGCTCGTGGCGAATTATTGCTACATCACTACTTAGCCATGAGTCCGGGGTTCGACGACGACTCGATTTCGGGTATCGAGACCCAGGAACCTGCGTTCGGTTTGCCGGCATTATGGATCGACGAAGCGATGAAGGAAAGAGCGGAGATGTCCGGCTATACGGTCGTCGATCCGCCGTCCGTCGTCGCCACCCATCTGACCGAGGTGATCAAGAAGTACGCGCACGAACTCATCGGCCGCCAAGAGACGAAGACGCTCGTCGAGAGCGTCAAGGAAACGTATCCGGCGCTCGTCGACGAACTCATTCCGTCGATCATGTCCGTCGGCGACGTTCAGAAGGTTCTCTCCAAGCTGTTGAAGGAGAAGATCTCGATACGCGACCTGGTCACGATCTTCGAAACGATGGCGGATTACGGGAAATTCACGAAAGATCCGGAGGTGCTGACCGAATACGTTCGCCAGAGCTTGTCGCGGCAGATTACGCAACAATACGCGAGCGCCGCTGAGCCGTTGAAGGTCATCACCGTGAGCCCGTCCCTGGAGAAGAAAATCGCGGAGTCGGTTCAACAATCCGATCAAGGCAGCTACTTGGCGATGGACCCGGTATCGTCCCAGACGATTTATCAGCGTCTAACCGAGCAGGTGAACCGCCAGATTCAGTCCGGGCAGCAACCGATCATCTTGACTTCTCCGACGATCCGGATGTATTTGCGCCAACTGCTGGAACGCAGCCTGCAAGATATTCCCGTCATCTCTTATAGCGAATTGGAACCAAGCATTGAAGTGCAGAGCGTCGGGGTGGTGAGCGCATGAAGGTAAAACGGTATATCGTCGAAGATTTGCCCGAAGCGGTTCAACAAATCCGGAGCGACTTAGGGTCGGATGCCGTCATTCTCAATACGAAAGAAATCCGCGTCGGCGGATTTCTTGGCATGTTCCGCAAGAAACGCATGGAGGTTATCGCCGCGCTCGACGAATCGGCCAAGAAGCCGGCCGATCGAAGACCCTCGCCGCCGCCGCGGATGCCCGAGCGCGAACCAGCGCCGATAGCGGCTCAGCAACAGGAGTCTACGGCCGCGTTGGCAACGATGCTGCCTCCAAGCGCGGTGCGGGACAGATACGCGCAGAAGCCGTTCGCCGAGCAGGCGCGGCCTTCCGGGTCGCCGCAACCGGCATCCGCCGCTCCTTCGGCGTTCAAGGACGCCTTGAACGGGGTGGCCGCGGCAAGGCCGGAACCGCGTCCCCTACCGAATCCGATGCCGACTCTTGGAGAGCCGAGCGCGCCGGAGCGCCACGCGGACGCGCAGGCGAATACGCTGGCCGTCGCGGCCAGAGTGCTCGAGGAACGGGAGAGCAAGCAGAAGGAACCGGTAACCGCCGCGGTATCGCGCGAGCCGGAAGCCTCGGTCGAAGAGACGAGCGCGCTCTTGCAAGAGCTTCGATCCATGAAAGACATGATGCTGAAGCTACAGAAGCAGCAGACGTACCGGTCGATGCCGGAATCGGTTCTCAAGTGGAGCAAGCGATTGGCCGAGCAAGGCGTCGAGCCGATCTACGTCGAGCAGTTCGCGGAAGCGGTCAACGAGCGGCTGGGCATTAGCAACGACGATCCGGCAGCCTGTTACGAAGCCGCCAAGAGCGTGCTGAGGGAATGGCTGCAGCCGTCGCGGAGCTACGGTCTGTCGCCGAACGCGAGAGTCGTACACTTCGTCGGTCCGACGGGCGTCGGCAAGACGACGACGATCGCGAAGCTCGCGGCCGAACAGTCGATCAATTACCGTCGCCAAGTCGGCTTCATTACGGCGGATACGTACCGAATCGCCGCGGTCGACCAATTACGCACTTACGCCGATATTCTGAACGTTCCGCTGGAAGTCGTATTCTCGCCAAGCGAGTTGACGCGGGCTTACAAGAAGCTCGAAGATCGCGATCTCGTATTCATGGATACCGCGGGCCGCAATTACCGCAACGAGCTGTTCGTATCGGAAGTCAATAGCTTGCTTGCTCCGGGCGAAGAGAGCGAGACGGTGCTCGTGCTCAGCATGACCCATAAGTACACCGACATGAAGCTCGTCGCGTCCCAATTCGCGAAGTACGGCGTCGACCAGTTGCTGCTCACGAAATTCGACGAAACCGATACGTTCGGCTCCGTGCTTAACCTAATCAAAGCGTTCTCGTTCCACATCTCCTATATCACCTGCGGACAGACCGTTCCGGACGATATCCGTCCTTACGATCCGGAGGATCTCGTTCGCCGCCTGCTGGGGGATTCCGCCCATGAATGATCAAGCGGAGGCGCTTCGTCATCTGGTGCACGCCAAGAGCTCCGATGCGGCGAAAGCAACCCGGATCGTTACGATTACGAGCGGCAAAGGAGGCGTCGGCAAGTCGAACTTCAGCTTGAACTTCGCGATGGCGCTGCAGAAGCGCGGATACAGCGTGCTCGTCTTCGATGCGGATATCAGCTTCGCGAACATCGACGTGTTGCTCGGAACGCCCGCGAAGTATAACCTGATGCATCTGCTGCAGGGCGAGAAGTCGATCTGGGAGATTATCCAGACCGGACCGAGCGGGTTGCAGTTCATCGCAGGCGGCTCCGGGTTCAAGGACCTGGTCAGACTGAGCGATCACCAGTTGGAGTACTTCGCGCAGCAGATCGGCAAGCTTCACGGCCACGTCGATTTCATTCTGTTCGATACGGGCGCCGGTCTCTCGAAAGAAACGGTGCGCTTCATTACGGCGGCCGACGAGACGATCGTCGTCACGACTCCGGAACCGACGTCGATAACGGACGCTTACGCGCTTATCAAAATGTTGAACACGATGGGACATCAGGTTTCGTTCCGTCTCGTCGTTAACCGCGTTACCGACGATAAGGAAGGCAAGCAGACGTCCGATAACATGCGACAGGTCGCGAATACGTACTTGGGCTTGGATCTGCCGGTACTCGGCTATATACCGGACGACGCGAACGTATCCAAAGCGGTGAAGAGGCAGACGCCGCTATCCGTCGCTTATCCGGATTGCTCGGCCTCTCGGGCGATCGACCGAATCGCATCCGGTTTTCTGCTGGAGGACCGGTCCGCGCCTGCATCCCGCGGCGTTACGGGCTTCCTGCAACGAATGAAAAGGCTGTGGAGTTAATCTTCGCGATCGGGCAACATGAGTTTTCCTAGCAGCTAGACAACGGGGGAGGAACGCGATATGCCGGAATACAACGTACTGATCGTGGACGATTCGCCGTTCATGCGCAAGGTGTTCAGCGACGTCATCGACGCTGATGCGGCGTTCAACGTGCTGGCGACCGCGGGCAACGGCAAGGAAGCGGTAGAACTTGCGTTGAAGCTGAAGCCGGACATCATTACGATGGATCTGGAAATGCCGCAAATGAACGGAATCGAAGCGCTCCAGCGCATTATGTCCGTACGGCCGACCCCTGTCATCATGTTGTCCGCCGTAACGGACAACGGTACGAGAGATACGATCAAAGCGCTGCAGCACGGCGCCTTCGACTTCATCCGCAAGCCCGACGGCGCGGTGAAGCTGGACATTCATCAAGTCGGCGAGCAGTTGATCGAGAAGCTGCACATCGCCGTATCGACGGTCAGCATGGGCTCGTTCCGGATGATGCCGGCGGTCGAAGAGAAAACCGAACCGATTCCGAAGGCGGAGCCGCTCCAGCAAGTTTCCGCGATCGAGTCGCGGCATGAGGCGCCTCCTGCTGCGGATCTTCCGCCGCCCGCGCCGAAACCGGATTCGCCGGCGAAAGAACCGCCGAGATTGTACGCCGAGAGTAAACGGACGATCGCCGAGCCTCCGAAGACGCCGTCGACGCAAGTCGAGAGCCGAACGCCGGCGTCATCGCCGCCGGCCGGGCAGCGCGAAGCGGCGCCGAAGCCGGCAGCGGCCGAAGCCCGTGCCGCGCAACCGCTTCCTCGCGCGACGGAACCGAAACCGGCCGCGAAATCGTTGGTCAAGAAGGCTGCCGCGGCCGCGGCGATGCCCGCGCCGCCTCCGGTAACGGCAGAACCGTTGTCGCCTGTGCCTCCGAGGCCGCAGCCGAAATCGAAGTCCGCGTCCTCGGCGTTCGCGGACGTCGTCGCGATCGGAACGTCGACCGGCGGTCCTCGGGCGCTGCACGAAGTGCTGACGGGCATCCCGGCCGGTTTCCCGGCGCCGATCCTGATCGTCCAGCATATGCCGCCGAAATTCACGCATTCCCTTGCGCAGCGTCTCGACTCGTTCTGCAACATCCGCGTATGCGAGGCGACGGACGGCGAGCTCGTCGAGAGCGCAACCGCCTACATCGCGCCGGGAGGCAGGCATATGTCGCTGATCAAGGACGCGTTGGGCGGCTATCGGATCCGCTTAAGCGACGATCCGCCTCGAAGCGGACATAGACCGTCCGTCGATTATTTGTTCGAATCGCTGATCGATTACCCCGCCTTGAAGAGGCATGCGGTATTGATGACCGGCATGGGCAGCGACGGAGCGAAAGGGATGAAGGCGCTGCAAACCGGCGGCGCGCAGACGTTGATCGCGGAATCCGAAGAGACGTGCGTCGTGTACGGCATGCCGAGGTCCGCGATCGAGCTCGGCGCCGCGACGCAGGTATTGCCGCTTCAAGCGATCTCTTCCGCGCTCGCGCGCGAAGTGCGCCCGCGCAAAACGTAACTTAGCATTCGTAAGCACAGCCAACCAGGAGGTGTCCGTCCCGTGGAAATGAATCAATATTTATCCATCTTCATCGATGAGGCGAACGATCATCTGCAATCGCTTAACGAAAATATGCTTCGGCTCGAGCAGTCGCCGGAAGACATCGGCATCGTTCAAGTTATTTTCCGTTCGGCGCATACGCTGAAAGGGATGTCCGCGACGATGGAATTCAAGGATCTCGCATCCTTGACGCACGAGATGGAGAACGTGCTAGACCTCGTGCGCAACGGCAAGCTCAACATGAACGGCAATATCTTCGATACGTTGTTCAAGTGCTTGGACGAATTGGAAGCGATGGTGCAAGACGTCATTAACGGCGGGACGGGCAGCGGCGACGTAACGGAGCTCGTCGAGAGGCTGAAAGCGATCGTGAAGGGAGATTTCGGCGCCGGAACTTCGAAGCCGCAAGCCGCGGCCGCGCAAGCCGTTCAACCGGCTTCTCTCATGCTGGACCAGTACCAGCTCTCCGTTCTGAAGCAGTCGATCGAGAGCGGTCACCGGGCGTACTTCATCGAAGTGAAAGTGCGCGAGGATTGCTTGCTGAAGGCGGCCAGAGCTTATATGGTGTTCGACGTGCTCGAGCGCAACGGCGAAGTCGTGAAGGCGCATCCGTCCGTTCAGGAAATCGAGCAAGAGCAATTCGATCGTTCATTCGCGGTCTACTATATTTCGCAAGTGGAAGAGAGCGTGCTCAGAGAGGGCATCTCCCGCGTATCCGAGATCGAATCGGTTACGATCTCTCCGGTAGATCGGGGAGCCTTGGCCGACTTGGGCCGCGCGACGAACGATACGGCGACGGCGGTAGCCGAAGCGCAGAGCGCGAGCAACGAAGTCGCGGCCGCGGCGGCTACGTCAACGGCAGCGGAAGCGAGCGCTCCGCGCGCGGCGGCCGCAACAGCCGGGGCTGCCGCCAACGCCGCTCCTCGCACGATCCGCGTCGATATCGAGCGATTGGATACGCTGATGAACTTGTTCAGCGAACTGCTCATCGACCGCGTCCGTCTGGAGCAGCTCGCCTCGGAAGTTCGCCGCAACGACTTGACCGAGACGGTCGAGCACATGGCGCGCGTCAGCGCCGATCTGCAGAATATCGTGCTTAAGCTCCGCATGGTGCCGGTGGAAAGCGTATTTAACCGGTTCCCGCGCATGGTGCGCGATTTGGCGAAGTCTCTCGACAAGAAGGTCGATCTGATCATTACGGGCGCGGATACCGAATTGGACCGCACCGTCATCGACGAGATCGGCGATCCGCTCGTCCATTTAATCCGCAACGCGGTCGATCACGGGGTCGAGTCGATCACGGACAGAGTCAAGGCAGGCAAACCGGAAGTCGGCACCGTTCACTTGCGCGCGTTCCATAGCGGCAACCACGTCTTCATCGAGATCGAAGAGGACGGCAAAGGCATCAACCGTCCGAAGGTGCTCGAGACCGCCATTAAACGAGGCGTCGTTACGGCCGAAGAGGCGAAGAAGCTGACCGACGACGAAGTGAACATGCTGATCTTCGCCGCGGGCTTCAGCACGGCGGACAAAGTATCCGATATTTCCGGCCGCGGCGTCGGTCTAGACGTCGTCAAGTCGAAGATTACCTCGCTCGGCGGTCACGTATCCGTGCACTCCAAGCTTGGCTCCGGCACGAAGTTCTCGATTCAGCTGCCGCTCACGCTGTCGATTATCGCGGCGATGCTGATCAAGCTGGGCACGGAGAAATACGCATTCCCGCTGTCTTCGATCGTGGAGACCGGCTCCATCAAGAGTACCGCCATCCGCACCGTCCACGGCACGCAGATGATCGATTACCGCAACGCGATCATTCCGATCGTGTCGCTGGCAACGCTCGTGGATTCCCCGAATTACGACGAGGCAGGGGAGCAGGAGACGGAGATCGTCGTCGTTCGCAAAGGGGACAAGCTCGCCGCCGTCATGGTGGACGAATTCATCGGCCAGAGCGAGATCGTCCTGAAGCCGCTCGGCAAATATCTCAGCGGCGTCGTCGGCGTCGTCTCGGGCGCCACGATTCTCGGCGACGGTCAAGTCGCGTTGATTATCGATCCGAACGCACTCATTAAGTAAACTACCTGACTCTATTGAGGAGGTTTCATCCATGGCAGAGGAATTGAAAGTAATCGTGTTTACTTTGGCGCATGAAGAGTACGGCATCGAGGTCGATAAGGTTCGCACGATCGAGCGGCTCATGCCGATTACCCGCGTGCCGAAGACGCCGGCGTTCGTGAAAGGCGTCATCAATCTGCGCGGCGTCGTCATCCCGGTCATCGACCTGCGCGGACGGTTCTCGCTCCCCGAGTCGGAGCTCGGCGATAACTCCCGGATCATCATCGTCGCGGCGAACGATCTCGAAGTCGGCTTCATCGTCGATTCGGCGAACGACGTCATCGACTTGACGAGCGACGCGATCGAGAATCCGCCGGAAGTCGTCGGCGGCGTGAAGGCCAAGTATTTGAGCGGCGTCGCCAAGATCGGCGACAATCGCCTGCTGATCCTGCTCAATCTATCGGAAGTGCTCAATCGCGGAGAAATCATTCAGCTAGAGCAGTTTGGGGAATAAGCCGTGAATCTCTTCCACAGCAATGCGGATTTCAAGATGGACGTGCTTCGCGAAGTCGGCAACATCGGGGCGGGCAATGCCGCCACCGCGCTCTCGCTGCTGTTGGACAAGCCGGTAGACATGGCGGTTCCGACGGTCAGTCTGTTGCCCTTCGAAGCGATCGCGGAACGGGTCGGCGGCTCCGAAGCCGTCGTCATCGCCATCTTCCTTCGCGTAGAAGGCGACGCGCCGGGCAACATGTTCTTCATTATTAACCGCGAGCCAGCGAGAAGGCTGCTGCAAGGCTTGCTAGGGTTCGAAGCCGCCGAGAACGACGATTACAGCGAGCTCGAGCTATCGGCTTTGAACGAGATCGGCAACATTCTGGCCGGCTCTTACTTGTCATCGCTGGCGGATTTCACGGGTTTGCACATGTCGCCGACCGTGCCGTCGTTGTCGGTGGACATGGCGGGCGCGATTCTGAGCTACGGCCTGCTCCAATTCGGCACGATGGGCGATGACGCTCTTCTGATCGATACGACGTTCCTGGAAGGTCAACAAGAAGCGGAAGGGCACTTCTTCCTCATCCCGGATCCGGAGTCGTTCGACAAGCTGTTTCGTGCGTTGGGAGTGCCGATCTAATGACCGAGGGTGTTCTCATCAAGGTAGGGATGGCGGATCTGAACATCGCCGAGCAAGGCGCGCTGATCCGAACGACCGGGCTTGGCTCCTGCGTCGGATTAACGTTGTTCGACGCCCATCTGAAGCTCGGCGGCATGGCTCACATTATGCTGCCTTCTTCCGAGATCGCGCGCGAAGGACAATTGAACATCGCGAAGTATGCGGATACGGCCGTCCCCGAGCTGATCGGACGAATGAAGGACAAGGGCTCGTCGATCCATCGGCTCGTCGCCAAAATGGCGGGAGGCGCCCAAATGTTCGCCTTCGCCGGAGGTTCCGATACGATGCGAATCGGTCCCCGGAACGTCGAGGCGACGAAGCTGGCGCTATCGCAGCTCGGAATCCCGCTCATCGCGGAAGATACGGGCGGCAATTACGGCCGCACGGTCGAGTTGGATAGCCGTACCGGCATGTTCATGATCCGGAGCGTGCAGTTCGGAGTAAAGGAGATTTAACTGATGATCGGTTCATGGCGCATTAATGCCGGTTTCGGCGCTTTCGGCGCTATATTGACATTTTTATTCTCGTATTCGGACAACCCGGCAGGAACGACGCTGATCCGTTGCGTATATGCGTTCCTTGCCTTCGCGGCGGTGGCGTTCGCGATGACTCTCGTGCTCGGCGTGCTGCTGCAGCCCGGCAGGAAGGATGCGCCGCCGATTACGGGTCAGCAGGACGGAACCGAAGAGGAACGCGGCGTTAAGCTGGACTTGGTCACCCCCGACGAAGGGGACGAATTGACGGAGATGATGAAAGAACGTTGGGCGGACGGCAAAGGCGAAGCGCCAAGCTTCCAGCCGCTCGTGCCCAAACGGTTGGTGTCGCTTGACAATCCCAATCCGGAGGAAGTGGTTCAGGCGATTCGTCGTCTGACGGACGAATAAGGATGGTGAAGCAAGAATGGCCATGCAAGCAAGCTCCAAATTATCCAATCACGGACTTTGGTTGAGATGGAAGGAAGAAGAGGATTCCGAGGCGCGCAAGCTGCTGATCGAGCACTACTTGCCCCTCGTGGATTACGTGTCGAGCCGTATGGCCGTCGGTTTGCCCAAGAACGTTACGAAGGACGATCTGGCGAGCAACGGCGTCATGGGGTTGATCGACGCGATCGAGAAGTTCGATTACCGGCGCGGGCTCCAATTCGAGACATACGCTTCCTGGAGAATTCGCGGCGCCATTCTTGACGGATTGCGCCAGGGCGACTGGGTGCCGAGATCGGTACGCGACAAAGCGAAAAAAATGGAGGATGCATATGCCGTGCTCGAGCAGAAGCATTTGCGCTCGGCAACGGACGAAGAAGTATGCGCCTATTTGAATATAAGCGATCGGGACTTTCAACACATGCTGCAGGAGGTCGCCGTCGCGGCCGTCTGTTCGCTCGAGGATCCGATTCGCGAGGAAGAGTCGGAGACGAGATTGTCCTTGCTCGTCGACGATAAAGCGGTTAATCCCGAATCGACCGTTCACGATACCTACTTGAAGGAATCGCTCGTTCACGGCATACAGAAGCTGACGGAGAAAGAGCGAACGGTCGTATCGTTGTTCTATTATGAAGATTTGTCCTTAAGCGAAATCGCGGAAGTCATGTGCCTGTCGCCTTCCCGGATCTCGCAATTGCATTCCAAGGCGATTCTCAGGTTGAGAGGCGCGTTAGCCAAGCAGAAGGAACAATTGTTGCAGAACGGTTGATGAGGAGGAATTCCAATGCCTGAACACGAGAAGATTACGCTCGAAGAGAGTCTTCAGGTAACGGTAAGCGACGATAAGCTGAGCGCTTATCTCGTTTTCCGGCGCGTCGAGGGCAGCATGGCGCTGACGGTACGGGAGCTGGAGCAGTTTCTGAGCACCAAAGGCATACGATACGGGTTGCAAACCGACACGCTCTACTTGATATCGCAGAAACCGCAAGACTTTTACTTCAGTCAAAATCTCGTCGCGGTCGGCACGACTCCGCGCAACGGGGTAGACGGCTCGATTCGGGTGCTCTTCGAGGCGGGCGACCATAGCAAAGGCCCGCAGGAAAGGGAAGACGGGAGCGTCGATTATAAAGAAGTGAAGCAGTTGGCGAACGTCAAAGCCGGCCAATTGATCGCAGAGCGGATTCCCGCCGAACCGGGCGTTCCCGGCAAAGCCGTCACGGGGGAAGATTTGCCGCCGAAGGACGGGAAGGACGCTCTCTTCAAAATCGGCAAAAACGTCGTCGTTAATCCGGAGAAAACCGGCATGTACGCGGCGATCGACGGTCTCGTGACGAGAACGGACAAAGAGAAGCTGAACGTATTCCCGGTATACGAAGTCAACGGCGACGTCGACTACAATATCGGCAATATCGATTTCGTAGGCACGGTCGTCATTCGCGGCAATATCCTTACCGGATTCCGGGTGAAAGCTTCGGGCGACATTCGAGTTACCGGGGGTATCGAAGGCGCCGAAGTCGAATCCGACGGTTCCGTCGAAATATCGGGAGGCATTATCGGAAGCAACAAGGGCCACGTGAAAGCCGGACGCAACGTGAAATGCTCCTTCATTCAGGAAGGCAACGTATTCGCGGGCGAAGACGTCGTCGTCTCTCAGAGCATCATGCATTCGAACGTGCGCGCGGGACGCAACGTGATGTGCGCCGGAGCGAAGGGGCTCATCGTAGGCGGACTCGTGCAAGCGGGAGACCGGGTAACGGCGAGAATGATCGGCAATTCGATGTCGACGGCGACCGCGATCGAAGTCGGCGTCAGACCGGAGCTGCGGCTCGAGCTGAACGAGCTTAGGGCGACGATCCGGCAGTTGTCCGAATCCTTGGACAAAACCGAGAAAGCGCTCGCTTTGCTCGATCAATTGGCTGCGACGGGACAGTTGTCGCCGGATAAGCTGGCGCTTCGCACGAAGCTGTCCGCGACGAAGCGGCAGACGCTCGAAGAACTTAGAAACGCGAAGGAGCGCATTCTCGAGATCGAGAAGACGTTGGAAGACGCTTCGACCGCTCGCGTCGACGCCGTTCATACGCTCTGGGGCGGCACCAAAATCGTCATCGGCCGTTATACGCGCTTCGTTAAGGATAGCGCGCAACGCGTTACGTTCCGGTTCATGGACGGCGACATCGTCATGGTACCGTTCTTTTAAGTAATCTATGGACGTACGAACGGTCAAACTAAAGCGGATACATGAGGGGGGATCGCGATGGCGTACAAGTCGATCGATTTCCAAGCTTCATTGCCTCGAGCCGTCGAAATGACGCCGCTCGCCCACCAGCAGCAACATAAGCCGATCAGCGAACAAACCGCGCTCGGGCAGCAACAGTTGAAATCCGCCGAGCAGCAATCGCATCGCAGCGCCAAGACGGAATCGGCCACGGGCGGCACGATCAACGATCGCGATCCGGGAGACGGAGCCGATCGCCAAGCGCCCGGCAAGAGGCGCAAGCCCGAAGGGCGGCACGATTCGGAAGCGAAGCCGGCCGATCATCCGTACAAAGGCAAACATATCGATTTCATGGGTTGACCGCACAGCAGAAGGAAGGGAACTCAAGTGACGCTAAGTCCGTGGTTAAGCATCGTACTGCTCGGCGTGGCGATTGCGGGATACGCGTGGATGATGCCGAAGCAGGCCAACCGCGATAAGAGCTCGGACAAGCAAGGCGACGCGGCTTACGAGCAACTGCTCGAAGACTTGGAAGCAGAAAACCGGGAGCTCATCGATGCCGTCGCCAAGTTCAAGCGGGAGCAAGACGAGACGGTCGATAAGCTAGGCCGCAGAATCGTGGATATGGAACATCAAATGAAGCTATGGTCGTTGCAGACCGCGGCAGCGGCGGCACCTCATGCGTTCGTCGCGCAACCGTCGCCGGCGGCCGTAGAGCCGTCGCTTCGCGAACCGCTCCCGATTCCCGCGGCGCCTGTCGCGCGCCCGGACGTTCATGTCTATCATGAGCAGCCGGCGGAACCCGAACCGGCTATCGCGGAGATCGACGTATCGATTCGCGGAAGGTACCAAGAGCTTCTGGCGCTGCACGACAAAGGGAGATCGATCGAGCAGATCGCCAAGACGCTCGGCATGAACAAAGGCGAAGTGCAACTGATTCTGCAGCTCGCCCGCAGAGAGGAAGAGCAGCATGCGTAAACACCGGAGCTGGCTCATGGGGCTCGGCATCGGGCTTATTCTAGGCGCTTCGATGCTGCAGCTCATACTCGCGGCCAAGGAACAAGCCGGCAACGCCGCCGAGCTGCCGATGACCCGCGAGCAACTGGAAGAGGAAGCTAGCCGTGCGAACTTCGTCGTCTATCCGAAGGATGAAACGCTGTATACGGAAGAGCAACTGCAAGTGAAGCTGGAGGAAGCAGCGGCTAAGGCCGAGACGGAGAAGGAGTCCGAGCCGGAGCCGTCGGAATCCGCGAAAGCAACGGACGAGCCGGCGAGCGAGGAAGAGTCCGCTTCGAATGCAGCGCCGCAATCCGAAGAACAGCCTTCTTCGGGCACGGCTAAGGAAGACGATGCGAAGACCGGCGAAGAGTCCGTCAAGCTGTACGTGAGTCCCAAGATGACGCTGCAGGAAGTCGGCAAGAAGCTCGAAGAGCTTGGCGTCGTCGCCGACGGGGCGGACTTCGTCGCCCAATCGAAGGCCATCGCCACGAAGCTGGACGTCGGCACGGCCGTATTCTCCGGTAAACCGACGTACGAGGAAATCCGACAGGAGCTTACCCGCAAAAAGCCGTAACGGCGCGGGTATTTTTTTTGCCTATCGCCCGGTTCGCCATTGCACTGCCGACGTCGATATGCTATATTATTTTTCGGTGTAAAAAACACACGCTTTTCAATTCCGTCAACGGTGCTTATTTCGCGAATGCGGGTAAGTTTTGGCGGAAAACGCGAGAAGCGGCGGAGATTCACCAAAAACCACTAGGAGGTACAGATCACATGGCAGTCATTTCCATGAAGCAACTGCTTGAAGCGGGCGTGCATTTCGGTCACCAAACGCGCCGTTGGAACCCGAAGATGGACAAGTACATCTTCACCGAGCGTAACGGCATCTACATCATCGACCTGCAGAAGACGGTCAAGAAAGTCGACGAGGCTTACAACTTCGTACGCCAGCTTGCCGAGCAAGGCGGAACGATGCTGTTCGTCGGCACGAAGAAGCAAGCGCAAGATTCCGTTAAGGAAGAAGCGGAGCGCAGCGGTCAATACTACATCAACCAACGTTGGTTGGGCGGTACGCTGACGAACTTCTCCACGATCCAGAAGCGTACGGACCGTTTGCACCTGCTGACGAAGTGGGAAAACGACGGCACGTTCGAAGTGTTGCCGAAGAAAGAAGTCATCATTCTCCGCAAAGAGAAAGAGCGTCTCGAGAAGTTCCTCGGCGGCATCAAGAACATGCGCAAGCTTCCTGACGCGCTGTTCATCATCGACCCGCGCAAAGAGCGCATCGCGGTAGCGGAAGCTCGCAAGCTCGGTATCCCGATCGTAGGCATCGTCGACACGAACTGCGACCCGGACGAAATCGATTACGTAATCCCAGGTAACGATGACGCGATCCGCGCCGTTAAGCTGCTCACGGCTAAAATGGCTGACGCGATCGTAGAATCCCGCCAAGGCGAAGAAACGACGGCTTAATAGCCCCGTTATATCATAAGAACACGGAAAGGGTGGTCAGAAGAGAACCTTCTCACCGCCCTTTTTGCAAAAAGAGAACATACGAACGTTAGCCCCGCGCCAAGCGGCGACGGGCTTATCCACGAGGAGGATGCTTAGGATGGCTATCAATGCAGCAGACGTAAAAACGCTTCGCGAAAGAACGGGAGCAGGCATGCTCGATTGCAAAAAAGCGTTGGAGGAAGCAAACGGGGATCTGACGAAAGCGGCTGAGCTTCTTCGCGAGAAAGGCCTTTCCGCGGCAGCCAAAAAAGGCGACCGCATCGCGACGGAAGGCGTCGTAGAATCGTACATCCACGGCGGCGGCCGTATCGGCGTTCTCGTCGAAATCAACTGCGAAACCGACTTCGTCGGCAAAACCGAGCAGTTCAAAGCTTTCGCGCGCGACATCGCGATGCACATCGCGGCTGCCAACCCTAAATTCCTGGGTCGCGAAGAAGTATCCCAAGCCGAGCTGGACAAAGAGAAAGAAATTCTCCGCAACCAAGCGCTCAACGAAGGCAAGCCGGAGAAAATCGTCGACAAAATGGTCGAAGGCCGCATGAACAAGTACTACGAAGAAAACTGTCTCATGGAGCAAGCGTTCGTTAAAGATCCGGACAAGACGATCACGACGCTGCTGAACGAAAAAATCGCCACGATCGGCGAAAAAATCTCGATTCGTCGCTTCGCTCGCTTCGAGCTCGGCGAAGGCCTCGAGAAAAAAGTAGACAACTTCGTCGAGGAAGTTATGGCTCAGGCGAAAATATAAGCAAAAAAGAAAAGAAGGGAACACGGAGTGTTCCCTCTTTTTTGAGCGAACGCGCGCAAAGAAATAACAGAACAATCGATGGAGGTACAAATGTTGGAGCGTCCCGTATTTAAACGCGTGGTATTAAAGGTGAGCGGCGAATCCTTATCCGGGAACAACGGTTACGGTATCGAAGCGTCGACCATCTTGTCGATCGCCGAACAAGTGAAGGAAGTCGTCGAGCTCGGCGTAGAAGTCGCGATCGTATGCGGCGGAGGCAACATCTGGCGCGGCATCGCCGGCAGCCAGAAGGGGATCGATCGCGCGACCGCGGACTATATGGGCATGCTCGCGACGGTCATGAATTCCCTCGCGCTTCAGGATGCGCTCGAGCAGATCGACGTGCCTACACGGGTGCAAACTTCCATCGCCATGCAACAAATCGCGGAGCCGTACATTCGCCGGAGAGCGATTCGCCATCTCGAGAAAGGCCGCGTCGTCATCTTCGCCGCGGGCACGGGCAATCCGTTCTTCTCGACCGATACGACCGCGGCGCTTCGCGCGGCGGAGATCGAGGCCGAAGTCATTCTGATGGCGAAGAACAAAGTCGACGGCGTATACAGCGCCGATCCGTTCAAGGATCCGACCGCTGAGAAGTACGAGAAGCTGACGTACATGGACGTCCTCGCCAAGAACCTCGGCGTCATGGATTCCACCGCTTCGTCGCTCTGCATGGACAACAACATCCCGCTTCTCGTATTCGCGATCACCGAGAAAGGAAACATTAAGCGTGCCGTCCTCGGCGAGAAGATCGGCACCATTGTGAAGGGGAGTCTAGACTAATGCCTCAAGCGATTAAGAAGAATGCCGAAGAACGCATGGAGAAGGCGCTCGGCGCCTTGAAGCGCGACCTGCAGACGCTTCGCGCGGGACGCGCGTCGTCCGCGATGCTCGACCGCGTGGAAGCCGACTACTACGGAACGCCGACGCCGATCAATCAGATGGGCTCGATCAATACGCCGGACTCCCGCACGCTGATCATTCAGCCGTGGGACAAGACGGCTCTCTCGCTCATCGAGAAAGCGATCCTGAAGTCGGATCTGGGGCTCACGCCAGCGAACGACGGTTCGATCATCCGCCTCAACATCCCGCCGCTGACGACGGAGCGCCGCGCCGATCTGGCGAAGCAGACGAAGAAGTTCGGCGAGGAAGCGAAGGTCGCGATCCGCAACATTCGCCGCGACGCGAACGACGACATCAAGAAGATGGAGAAGGGCGATATCTCGGAAGACGAATCCCGCCGCCATCAAGAGGACGTACAGAAGATCACGGACCGTTACGTCGCCGACGTGGACAAAATCCTGCTCGCCAAAGAGAAAGAGATCATGGAAGTGTAATCGGCTTCCGTCAGAGCCCCTCCGACAGGTGGGGTTTATTCTCTTTTGTATCACGGGCAAGATCAACGCGCGCTGAGGGGGAAGGACGATGAGCTTCATCAAGTGGCTTCGCAAGCTTCGGATCGGGGAGTCCGCATCCTCGGGCGCATCGGCGGCGAGCGATCGCGGGGAACCGATCGAAGGCAACGTTCCGGAGCATGTGGCCATCATTATGGACGGCAACGGGCGGTGGGCCAAAGCACGCGGGCTTCCGAGGATCGCGGGACATCATAACGGGATGAAAGCGGTCAAGACGGTGACGAAAGCGGCCGATCGCATCGGCGTGAAAATATTGACCTTGTACGCGTTCTCCACGGAAAATTGGAAACGACCGAAAACCGAGGTCGAATTCCTGATGAAACTTCCGCAAGAATTTCTGTCGCTGGAACTCGACGAATTGATCGAGAACAACGTGCAGGTCCGAATGATGGGCAAGCGCGAGCTGCTGCCCAGCCATACGGTCGCGGCGCTGGAGGAAGCGGTGCGCCGCACGCGGCATAATACCGGACTCATCCTTAACTTCGCGCTGAATTACGGCAGCCGCGACGAGATGGTCGAAGCTTCTCGCGAGCTTGCGCGGCAAGCCGCCGCGGGTCGGCTAGACCCGGACGATATCGACGAGGAGATGTTCGGACGCAAGCTGTTATCCGGCGAGTTGCCGGATCCGGACTTGCTCATTCGCACGAGCGGCGAGCTGCGGCTTAGCAACTTCATGCTCTGGCAGTTGGCGTACAGCGAGTTCTGGTTTACCGACGTCTACTGGCCGTCGTTCGGCGAAGAGCATCTATACGAAGCGATTAGGGAATACCAGCGGCGGGCGCGTCGCTACGGGGGGCTTTGACAGCATGAAACAACGGATCATCAGCGGCGTGACCGCAGGTTTGGCATTCGTCTTCTTGCTCTGGGCGGGCGGATGGTATTATATGGCGTTTCTCGTGGCGCTCGCGCTCGTCGGATTCTGGGAGTTCGTGAAGCTGAACGGACAATCGTGGCTCAGGCCCGACGTTCTGATCGGGTTCGCGGCGGTCGGTATCTTCGCGTTGCCCGAGTTCCCGTTCGACTGGGACATGCCTTCGTTCAAAGTCATGGCATGGTTGCTCATGTTCGTCTTATTGACCGGAACGGTTTTCAGTAAGAACCGTATACAACTAGAGCACGTGAGCATTCTGTTCCTCGGCGTCATCTACGTCGGGATCGGATTTCATTATATGGCGGCCACGCGCGAGATGGATAACGGCATCTTCTGGTCGGCACTTACGTTCTTCTGCATCTGGGCGTCGGACGCGGGGGCCTACTTCGTAGGGAAGGCGATCGGGCGCACGAAGCTGTGGCCGGCGATCAGTCCGAACAAGACGATCGAAGGCGCGCTCGGAGGACTCGTCATCGCGATGATCACGGCCGGCGTCTTCGCATATTGCCGCCCGGAGCTGCTCGGCTACGGCGATGCCGCCCTTATCGGATTGGCTGCCGCCGTCGCGGGACAACTCGGGGACCTCGTACAGTCGGCTTACAAGCGGTTCCGCGGGGTGAAGGACTCCGGCAACCTGTTGCCGGGGCACGGCGGCGTGCTGGACCGGACGGATAGCTGGTTGGTCGTATTCCCGCTCGTCCACTTGCTAGGCCTGCTGCCGCAATAGCGGACGGAACGGATCGAACCATTACATAGAAGTCGGCAAGCGGAGGATTCATCATGAGAAAAATAGCGGTACTCGGCAGCACCGGTTCGATCGGGACGCAGACGCTCGACGTCATCTCCCGGGATCCGGAACGTTACGAGGTGGTCGGATTGGCGGCCGGCGGCAACGTGGAGCTGTTGCTTCGGCAAGTACAAGAGTTCCGGCCGAAGCTCGTTTCGGTAGGTACGAAGGAAGCTGCGGATTCGCTGCGGACGCAAGTGCCGGCCGGCGTTAAAGTCGTGCACGGCGAGGAAGGCTTGATCGAGGTAGCCGCCGGCGCGGGCGCGACGTACGTCGTCTGCGCGCTTATCGGCAGCATCGGCCTTCGCTCCACGCTCGCCGCGATCGACGCGGGCGCGGACATCGGAATCGCGAACAAGGAGACGCTCGTGACGGCGGGCCACATCGTCATGCAGCGCGCGCGGGACAAGGGCGTTCAGTTGTTGCCGGTCGACAGCGAGCATTCGGCGATCTACCAATGCTTGAACGGGGAAGACGGCAAGGCGGTCAAACGGATCGTG
Organism: Cohnella sp. GCM10027633; assembly: GCF_042675445.1. NCBI lineage: Bacteria > Bacillati > Bacillota > Bacilli > Caryophanales > Paenibacillaceae > Cohnella > Cohnella sp. GCM10027633. The sequence goes on along the minus strand of NZ_JBHTGV010000003.1, from coordinate 69,145 downwards.
CTGACCGCGTCCGGCGGCAGCTTCCGGAATCGCACGCGCGAGCAGTTGCGCGGCGTCACGGTCGAAGACGCGCTGAAGCATCCGAACTGGAGCATGGGCGCCAAGATTACGATCGATTCGGCGACGATGGTCAACAAAGGGCTCGAGGTTATCGAAGCGCACTGGCTGTTCGGACTGCCGTACGACCGCATCGACGTCGTGCTGCACCCGGAGAGCATTATCCATTCGATGGTCGAATTCGTCGATACGAGCGTTATCGCTCAGCTCGGCAATCCGGATATGCGCGTGCCGATCCAGTATGCACTTACCTATCCGGAACGCCGGCCGTCGCCCGCTTCGCCGCTCGATTTGCTCGCGGCGGGGGCGCTTCACTTCAAGCCGATGGACTTCGAACGGTTTCCTTGCCTGAAGCTCGCCTACGAGGCTGGACGGACGGGGGGCACGGCGCCGACGGTGTTCAACGCCGCGAACGAAATCGCCGTCGCGAGGTTCCTGAAGGGCGAAATTCCGTTCCTCGCGATCGAAGACGCGATCGCGGACGTGCTCTCTCGCCACGAAGCGATCGCGTCGCCCGACCTCGATACGATCTTGGCCGCGGACGGCTGGGCGCGCCGCGAAGCGTTAGCTTTGTAAATATCGCGTGGCCGGTATTCTCTTGTACCGCTTGGGAGAATAATGTTAATCTAAGATCAGCCACGCTTGTTCGGGCTTGGATAGGGAGCTGAAGCAATGGGGAACATCCAGGTCGCGTTATTGACCGTATTTATGTTTTTTCTGCTCGTATCGTTGCATGAATGGGGTCACTTCTACTTCGCCCGCCGGGCCGGCATTTTGGTTCGCGAGTTCGCGATCGGGTTCGGGCCGAAGCTGTTCTCGATTAAGCGCGGGGAAACCCGATACACGCTGAGGCTGTTGCCGATCGGCGGCTTCGTCCGCATGGCGGGCGAAGATCCCGAAGTCGTCGAGGTGCAAGCGGGCCAGACGATCGCGGTCCGGATCAAGGACGGCAAGGTGACGCGCCTCTATCTCGACCGCCTGGACGAACGTTCGCAAGTGCTTCGCGGCGAGATCAAGGCGATCGACTTGGAGAAGCACTTGTACGTAACGCTCGACGTCGACGGGGACATCGAACGGTTCGACGTCCATCCGGCTGCGCTCATCGTCGCCCGGGGGCAAGAGACGCAGATCGCGCCGCTCGACCGCCAATTCGGCCAGAAGCCGGTAAGTAAACGCGCGCTCGCGATATTCGCCGGACCGGTCATGAACTTCTTGCTCGCGTTCGTGCTGTTCGGATTGTATATCGTGCTGCAAGGAACGCCGCAGAAGGTGTACATCAACGAAGTGGAGCAAGGCTCGCCCGCCGCTAGCGCGGGGCTGACGGCCGGCGACCACGTGAAGTCCGTCAACGGACTGATCGTCGGCGGAGACGTCGATACGTTCATCGCCCAGATTAACGGATCCGCGGGCGTTCCGATGCAATGGATCGTAGAACGGGGCGGCCAGGACGTCGATATTACCGTGACGCCGAACGCGTCTACCGGGAAGGTCGGCATCTATCCGGCATACGGAGACTTTAAGAAACCGGGCGTAGGAGAGACGATCAAGTACGCGGGCACGACGATGGTCGATATGACGCAGCGCATATTCGAAGGGTTCCGCAAGCTCATCTTCGGAGAGTTCAAGCTCGACGATCTCGGCGGACCGGTGAAGACGACGCAGATGACGGTGGAGATCGCGAAGCAAGGCATCGCGCAGCTCACGATGTGGGCGGGCATTCTCAGCTTGTATCTCGGCATCTTCAACCTGCTGCCGATTCCCGCGCTGGACGGAAGCCGGCTCATGTTCCTCGGTCTCGAAGCCGTCAGGGGCAAGCCGATCGATCCGAACCGCGAGAGCATGGTTCACTTCGTCGGTTTCGCGATGTTAATGCTTCTCATGGTCGTCGTCACTTATAACGACATCGTAGGACTTGTAAGAAATTAGTCGTCAGGAGTTGGGGAAGCGTCATGTCGAAGGATTCGAAGGCACAAGGATTCGTAACGGAAATTACGCCGCAGGGAGAGGACTTCTCCCGTTGGTATATAGACGTCATCAAGAAAGCCGAATTGATGGACTACTCTCCGGTTCGCGGCTGCATCGTCTTCCGTCCGGAAGGCTACGAGATTTGGGAGAAAATCCAGCAAGAGCTGGACCAGCGCTTCAAAGCGACGGGACACCGCAACGCGTACTTCCCGATGTTCATTCCGGAGAGCTTCTTCCAGAAGGAAAAGGAGCACGTCGAAGGGTTCAACCCCGAGCTTCCGTTCGTAACGGAAGCGGGCGGCGAAATTCTGGAAGAGCGGCTTGCCGTACGTCCGACGTCCGAGACGATGTTCGGGCATATGTACGCGAAGTGGATCAATTCGTACCGCGACTTGCCGATGCTCATCAACCAATGGGCGAACGTCGTCCGTTGGGAGAAGCGGACGCTGCCGTTCCTGCGCACGAGCGAATTCCTCTGGCAGGAAGGCCATACCGCGCACGAGGACGAGGCGGACGCGCGCAAGGAAACGATGCAGATGCTCGACGTGTACACCGAATTCGTCGAGAACGTGCTTGCCATTCCGGTCATCAAGGGCGAGAAGACGCCTTCCGAACGGTTCGCCGGCGCTGTCGACACGTATTCCATCGAAGCGATGATGAAGGACGGCCGCGCGGTACAGGCAGGCACGTCCCACTATCTCGGCACGAAGTTCGCGGTCGCGTTCGATATCAAATATTTGGACCGAGAGAACACGCAGCAGTTCTGCCATACGACGTCTTGGGGCGTTAGCACGCGTCTCATCGGCGCGCTGATCATGGTGCACGGCGACGACCGAGGTCTCGTCATGCCGCCGAAGGTCGCTCCTACGCAAGTCATCATGATTCCGATCGGTCCGCCGAAGACGCGCGACGTCGTGCTAGGCAAGACGGACGAGCTGTTCGGGCAATTGAAGGCGGCGGGCGTTCGCGTTCGCGTCGACGACCGGGCCGACGTATCGCCGGGCTGGAAGTTCAACGAATACGAAATGCGCGGCGTACCGATCCGTCTCGAGCTCGGACCTCGCGATATCGAGAACGGCCAATGCGTGCTCGTCTCCCGCGTCACCGGCGAGAAGAAACCGGTCGCGCTCGATAACCTCGTCGCTGAGGTCGAGACGCTGCTCGAGCAAATTCACGGCGACATGTACGCGAAGGCGTTGGCGTTCCGCGAGGAGAACTCGTTCTCCGTCGACACGCTGGACGAATTCAAGGCCGCGATGGAGCAAAGCCGCGGCTTCGGTCTTGCCGGCTGGTGCGGATCCGACGCGTGCGAGAGCACCGTCAAGGCGGAGACCGGCGCGACGAGCCGGAACATTCCGTTCGAGCCCGCTGAGCACAAGCCGACTTGCCTCGTTTGCGGAGACGCGGCGAAGCATACGGTCGTATTCGCGAGAGCGTATTAATTCACTTTCAACTTTCAGATCGGGGTCGATTCTCCTTCCTACGCGGCGGGGGATCGATCCTTTTCATTGTCGGCTGGAGCCGCGTACGCGCTGGAATCTCGTTCCTCGTATTGATGGGGGATACGGGTTCAGGTAGAATAGGCAGAGAGCAAGCGGAGAGGAATGTGAAGATGCAGCCGACGGATAAACAACGGCACGGCTTCGAGGTGCTGCTGCAGCAAGCGGCGCTGCCGGCCGAATGGAAACGCGAATATTATTCTAACGGCTATTTGGATCGTTTGGAGATCAGTCCTTCCAAGAAGACATGGACTTTCTATATCGGATTGGACCAGTTGCTGCCCGCAGCGGTGTACGTCGGCATGATCGAGCGGATGAGAGCGAAGCTCGGTCATCACGCGGATATTCACGGCGTGCTGTTATATGCGGATCATGTGCCTACCGGCGCTATCGTGAAAGATTATTGGAGCTTGTTCGTCGAATACATGCAGCAGACGGTCGTTTCGGTGAACGGGTGGCTCGCCAAAGCGGAAGTCGACTTCGACGACAAAGACGTCGTGACCGTCACGCTGATGACGGAGATGAACTTGGAACTCGCCAAGAAGAAAGAGATCGACGCCTGCGCGGTTCGTTACTTCGAGGAACGATTCCGGCGCACGTCGCGAATCAAGCTCACGGTCGGCGAAGCCAGACCGGAGATGATCAACGAGTTCACGCAGAAGATCCAGCAGGAGAATCGAGACGCGATCGAACAACTGATGGCGGATTCCAGAGAGCAGGCGGCGCTGGCGGAAGGCGAAGCGCCGCAAGTGCTGCAGCACGGCTACGAGATTAAGGAAGACCCGATATCGATCTCGCAGGTGCAAGAGGAAGAGAAGAAGGTCACGCTGCAGGGCGCGATTTTCGGTCTCGAGATGAAAGAGCTGCGAACGGGCAGCACGCTGTTCACGTTCAACGTGACCGACTTCACCGACTCGATCGGCTGCAAGATGTTCGCCAAGAACAAGGACGACGCGAAGATGCTCTCCCTGCTGAAGAACGGCATGTGGGCGAAGCTGCGGGGGAAGGTCGAATACGACCGGTTCATGAACCCGCCGGAGCTGATCGTCTTCCCGAACGACATTCGCGAAGTCGTCGCCCCGCCGGAGCGCAAAGACGACGCCGAGCACAAGCGCGTCGAGTTCCATCTTCATACGACGATGAGCACGATGGACGCGGTCACGCCGGTAGACGTCTACGTCAAGACGGCCGCGAAGTGGGGGCATAAGGCGATCGCCGTCACCGACCACGCCAACGTGCAATGTTACCCGGACGCGAACAAGGCGAGCAAGAAGCACGACATCAAGGTGCTGTTCGGCGTCGAGGCGAACGTCGTCAACGACGCGGTGCCGATGGTGCTGAACCCGCGGGAAGAGAGCTTGGAGGACGCGACCTACGTCGTGTTCGATATCGAGACGACGGGCTTGTCCGTCACGAACAACAAGATTATCGAGCTTGCAGGCGTCAAGATGCGCAAGGGCCAGGAAATCGACCGGTTCGCGACGTTCATTAATCCGCATGAACCGATTCCTTATAACATCCAACAATTGACGAACATTACGGACGACATGGTCAAGGACGCGCCTGAGCTCGAGCCGAAGCTGCGAGAATTCGTAGCCTTCATCGAAGACGCCGTCCTCGTCGCGCATAACGCGCGGTTCGACGTCGGTTTCATGCAGGAAGCGTGCAAGCGCCACGGGCTGCCGCCGATTCAGAATCCGGCGCTGGATACGCTGGAGCTGGCGCGCTTCCTGCACCCGAACATGAAGAACCATCGGCTGAACACGCTCTCCGATCTGTACAAGGTATCGCTCGAGAGCCATCACCGCGCCATCGACGACACGCTCGCGCTCGCGGGCATCCTGAACGGATTGATCAAGGACGCGGCGGCCAGAGGCGTCATGTCGTTGCACGTTCTTAACGAAGTGAACGAGAACAGCTGGAAGACGACGCGTCCGTTCCATTGCGGCGTATACGCGCTTAACGCCGTCGGCAAGAAGAACTTATTCAAGCTCATCTCGATGTCCCATACCGAATATATGAATCGCGTCGCCTGCATGCCGCGCAGCAAGCTGATCGAGCTGCGCGAAGGACTGCTCGTCATCTCCGGCTGCGAGAAGGGCGAGCTGTTCGAGACGGTGCTCAACAAGTCGCAGGAGGAAGCGGAGGAAGTGGCGGCGTTCTACGACGTGCTCGAGATTCAGCCGCTCGACTTCTACATGCACTTGCTGGACAAAGGTCTCGTCGGCAGCCGGGCGGAGCTCGAAGAGGCGCTGCGCCGCATCGTCCGCATCGGCGAGAAGCTCGGCAAGCCGGTCATCGCGACCGGCAACGTCCATTACTTGACGCCGCGGGAGAAGCTGTTCCGCGACATTACGATTCTCGGCATTACCGGGTTCAGCCCGTTGAAAGACCAGCGCAAGCCGGACGCGCACTTCCGGACGACGAACGAGATGCTCGAGGCGTTCGAGTTTCTCGGCAAGGACAAGGCGTTCGAGGTCGTCGTCACGAACACGAACGAGCTCGCCGACCGGTTCGAGCCGTTCGGCATGTTCCCGAAGACGGGCGGCCCGACCGATAACGGCCTGTTCTCGCCGATCATCGAAGGCGCCGACGAAGAAATCCGCAACACGTGCTACACGACGGCGAAGGACATGTACGGCGACGAGCTGCCGGAGGTCGTAACGGCGAGGCTTGAGAAAGAGCTTGTGCCGATCATCAAGTACGGCTTCTCGGCGAACTACCTGATCTCCGAACGGCTCGTGAAGAAGTCCAACGCGGACGGCTATCTGGTCGGCTCCCGGGGTTCGGTCGGCTCGTCGGTCGTCGCGATGTTCCTCGGCATCTCCGAAGTTAACCCGCTGCCCGCGCACTATCTATGCAAGAACAAGGAGTGCAAGCATAACGAGTGGATTCTCGACGGCAGCATCCCGTCCGGCTTCGACATGCCGGACAAGGCTTGCCCGCAATGCGGCACGATCATGAAGGGCGACGGCCAGGACATCCCGTTCGAGACGTTTCTCGGTTTCAAGGGAGATAAAGTTCCCGATATCGACTTGAACTTCTCGGGCGAGTACCAGCCGCACGCGCATAACTATACGAAGGTGCTGTTCGGCGAGAAGAACGTGTTCCGGGCGGGCACGATCGGCACGGTCGCGGAGAAGACGGCGTACGGCTTCGCGAAGAAATACGAGGAAGAGCACGGCAAGAGCTGGCGCGGCGCGGAACTTAACCGTCTGGCCGCGGGCTGTACCGGCGTCAAGCGCAGCACCGGTCAGCATCCGGGCGGCATCGTCGTCGTTCCGGATTATATCGACGTGGAAGACATTACGCCGGTCCAGTTCCCCGCGGACGATAAGAACTCCGAGTGGAAGACGACGCACTTCGATTACCACGCGTTCGACGAGAACTTGCTCAAGCTCGATATTCTCGGTCACGACGACCCGACGATGATGCGGATGCTCCAAGACTTGACCGGCGTCGATCCGACGACGATCCCGATGAACGATCCGAAAGTCATGAGCCTGTTCAATTCCGTCGACGCGCTTAAGGTGACGCCGCAGCAGATTCGTTCCCCGGTCGCGACGTTCGGGGTGCCGGAGATGGGAACAAGGTTCGTCCGCCAGATGCTCGAAGAGACGAAGCCGTCCTCGTTCGCCGACCTGCTGCAAATTTCGGGCTTGTCGCACGGGACGGGCGTATGGCTCGGCAACGCGCAAGAGCTGATCAAGAACGGCACGTGCACGATCAAGACCGTAATCGGCTGCCGCGACGATATTATGTTATTCCTCATCTATAAAGCGGGAATGGACGCGTCCCTCGCGTTCAAGATTACGGAGAGCGTTCGTAAGGGCAAAGGCTTGACGACGGAATGGATCGACGAGATGAAACGCTGCAAAGTGCCGCAATGGTACATCGATTCCTGCTTGCGCATCGAGTACATGTTCCCGAAGGCGCACGCGTCGGCTTACGTTATCTCCGCGGTTCGCACGGCCTTCTTCAAGCTGTATTACCCGATCGAATATTATGCGACATATTACTCGGTACGGGCTGCCGACTTCGACGTCGAGCTGTTCTGCCAAGGGTACGACGCGATTCTGAAGATGCTCGTCGAGATCGAGGCCAAGGGGTTCCAGGCGACGACGAAGGAGAAGAACATGATCTCCATTCTCGAGATGGGACTCGAGATGACGGCTCGCGGCTTCAAGATCAAGCCGATCGACTTGTACCGTTCGGACGCGACGCGCTTCATCGTGGACGGGGACAGCCTCATTCCGCCGTTCGGCGCGATCCCCGGCGTCGGGGAGAACGCGGCCCGCAACATCGCGGCTTCGCGCGAGGAAGGCGACTACCTGTCCGTGGAAGATTTCCAGCAGCGCTCGAAGGCGACCAAGACGATCGTCGAAGTGCTTAGCGGCATGGGCGTTTTCCGCGGCTTGCCGGAATCGAACCAGCTATCGTTGTTTTAATACCCCACAAAGTGAAGTTTCGCTTCGAAGCTTAGTCCGATTACTTTGCGGGGACCCCGGACTTATACGTCGCGCGCTGCAGCTAACCTTTCTGTTGCCAGTCGCTTTCCGGTTATGGTATATTAATTTTGGTAATCATGTGGATATCACTGTCTGCAGAAGAGTGGGGAAACCCACTCTTTAAGTTTTGTCAACGGCCTTTTAACGTTGCGACTGCGCGCGGTTATCCATTTGAAGCATCGGGAGGTATACCCATTTGAGCGTATCGAAAATCAAATCCATCGTCGAAGAGTTCGCCGAGCCGTTCTTGGCGGAAGGCGGATTCCAGCTGGTGGACGTGGAATATGTGAAGGAAGGCAGCAACTGGTTTTTGCGCGTATACGTGGACAAGGACGGCGGCATCGACATCGACGATTGCGGCCGTATTTCCGAATTCGTAAGCGCGAAGCTGGATGAGCTCGATCCGATCTCCGAAGCGTATTTCCTCGAAGTCAGCTCGCCAGGCGCGGAGCGCCCGCTGAAAAAAGCGGACGACGTCGCACGCGCGGTAGGCAAGCATGTATTCGTGACGACGTACGAACAGATCGACGGAGCGAAGGAGTTCGAAGGCAAACTCGAAGGCTTCGACGGAGAGACGTTGACGATAACCGTCGGCAAGCGCAAACATGCGATTCCCTACGGCAAGGTGGCTTCCGCGAGACTAGCCATCGTGTTCTAACCTAATTAGGCAGCGAATGTAGAGGACAACGGCACGCCCACCGCTTTCATTTTTATGAAGGTGAGTTCGTTCGAGCCCGTCGAAGATTTTATTATAATGAGGAGGAATGATCTTGACATGAGCATGGAGTTCATTGAAGCGCTGACCGAAATCGAGCGCGATAAGGGCATTAGCAAAGACGTCCTGATCGAAGCTATCGAAGCGGCACTTATCTCCAGCTACAAACGTAACTTTAATACGGCGCAGAACGTACGCGTGGACATTAACCGTACAACTGGGCAAATTAAAGTATACGCGCGCAAAACGGTTACCGAGGAAGTGCTCGACCCGCGGATGGAAATCTCGATCGAAGCGTCCCGCGCGATCAACCCGCATTACCAGCTCGAGGACATCGCCGAGATCGAAGTAACGCCTCGCGACTTCGGACGCATCGCGGCGCAAACCGCGAAGCAGGTCGTTACGCAGCGCATCCGCGAAGCGGAGCGCGGGCTCATCTACCATGCGTTCGTCGATAAAGAACAAGATATCGTCACGGGCATCATTCAGCGGATGGATTTGCGCAACCTGTACGTCGATCTAGGCAAAGTAGAAGCGGCGCTGCCGCTGACCGAGCTGATGCCTACCGATAAGTTCAAGCAGGGCGATCGCGTCAAGTCGTACATCACGAAAGTCGAGAACACGAGCAAAGGGCCCCAAATCATCCTATCCCGTACGCATCCGGGGCTGCTGAAGCGACTGTTCGAGCTCGAGGTTCCCGAAATTTTCGACGGCACGGTCGAGATCCGTTCGGTTGCCCGCGAAGCGGGATTCCGTTCGAAGATCGCCGTTCACTCGCGCAACGAGGAAGTCGATCCGGTCGGCTCCTGCGTCGGCCAGAAGGGCATCCGCGTTCAATCGATCGTGACCGAGCTGAAGGGCGAGAAGATCGATATCGTCAGATGGTCCGAGGCGGTCGACGAATACGTCGCCAACGCGCTGAGCCCGTCCAAGGTGCTCGAAGTCATCGTGTTCGAAGCCGAGAAGATGGCCCGCGTCATCGTGCCGGATTACCAGCTGTCGCTGGCGATCGGCATTAAAGGCCAGAACGCGCGCCTCGCGGCGAAGCTGACCGGTTGGAAAATCGATATCAAGAGCGAATCGCAAGCCGAGCAGGAATACGGACGTCCGAAATCGACCGGCGCGACGATGCATCAGGACAGCGTATCGATCGACTAGGCCGGCGGTTGCTTGCGATACGCGTTCTCGCGAAACGTAGGGGGGATCGCCGTGAGACCGAGGAAGATACCGCAACGCAAATGCGTCGCCTGCCAACAGATGATGGCGAAGAAGGAATTGATCCGGATCGTGCGCTCTCCGGCAGGAGAGATCGCGATCGACCTGACCGGCAAGAAGCCGGGCCGGGGCGCGTATCTGTGCGGCAAAGTGTCTTGCTTCAAATTGGCCAAAAAGTCCAGGGCGTTCGAGCGGGCGCTCGCGACGCCGGTGGATGCGGAAATATACGACCGTCTGGCGGCGGAGTTCATTCGCGTGGAGGATGAGTTCCAGGCCGCGAAGGAGCAAAGCGATCAAGATGACGGCAACGAATAAAGCGTTGTCCAGGTTAGGTCTTGCGATGAGAGCCGGCAAGCTCGTCAGCGGCGAGGAAATCGTCATGAAGGCGATTCGCTCGGGCGAAGCGAAGCTGGTGCTGCTCGCGCAGGACGCATCGGACAATACGAGCAAGAAGTTCGCGGATAAATGCAACAGCTACGGGGTTCCGCTGGTCGTCGGGTTTACCCGCTACGAGCTCGGAGCCGCGGTAGGCAAACCGGAACGCGTGATCTTCGCGGTTACGGACCGGGGGTTCGCCGACATGCTTAAGGTCGGCTTTGGTTCATCATTCGGAGGTGGAGAATATTGAGTAAACAAGACGACAACAAAGATAAGCTGAGGGTGTACGAGTACGCCAAGCAGCTCAATATGAGCAGTAAAGAAATCATCACGATTCTCAAAAGACAGAACATGCCCGTCAACAACCATATGAGCGTTATGGAAGACGGAATGACGGGAGCCGTCGAGAAGTTCTTCCGCGACGTGAAGGCGAACGCGGCGGCCAAGATGGCGCAAACCTCGTCTAAACCGGCTCCGAACCAAGGCGGCGGCGACCGCAGACCTTCCGGCGGAGCTCCGGCTTCTTCCGGCGCGCCAGCGCCAAGCCAGCCGTCGGCGCCTCGTCCATCGGCGCCTGCGCCAACCGCGGCTCCTAGCGCGGCCGCTTCCGCACCGGCGCCAGCGCCGCAATCGGCAGCTCCGGCGCCTGCGCCGGCACCTTCTTCCGCGCCATCGGCACCCGCGGCATCCGCGGCTCCTTCGCAAGGCGACGGCCAGCGTCCGCAAGGCCAAGGCGGCTACAACCGCGACGGCGGGCGTCCGCAAGGCCAAGGCGGTTACAACCGCGACGGCCAGCGTCCGCAAGGTCAAGGCGGCTACAATCGCGACGGCCAACGTCCGCAAGGCCAAGGCGGCTACAACCGCGACGGCCAGCGCCCGCAAGGTCAAGGCGGCCAAGGCGGCGGCTACAATCGCGACGGCCAACGTCCGCAAGGCCAAGGCGGTCAAGGCGGAGGCGGCTATAACCGTCCGCAAGGCCAAGGCGGTCAAGGCGGAGGCGGCTATAACCGTCCGCAAGGCCAAGGCGGTCAAGGCGGAGGCGGCTATAACCGTCCGCAAGGCCAAGGCGGTCAAGGCGGAGGCGGCTACAACCGTCCGCAAGGCCAAGGCGGCCAAGGCGGAGGCGGTTACAACCGTCCGCAAGGCCAAGGCGGTCAAGGCGGAGGCGGCTACAACCGTCCGCAAGGCCAAGGCGGCCAAGGCGGCGGCTACGGCAATCGCCCGCAAGGCCAAGGCGGTCAAGGCGGCGGCTACGGCAACCGTCCGCAAGGCCAAGGCGGAGGCGGCTTCGGCGGCAACCGCGGTCCGAGCAGCGCGCCGAGTTCGAGCCCGGCGTTCGGCGCTCGCGGCGGCGCTCCTGTAGCGTCGGCCGGCCAACGCGGCACCGGCGGCCGTACCGATGCACGTCCTGCGGGACGCGGCGACGGCAAACGCGACGGAGACTTCAACCGGAACAATCCGAACGCGGCCGGCAAACGCAAAGACAGCACGAACGGCCGGTTCGACGACGGAAGACAAAACTTCCGCAGCCCGAAAGGGAAAGGCGGCAAAAACGCGCGTAAAGGCAGCATGCCGCCGCGCGAGAAGATCGACAACACGCCGAAGAAAGTTATCGTCCGCGGAAGCATGACGGTAGGCGAATTGGCGAAGTTGCTTCATAAAGACGCTTCCGAGGTCATCAAGAAGCTGTTCATGATGGGCGTCATGGCGACGATCAACCAAGAAGTCGACGTCGACACGGTCCTTCTCGTCGCCGGCGACTACGGCGTGGAGACGGAAGTGAAAATCGTCGTCGAAGATATGCAATTCGAGACGGTCGAAGAGAACGACGAAGAAGCGGATCTCGTTGCGCGTCCGCCGGTCGTTACGATCATGGGTCACGTCGACCATGGTAAGACGACGCTCCTGGACGCCATTCGCGAGACGAAAGTCGCGAGCGGCGAAGCCGGCGGCATCACGCAGCACATCGGCGCTTACCAAGTCGAGATCAACGGCAAGAAGATCTCGTTCCTCGATACCCCGGGCCACGAAGCGTTCACGATGATGCGGTCGCGCGGCGCCCAAGTAACGGATATCACGATTCTCGTCGTGGCGGCCGACGACGGCGTCATGCCGCAGACGGTCGAGGCGATCAACCACGCGAAGGCGGCCGGCGTGCCGATCATCGTAGCGGTCAACAAAATCGATAAACCGGACGCGAATCCGGATAAAGTCAAGCAAGAGCTGACCGAGCACGGTCTCGTTCAAGAAGCGTGGGGCGGCGATACGATCTTCGTCGAAGTGTCCGCTAAGCAACGCATCAACCTGGACGGCCTGCTCGAGATGATTCTCCTCGTGGCGGAAGTGAACGACTACAAAGCGAACCCGGACAAACGCGCGCGCGGTACCGTCATGGAAGCCGAGCTAGACAAAGGCAAAGGTCCCGTCGCCCGCGTGCTGGTGCAGAACGGTACCCTTAAAGTGGGCGACGCCTTCGTGGCGGGCGACTGCTTCGGACGCATCCGCGCGATGACGAACGACCGCGGCCGCCGCATCAAGGAAGCGGGTCCTTCGACGCCGGTCGAAATTACCGGTCTGACCGAAGTTCCGCAAGCCGGCGATCCGTTCATGGTGTTCGAAGACGAGCGCAAGGCGCGCGAAATCGCCGACAAGCGTTCCATCAAGACGCGCCAGGAAACGATGAAGGCGAACCAAGCGGTTACGCTCGAGGATCTGTTCAGCAAAATCAAAGAAGGCGAAATCAAAGAGCTCAACGTCATCCTCAAAGCCGACGTGCAAGGCTCCTTGGAGGCGCTCAAAGGCTCGCTCGAGAAAATCGAAATCGAAGGCGTGCGCGTCAGAACGATTCACAGCGGCGTAGGCGCGATTACCGAATCCGATATTCGTCTCGCCAGCGCGTCGTCCGCGATCGTCGTCGGCTTCAACGTTCGTCCCGAATCGGGCGCTCAAACGACCGCGGAGCAAGAGAAAGTGGACGTACGCCAGCACTCGATCATCTACAAAGTGATCGAAGAGATCGAACATGCGATGAAGGGCATGCTAGATCCGGTGTTCAAAGAAAAAATCATCGGCCACGCCGAGGTCCGCAACATTTTCAAAATCAACAAAGGCACGATCGCCGGCTGTATGGTTACGGACGGCAAAATGCAGCGCAACGTTCAAGTACGCCTGCTTCGCGAAGGCAAAGTCGTGCACGAGGGCAAGCTCGATTCCCTCAAACGCTTCAAGGACGATGCCAAGGAAGTGTCCGAAGGCTACGAGTGCGGCATAACGCTCGAGAAGTTCAGCGACCTGAAGGAACTCGACATCATCGAAGCGTTCATCATGGAATCCGTTGAGCGCTAAGCACCGATCGAATGAGGTGAAGCTTGCATGGCCAAATTCCGCGTAGGGCGGGTCGGCGAACAGATCAAGAAGGAGATCAGCTCCATCATCCAGACGGAGCTGAAAGATCCTCGCATCGGTTTCATTACCGTAACCGGCGTCGACTTGACGAACGACCTGTCCTTGGCCCGGGTATATATTAGCATCCTGGGCAGCGATGAACAGAAGGAAGAAACGCTGAAAGCGATCGGCCGGGCGAACGGATTCCTCCGTTCGGAGCTCGGTCGTCGCGTCAAGCTTCGGCATACGCCCGTGATGGAGTTCAAGTTCGACAGCTCCATCGCTTACGGCAGCCGGATCGAAGCGTTGCTCGCGAAGATCAATCAACAGTCGTTGGAGTAGAGTTAAGGGGGAAACAGCATGTGGGCGAACGCTTTGCAGGAAGCCGCCGCGTTCATTCGCGATAGGGACGACTTCCTGGTCGTGTCTCATGTGCAGCCCGACGGGGATGCCATCAGTTCGACGGTAGCCATCGGATGGTTGCTTGCGAAGCTGGGCAAAACGTATACGATGCTGAACGAAGGCCCCGTGCCTTCCCGGCTTCGTTATCTATGGAGAAGCGACGACATCGTCACGATCGGAGAGGATGGGGCGCCGACCCGGCATTATCGGAACGTCATCTGCGTCGATTGCGCCGATTACGCCCGCATCGGCCGGGGACAAGCATGGGTCGCGGAAGGCGCGGACGTGCTGAACATCGACCATCATCCGACGAACGACGCATACGGTCTCGTTAACGTGCTGCGGTTCGATGCAGCCGCGACGGCAGAGATCATCATCGCGCTCATCGACGAGATGGCTTACCCGATCGACGCGGATGTCGCGACCGCGATCTATACCGGCATCTTGACCGATACCGGAGGCTTCCGCTACGCGAACACGAGTCCCGACGTCATGGCCATCGCTTCGCGCCTGCTGCAAGCCGGCGTGAACGGTCCGGAGCTCGCGGAGCTGTTGCTCGAGCGGATGTCGGTCGGGCAGATGCAGATGATCCAGCGCGGGCTGTCGCGATTATCGTTCAGCGAAGATCATCGAATCGCGTGGCTGTGGGTGACGTCGGAAGACTTGGCGGATACCGGTGCGACGAACGAAGATTTGGAGGGGCTCGTCAATTACCCTCGCAATATCGAAGGCGTCGAAGTCGGTTTGCTGTTCAAGGCGAACGGCGAGACGTCCGTGAAGGTCAGCCTTCGTTCCTCCGGTCTCGTGAACGTCGCGGCCGTCGCGCAGCATTTCGGCGGAGGCGGGCACGTCCGCGCCGCGGGCTGCCGGCTGACCGAACCGCTCGACGAGGTCGTCTCGCAAGTCGTATCGGTCGTGCGGAAAGCGTTGGACGCGCATGAGTAGCGCCCAAGAACGGCCGATCGACGGCGTGATCGCGATCTGGAAGCCGGCCGGCTTCACGTCGCACGACGTCGTGGCGAAAGCCCGCCGCATTCTGCGAGAGAGGCGCATCGGGCATACCGGGACGCTCGATCCCGCCGTTACCGGCGTGCTACCGTTATGCGTCGGCCGCGCGACTCGGTTCGTCGAATATTTGCAAGAGCAGCCGAAGACGTACGAAGCGGCGCTTCGATTCGGGCTAGCGACGGATACCGAAGATATGACGGGCAACGTGATCGAAGAGAAGGACGCTTCCTACCTAAGCGAGGATGCGATCATCGAAGCGGCGCGTTCGTTCGTCGGGGACATCGACCAAATTCCTCCGATGGTGTCCGCGGTCAAGATGAACGGCAAGCGTCTGTACGAGCTCGCTCGCGAGGGCATCGTCGTCGAGCGGCCTTCCAGGCGCGTAACGATATACGAGCTGGACGTTCTGTCGGTTAGCACTTCGGCTCCGTATCCGACGCTGCGATTCTCGGTTGCATGCTCCAAGGGGACGTACATTCGCACGTTGTGCGTCGATATCGGCAAGAAGCTCGGCGTTCCGGCCGTCATGGCGGAGCTCGTGCGTACCGAGAGCGCCGGTCTCGGCCGGGAGCAATGCGTGACGCTCGAACGACTGGCGGAGTTGAAGGAGCAAGGGCGGTTGGAAGAGACGCTGATCTCCGGCGACTCGCTGCTGAAGATGCCGCGAACGGTCGTATCCGAACCGGAAGCGACATATGTTCTGCAAGGGAAGACGATCGCGGGCGGGCGGCTGCAGCCGCCGCCGGATCAGGATGGACTTTGGAAGCTGTATCGGTCCGACGGCGCGTTCCTCGGCTTGTTCGAAGCCGGCGAAGGCGCGCGGACGGTCCGTCCGGTGAAGGTGTTCCACCCCGCGAACGATCAGGGGGCCGGGAACATCGAGTCCGAGTAAGCAGGGGGACATCAAGTGGAACGATACGATTTATACGCTAACAACGTCGCCGCGGCGGGCATGCTGCCCGAGGGCGCTTGCAAATCGCAAGGCATCTCGCTTGCGGTCGGGTTCTTCGACGGGGTGCACCTGGGGCATCAAGAAGTGATTCGCCAGGCCGTCGCGTTGGCGAAGCAGCAGGGCTACGTGCCGGCTGTCATGACGTTCGACCCGCATCCGCGAGTCGTACTCGGTCACGGCTCCCAATATACGACCGTATTGACGCCCGTCGAGGATAAGCTCGCGTTGTTCGCCGAACTCGGCGTCGAAGCGGCTTACGTTATCCACTTCGACCGTCCGTTCTCGGAAGTGACGGCGGAGCGGTTCGTCAAGTCGCTCATCGCGCCGATCGGCGTGCGCGTCGCGGTCGTCGGCTTCGACTTCAAGTTCGGTTATCGCGGAGAAGGCAACGCGGATACGCTTCGCGCGTTCGGCGACGGCCTTCAGGTACACGTCGTATCGCCGGTATTCGAGGGCGGCGGCAAGGTAAGCAGCACCCGCGTGCGGGAGCAGCTTGCCGAAGGCGAGCCGCGAATCGCTTCGCGATTGCTCGGCAGGCCTTACGCCGTTCGCGGCGTCGTCGTTCACGGCGACGCCAGAGGCCGCCTGCTCGGATACCCGACGGCCAACGTCAATCCGGGGCAGCCTTACGTCATTCCGAGGTTCGGCGTCTATGCGATCGAAGCGGACGTGCTGCCGAAGCCGGGATCAGTCGAAGGCCCCGCGCGTTATCGCGGCGTGCTCAACGTCGGCGTTCGGCCGACGTTCGACGCCCCGGGCGGCCAACTGAAGCTGGAAGCGCATCTGTTCGATTACGACGGCGACTTGTACGGCCGCGAAATGGCGCTCATTCTTCATTCCTTCATTCGGCCGGAGCGCAAGTTCGAATCGATCGACCAGCTCGTCGCCCAGATCGCGAAGGACGCCGAGCAATCGCGCGCCTTGTTGAGCGAGCCGTTCCGCACCTAGGCGGAACATGGGCATTGTATATGCCTATGCGGATGTGCTATACTATTCAACGTTGCTGAATCGAAGCCGTACGGCTATCGCGGTAAGCAAACATAACCTTAGCTTGGCAGCGCGCCTCACACCGACGCCTGCGAGGCTAACGGCGATTCTAATGAAGGAGGTGTATCCAGGATGGCATTGACACAAGAACGTAAACAAGAGTTGATCGAAACGCATCGCACGCATGCGTCGGACACGGGATCCCCGGAAGTCCAAATCGCTATCCTTACGGAGAACATCAACAATCTGACGAACCATTTCCGGTCGCACAAGAAAGATCACCACTCGCGCCGCGGTTTGCTCAAGATGGTTGGCCAACGCCGTAAGCTGCTCGTTTACCTGAAAAACAAAGACGTTAGCCGTTACAGCGCGCTCATCGCGAAGCTCGGTCTGCGTCGCTAATTTTAAACCGCACGAAAGCAACCTGGCTCAGCCGCTACTTGGACTTTTGGTCCGAAGAGGCACCGGGTTGCTTTTTTCCCATGTTGGGGCCGCGCTCGCATGCGAGTCGATGCCTAAGCGGCCGTAAAGCAGGAAATAATGGGAAGAGTGTCGAATGTACATAAAGTTGTCTTGGCAAGAACGACCATTCGAAGCTTGCAAGGTCGCTTCGTCGTTCAGGCCGGCGTGACGGGCGGAAGCTCGCACTTAGAGGAGGGAATTGTTTTGGAACAACGTGTGGAGATGTTGCTCGGCGGACGTCCGTTCGCATTGGAGACGGGACGTCTGGCCAAGCAAGCGAACGGCGCGGTCGTCGTTCGTTATGGAGATACGGTGGTGCTATCCACTGTAACGGCTTCGACGGAGCCTAAGGATCTTGATTTTTTCCCGCTTACGGTTAACTACGAAGAGAAGCTGTACGCGGTAGGTAAAATTCCGGGAGGCTTCATTAAGCGCGAAGGACGTCCGAGCGAGAAGGCGATTCTCGCCAGCCGTTTGACCGACCGTCCGATTCGTCCGCTGTTCTCGGAAGGCTTCCGGAACGACGTTCAAATCGTTAGCCTCGTACTTAGCGTCGATCAAGATTGTTCGCCGCAAATCGCGGCGATGATCGGCACGTCCGCGGCGCTATCGATCTCGAACGTGCCGTTCAACGGTCCGATCGGCGGCGTTATCGTCGGTCGCGTCGACGGCCAGTTCATCGTCAACCCGACCGTCGAGCAGGAAGCGAAGAGCGACCTGTACGTCGTCGTCGCAGGCACGCGCGACGCGATCATGATGGTGGAAGCGGAAGCCGACGAAGTATCCGAGTCCGATATGCTCGAAGCGATCATGTTCGGCCACGATGAGATCAAGAAGATCGTAGACACGATCGACGAGCTCGTCGCCAAAGCCGGCCAACCGAAAATGGCGGTCAAGCTTCATGCGGTGGATTCGGTCGTAGAATCGGAAGTTCAAGGCTATGCGCAAGCTCGCCTCGTAGAAGCGGTACGCATCTCCGAGAAGCACGCGCGCCAGGAAGCGATCGACGCGATCAACGCGGAGACGGTCGAACATTTCGCGGTTCAGTATGCCGAGACGCCAAGCAAGCTGAAAGACGTCAAAGAAGTGCTGTACGATATCGTCAAGAACGAAGTGCGCCGCCTGATCACGCACGACAAAGTCCGTCCGGACGGACGCGGATTGTCCGAGATCCGTCCGATCGACAGCGACGTATCGATCTTGCCTCGTACGCACGGTTCCGGTCTGTTCACGCGCGGTCAAACCCAAGCGCTCAGCATCTGCACGCTCGGGCCGCTCGGCGAAGTTCAAATTCTCGACGGCATCGGCTTGGAAGAGTCGAAGCGGTTCATGCACCATTATAACTTCCCGCCGTTCTCGGTCGGGGAAGCCCGTCCGCTCCGCCCGCCGGGTCGCCGCGAAATCGGACACGGCGCGCTCGGCGAACGCGCGCTGCTGAAGGTCATTCCGTCGGAAGCGGAATTCCCGTACACGATCCGTCTCGTCTCCGAGGTGCTCGAGTCGAACGGCTCGACGTCCCAAGCGAGCATCTGCGCGAGCACGCTCGCGATGATGGACGCCGGCGTTCCGATCAAGGCGCCTGTCGCGGGCGTCGCGATGGGACTTATCAAAGACGGCGACCACACGTCGATCTTGACGGACATTCAAGGGATGGAAGACCATCTCGGCGATATGGACTTCAAGGTAGCGGGGACGGCGGCCGGCATTACGGCGATTCAGATGGACATCAAGATCGACGGCATCGATCGCGCCATCCTGACCGACGCGCTCGCTCAAGCGAAGGAAGGCCGCCTCCATATTCTCGGCAAGATGCTCGAGACGATGCAAGAGCCGCGCAAGTCGCTTAGCCCGTACGCGCCGAAGATCATCACGCTGAAGATCAATCCGGACAAAATCCGCGACGTCATCGGCTCCGGCGGTAAAATCATCAACAAAATCATCGAGGAAACCGGCGTTAAGATCGATATCGAGCAAGACGGCACCGTCTATATCGCATCGACGGACGAAGCGGCCAATAACCGCGCCCGCGCGATCATCGAAGGCATCGTGAAGGAAGTCGTCGTCGGCGAAGTGTATACCGGCACCGTCAAGCGGATCGAGAAGTTCGGCTGCTTCGTCGAAATTCTTCCGAACAAAGACGGGCTGATTCACATCAGCCAAGTCGCGAACGAGCGCATCGCCAAAGTCGAGGACGTCCTCAATATCGGCGACGTCGTACAGGTTAAAGTTACCGAGATCGACAACATGGGACGCATCAACTTGTCCCGCAAAGCGCTGCTCGGTTCCGAGCAACCGTCGAACGCGTAAGCCTTACGGTCTTCCGTCATATGCAACGAACGAAAGAGACGAGCAATCGGTCTCTTTTTGTTTTGCATAAATAAGGGCTTACAATGGGATGCTCACTCATAATCGAGGTTATCCGGGCATAGGATTGAGGCAGGATAACGTGGACAAGATTGGGGTGTGACGGTTGAAGGGAACGAAACCGCCGGTTAAGGCGTTCGCGATGATCATCTGTTTGCTGCTCGTTGTATTCGCGGGAACGTATGGCCCGTTAGATGAATATTTGTCCGCGGTCAAGCGGACGAACGCTGCCGATGCCGTCTTCGGTCCGGTCGCTGCCAATGACGAGTTGCTCGGTTGGATCGAACGGAAGGCTGCGGAAAAGACGCAGCCGGCGATCGACGCGGTCAACGACCGGATATGGCGCGCGATACCGGGTTACGACGGCCGCGAAGTCGACGTGCAGGCGACCTATCGCAAAGCCGTCGCCGCCGGTATCCAAGCGCCGGTGACCGATAACGGCTTCCCTTGGGTGTATCGCGACGTCAAGCCGCGCATCGGACTGGCGGAATTGCCGCTCTTGCCGATCTATCGGGGCAATCCGGCGAAGCCGATGGTCGCGCTGATGATCAACGTCGCATGGGGAGACGAATTCTTGACTTCGATGCTCGATCAGCTTGCGGCGGCGGACGTTCACGCGACGTTCTTCCTGGACGGCATGTGGCTGTCCAAGCATGCGGACGCTGCGAAAGACATGATCGCAAGGGGGCATGAGCTGTCCAACCACGCCTACTCCCATCCGAACATGAGCCAGATCGGACCCGCCAAGCAGCGGGAAGAGATCGGCAAGACGGAGAAGCTGCTGAAGGAGTTAGGGGTACGCAACCAATGGTTCGCGCCGCCGTCCGGCGATTATAACGGACAAACGGTCAAGGTCGCGGCCGAGTTCGGGCTGCGTACCGTGCTGTGGACGCTCGATACGCTTGATTGGAGGAAGCCGCCTTCATGGTCCATCGTAGCGAAAGTAACCTCACGGGTCGGACCCGGAACGCTTATCCTGATGCATCCGACCGAATCGTCGAAGGGCGCGCTGACCGGGATGATCAAGGCGATTCGGGCCAAAGGCTACGCGCTCGGCACCGTGTCGGAGACGCTATCGTCGGATCGCGCGTAAGCCGGCGGCCATTGGATGGCGATGACGGCGCGCTAGACGATTCAGACGGGCTGCGACCGTTGATGCTTGTTGTGGCACTTGTCGGAATTTGGTATAGTGGTATCATTCCAAAGGGGGAGATCGGGTGAAAAAGTACCAACTAGGCAACGGACTCCGCGTGATGATCGAATCGATTCCCGGCGTCAGATCGGTATCGTTCGGCATCTGGGTCAAAACCGGTTCCCGCTACGAAAATTTGGACAACAACGGGATATCCCATTTTATCGAACACATGCTGTTCAAAGGGACGAATCGCCATAGCGCCAAAGATATCGCCGACCGCTTCGACGGCATCGGCGGCAACGTCAACGCCTTCACGTCCAAAGAATACACGTGTTATTACGCGAAAGTGCTCGACGAGCACTTGCCTATCGCCGTCGACATCTTGGCCGATATGTTCTTCAACTCCCAATTGGCGGAGGAAGAGCTTGCCAAGGAGAAGAACGTCATCCTCGAAGAGATCGCGATGTACGAGGACACGCCGGACGATACGGTGCACGACCTCGCTTCCAGCGCGGCGTACGGCGATCATCCGCTCGCTTACTCCATTCTCGGAACGGCTGAACGGCTGAACGCGATGGGGCCGGCGATGCTGCGAGAATATATGGGCCAGCGCTATCGGATCGACAACACCGTCATCAGCATCGCGGGCAACATTACGGAAGAGGTTCTCGCGCTGCTGGAGCAGCATTTCGGCCACTTCAACGTCACCGGAGCGGATCAAGTCGTCCACGCGGCTTCGTTCCATTCGAACGCCCTGTTCCATAAGAAGAAGACGGAGCAGAATCATCTCTGCTTAACGTTCCCGGGGTGTTCGATCCAAGAGCAGAACATGTACGCGATGATTCTGCTGAACAATACGATCGGCGGCGGCATGAGCTCGCGTCTGTTCCAAGAAATCCGCGAGAAGCGCGGTCTCGCGTATTCCGTCTATTCCTACCATACTTCGTATGCCGACAGCGGACTGTTCACGGTATACGCGGGCACGGCTCCGAAGCAGACGCAGGACGTGTACGACCTGACGATGGAGATGCTTAACGACGTCGCGGCGAAGGGGCTCAACGAAGCCGAGATTTCGCGCGGCAAGGAACAGCTCAAGGGCAACCTGATTCTCAGCTTGGAGAGCACGAGCAGCCGGATGAACCGTCTCGGGAAGAACGAGTTGATGCTGGGTCGCCACTATTCGCTGGACGATATGTTGGCGCGCATCGACCGCGTGACGCTGGACGACGTGAACGGCATGATCAAGTCGATGATGGAGCAGCCGTGCGCGGTCGCCCTCGTCGGCGCGAGCGACAAAGTGTTGTCGGGAATCGGGAGGGAATTCGTTGTATCCAATTCAACTGAAGCGGCTGCCGGGGAATGAAGACGTTCCGCTGCCGCAGCAAATGTCCGAATGGGCCGCGGGCTTCGACGTCCATGCGGCGGTAGCTGAACCGGTCGAACTCGCGCCGGGGCAACGCGCGTTAATCCCGACCGGCTTCGCGATGGCGATGCCGAGGGAGCTCGAAGCGCAGGTCAGACCTCGCAGCGGTCTCGCGTTCAAGCACGGCATCACTTGCTTGAACACGCCCGGCACGATCGACGCGGACTACCGCGGCGAAGTGAAGGTGCTGCTCATTAATCTGGGGCAGGAGCCGTTCACGATCAACCGCGGCGAGCGCATCGCGCAGATCGTGTTCCAGGAAGTGCCGCGCGTCAGCTTGCAGGAAGTGACCGAGCTTCCGGACACCGTCCGCGGCGCGGGGGGCTTCGGGCATACGGGACGATAGTTACGATGAGTTGATTACGATGGGGGAGGAACATGTATATCCTTTCGCTGCTGTTACGGTCCCGAATTCTGAATGGTAAACCCGTAACAAGGTGAATTCGGGACCGTAAAGGCAGGCGCTTCGCTCTTCAGGACATACATGTTCCTCTTGTTCATCGTAATATCGTTTGGAAATAGGGTGTGAAGGAGTTGTCCCGATGTATGGGGACAACTCCTTTTACTATATTACTGAAGTTCAACGCGGCGACATCGAGTTACGATTGCTGAAATGGATCAACATCGAAGCATGAAAGAGTGGGATATATGTCCTGAAGAGTGAAGCGTCAGCCTTTACGGACGTGAAATCACCTTGGTCTCTCCATTCGGATTTCACGGCCGTAACAGCTGCGTAAGGGGATGTATCCCGCGTCACCCCCACAAGACACACACAATGCGCTGTCCCTTCACCCCTCGCTGGGCGCATGCATACGATGATCTATGCATAAGCAAGCAAACGAAGGGAGGGGACACGATGCTCACGGGAGCGCAGATCGTACTCGCCGGCGGCGACGCGAGGCAGCTCGAGGTGATCCGCCGCCTGACCGAGCTCGACGCATCGGTCACGCTATGCGGCTTCGATAGGCTGGATACGCCTTACAGCGGCGTAGTCAAAGCGGATTGGACGCCCGACATCTTGGAAGCAGCCGACGCATTGGTGCTTCCCGCGGTCGGCACCGACGACGCCGGGACGATCTCGACCATATTCACCGATCTTGAACTGAAGCTGACGGATGACCATCTATCGGCTGCTCCCAAGACATGCAAGGTCGTCACCGGCATGGCGAAGCCTTATTTGAAGAAGCTATGCGAGAAGCATCACATCGAACTCGTCGAACTGTTCGAGCGCGACGACGTCGCCATCTACAACTCGATTCCGACGGCCGAAGGCGCCCTCATGATGGCGATTCAGAACACCGATATTACGATCCACAACTCGAATTGCATGGTGCTCGGCCTCGGACGAACCGGCTTCACGATGGCTCGGACGCTGCATGCGCTAGGGGCTCGAGTGAAGGTCGGCGTGCGCCGGGACGAATCGTTCGCGCGCGCTTTCGAAGCCGGTTTCGAGCCGTTCTATATGCCTGATATCGCGCGTCTGGCGGGGAATATCGACTTGATTTTTAACACAATTCCGACTATGATAGTCACAGCACAAGTGATCGCACAACTTCCCCTGCGCGCATGTATTATCGACCTGGCCTCGAAGCCCGGAGGAACCGATTTCAGGTTCGCCGAGAAGCGAGGAATCAAGGCGCTGTTGGCACCCGGATTGCCGGGTATCGTGGCACCGAAGACGGCGGGTCGCATCATCGCGAACAGTCTGATCCAGATCGTTCTGGAAGACATCCGACTACGGGGGAATCAACCATGAATTGGCAAGGATTAACGGTAGGATACGCCTTATCCGGCTCGCATTGCACGCTCGCGGAGATCATGCCCCAAATCCAGCGCTTCATCGATGCGGGCGCGTCCGTCGTGCCGATCGTCTCTTCGACGATCATGACGACGGATACGAGATTCGGCAAATCGGAAGATTGGCAGAAGGCGCTCAAGGATATTACCGGCAACGACATCATTTCGACGATCGTCGAAGCCGAACCGCTCGGGCCCTCCAAGAGGCTGGACGTTCTGGCGATCGCCCCTTGCACGGGCAACACGACGAGCAAGCTGGCGAACGCGATGACCGACGGTCCCGTGCTCATGGCCGCGAAGTCGCAGATGCGCAACGGACGTCCGCTGGTGCTCGCCATCTCCACGAACGACGGACTCGGCCTTAATGCCGCGAACATCGCCAAGCTGCTCGTCACGAAGAACATCTACTTCGTTCCGTTCGGCCAAGATAACCCGCAGGCGAAGCCGAATTCTCTCGTCGCGCGCATGGATCTCGTTCTGGAGACGTGCGAAGCGGCGCTGCAAGGCAAACAATTGCAACCTTTGCTCATTGAGCGGTTCCTATACGCTTGAGATATATTCGCAGCACCCGAGGGGAGAAGGACCAATATGTCGACACAAACGTTGTTTAACGTTGCCGTCGTGGGAGCGACCGGCGCCGTTGGGGAACAAATCATCAGATTACTAGACGAACGCAACTTCCCGCTTGCCAGCTTGAAGCTGCTCTCTTCCGCGCGTTCCGCGGGAACGAAGATCGCTTTCAAGGGCAAGGAGTTCATTGTAGAAGAAGCGACGCCGGATAGCTTCAAGGGCGTGGATATCGCGTTGTTCAGCGCGGGCGGCGACGTCAGCAAGGCGCTTATTCCGCATGCCGTATCCCACGGCGCCGTATGCATCGACAATACGAACGCATACCGCATGGATCCGGAGACGCCGCTCGTCGTTCCGGAAGTCAATATCGACAAGATCAGCGAGCACAAGGGAATCATCGCGAATCCGAACTGTTCGACGATCCAGATGGTCGCGGCCCTTAAACCGCTCTACGACCGTTACGGCATCAGCCGCATCATCGTATCCACGTACCAAGCGGTATCCGGCGCCGGCGCGAAAGCGATCGGCGAGATGCTTCGCCAATCCCGCGAAGTGCTGGACGGCAACGATCCGAAACCGGACATTCTTCCGTCCGCTTCCCTGCCCGTGAAGCATCAGATCGCCTTCAACGTCATTCCGCAGATCGATAAGTTCACGGACAACGGCTTCACGCTCGAAGAGATGAAGATGATCCGCGAAACGAAGAAAATCATGGGCGACGAAACGCTGGAAGTTACGGCGACTTGCGTGCGCGTGCCCGTCGTATACGGTCACTCCGAGTCGGTCTACGTCGAATTGAAGTCCGACTTCGACGTCGATGAAGTGAAGAACCTGCTATCCGATGCGCCGGGACTCGTATTGCTCGACGACCCTGCGGGACAGCAATATCCGATGCCGGCATTCGCGGCCGGCAAGAACGAGACGTTCGTAGGCCGCGTACGCCGCGACATCTCGAACCCGCGCGGTTTGAATCTGTGGATCGTCTCCGACAACCTGCTCAAGGGCGCGGCATGGAACGCGGTTCAGATCGCCGAGTACATCGCGATACCGCAACAATAATAGAACAAATCGCAGCAGCGTTCCTACCTTCTTCCCGCTAACGGTTCCGCTCCGAGTGGAGGAAGAGAAGATGGACCTGATCGTGCAAAAATTCGGTGGGACGTCGCTATCCGACGAACAAAGTCGGCGCCACGTCCTCCGTCATATTGTCCGCGAACGCGATGCGGGACGCTCGATCGTCGTCGTCGTATCGGCGATGGGAAGGCGAGGGGAGCCTTACGCGACCGATTCGCTGCTGGAGTTGATCAGGAACAACGGCAATGCGTTGCCCGCCAGGGAGAGGGATTTGCTGCTGTCTTGCGGCGAATTGATCTCCGCGGCGACGCTGTGCAGCTTGCTGATCGCGGAAGGCATTCCGGCGGTCGCTTTGACCGGAGGACAGGCAGGCATCGTGACGGACGCAAGGTACGGCGCCGCTCGGATTCTGCGGATTAAGGCCGATGCGGTTCGCCAGCATATGGCCGAGGGCCGAGTCGTCATCGTCGCCGGCTTCCAAGGAATGACCGAGCACGGGGAGACGACGACGCTCGGACGCGGCGGCAGCGACACGTCGGCGACGGCGCTAGGAGCTGCGCTTCGCGCTTCGATCGTCGACATCTACACCGACGTCGACGGCATCTTGACCGCCGATCCGCGGTGGGTGCCCGGCGCGCGCCAGTTGCCGATCGTCAGCTATGAAGAGATCAGCAACATGGCGAACAACGGAGCGAAGGTCATTCATCCGAGGGCGGTGGAGATCGCGATGAAGGCGGGCGTGCCCGTACGCGTGCGATCGACGTTCTCGGACGGCGAAGGAACGCTTGTGACCCGCTCGGAGACGATGCGGGAGAAAGGCGTATGGACCGATCGGACGGTTACGGGGCTCGCCCACGTCAGCGGCGTTACTCAGCTTGCGGTCCATAGCGACAACGGTCCGTCCGAGCTGCAGCTTCGCGTCTTTCGCGCGATGGCGACTCACGGCATAAGCGTAGACTTCATCAACGTCATGCCCGCCGGGGTTCATTATACGGTCCCGGCAAGCGATACGGACATGGCGGTGAAGCTGCTCCGAGCCCTGGATTTCGAACCGTTCGTACGCCGCGGCTGCGCGAAAGTGTCGCTCATCGGCGGAGGCATGAACGGAGAACCGGGCGTCATGGCGGGCATCGTGGAGGCGCTCACGACCGCGGGCATTTCGATACTGCAATCCGCGGATTCCAATACAACGATATGGGTGCTCATCGCAGAGGCCGATCTTGCGGCGGCGCTGCAGGCATTGCATGCCGCATTCGGGCTGCATATCGCCTAGGCGATGGGGAACAAGGGGGAAGATCGAATGAGTTTCGGGCGTCTGATTACGGCAATGGTTACCCCGTTCGACGAACAACTGAACATCGATTGGGACACGACGGGCCGATTAATGGATTATTTAATAGAAGTACAGAAATCCGACAGCTTGGTCGTCAGCGGGACGACGGGAGAGTCTCCGACGCTTACCGACGACGAGAAGGTCGCGCTGTTCCGGTTCGCGGTGAAGCATGCCGCCGGCCGCTGCAAGATCATCGCGGGAACGGGAAGCAACGAGACGGCCCATTCCGTCATGCTGACGAAGAAGGCCGAAGAAGTCGGCGTGGACGGGGCGCTGCTCGTGGCTCCTTACTATAACAAGCCGAATCAAGAAGGCATTTACCAGCACTTCAAGGCCGTCGCCGATGCGACGAGCTTGCCGATCATGATCTATAACGTACCGTCGCGCACGGTTACGTCGATCTCGGTCGCGACGACGCTTCGTCTCGCGCAAATTCCGAATATATTCGCGACGAAGGAATGCGCGGGGCTCGAGCAAGTGACGGAGATCGTCGCAGCCGCGCCGGAAGGCTTCGTCGTCTACAGCGGCGACGACGCGGTCACGCTTCCGGTGTTGTCCGTCGGCGGCTACGGCATCGTCAGCGTCGCGAGCCATATGATCGGCGCGCAGATGAAGGAGCTTATCGAGACGTATCTCGCGGGCGACGTGAATCGGGCGATCGCACTGAACCAACAATGCTTTCCGTACTTCAAAGGGCTGTTCAACTGTCCGCATCCGGTACCGAATCCGGTCGCGGTCAAGCATGCCCTCGGGTTGCGCGGTTTGCCCGTCGGCGGCGTAAGATTGCCGCTCGTTCTCGCGAACGAGGCAGAGGCGGACTTCATTCAAGCGCTAATCAAAGCATAACGATCGGATTAACGTCGGCCGCCGCCCAAGTCCCTTACAGCGAAGCCGATGTCCGGAGGATATCGGTTTTTTGCTGTGGCAAATCCTGTATGCGCGAACTTGTTTTTGCGGAGTTGCTTCATGTATAATGGTTGAGAGTGATTGGGTGCGGCCAATATTTTGCAAATTGATAATTTCATATCGAACGGGATCGTCGAGATGATTCGGGAGGTACTAGACTTGTCCAAGAAGAACAACCAAGACAAATTGCTCATTTTCGCGCTCGGCGGCGTAGGTGAGATCGGCAAAAACATGTATTGCATCCAGTATGCAAACGACATCGTAGTCGTAGACGCCGGTCTTAAATTTCCGGAGGAAGAGATGCTCGGCATCGACGTCGTCATTCCGGATATTACTTACTTAATCGAGAACCGCGATAAAGTACGGGGAATTCTGCTCACGCACGGCCACGAAGACCATATCGGCGGCCTTCCGTACATTCTGAAACAACTGAACGTTCCGATCTACGGAACGAAGCTGACGCTCGGCCTCGTCGAGAACAAGCTGAAGGAAGCGGGATTGCTAGGCGATACGAAGCGCCATCTGATCAACGAAGCGACGGAGCTTCAGATGGGCTCGATGAAAGCAAGCTTCTTCCGCACGAACCACAGCATTCCTGACTCGGTCGGCGTATGCCTCGAGACGCCGGAAGGCATCGTCGTCCATACGGGCGACTTCAAGTTCGACCATACGCCGGTGAACGAGCAGTATGCGGACTTGCAACGGATGGCAGGCATCGGCAGCCGCGGCGTGCTCGCGCTGCTGTCGGACAGCACGAACGCGGAGCGCGCGGGATTCACGCCGTCGGAGAGCAACATCGGCAAAGAATTCGAAGAGATTTTCCGCAGCTCCAAGCAACGCGTCGTCGTGGCGACCTTCGCTTCGAACGTGCACCGGATCCAACAGGTCATTAACGCCGCCATGGAAACTCGCCGCAAGATGACCGTCATCGGACGCAGCATGGTGAACGTCGTGACGATCGCTTCCGAGCTCGGTTACTTGAACATTCCGGAAGGCATGCTTATCGAGCCGGAGGAAGTGAACAAGCTGCCGGCGGACCGCGTCGTCATTCTGTCGACCGGCTCCCAAGGCGAACCGATGTCCGCGCTTACGCGCATGGCAAGATCGACGCACCGCAAAGTCGACATCCTGCCTGGCGATACCGTCGTCATCGCCGCTACCCCGATCCCGGGTAACGAGCGTTACGTCGGCCGCACGGTCGACGAATTGATGCGCCTCGGCGCCCACGTGATCTACGGTCCGGGCTCGATTTCCGGCGTACACGTATCCGGCCATGGCAGCCAAGAAGAATTGAAGCTGATGCTGAACCTGATTCGGCCGCAATATTTCATTCCGATCCATGGCGAATACCGGATGCTGCGCCACCACGGCTTGCTAGGCGAAGCGGTGGGCATTCCGAAGGAAAATATTTTCCTGATCGATAACGGAGACACGGTCGAATTCCAGAACGGCCAAGGGCGCAAAGCCGGCAAAATTCCGGCAGGCAACGTCCTTATCGACGGCCTCGGCGTCGGCGACGTCGGCAACATCGTCCTTCGCGACCGGAAGCTGTTGTCCCAAGACGGCATTCTCGTCGTGGTCGTCACGCTGAGCAAGCAAGACGGCACGATCTTGTCCGGTCCGGACATTATCTCGCGCGGCTTCGTCTACGTGAGAGAGTCCGAAGGCTTACTGGAAGAAGCGAACCGGATCGTAACCGGTACGCTGCACAAGCTTATGAACGACAACGTCAACGAGTGGGCGTCGCTCAAGACGAACGTCAAAGACGCGCTCGGCAGATTCTTGTACGAGCAAACGAGACGCAGGCCGATGATCTTGCCGATCATCATGGAAGTATAAAGAAACAGAACACCCCACACTCATCGAAGCCGTTCATCGGTCGCCCAGCGACTCGATGAACGGTTTTTGTTTGCGGTTCGAATAGGATAATAACGGTTGGCATGCCGTATAAATGCTCCCTTGCCGTCCATACTATGTCAAGCTATTCGACCGTAACGATGGAGGGATCATCTTGAGCGACAAGGACAAGAGAGACGCGACCGGGGAGCAGCCTGCTCCGAGCACGACGAATCCGAACCCCTCGGAAGAAACGCGGAAAGCCGCGGCCGCGACGGAGTCGATCGTGCAGCTCGGAACGGCGCCGCTGCCGCCGGGCGAATCGAACATCTTCTGCTTGACGATTATCGGGCAAGTCGAAGGACATCTGATGCTGCCTCCGCAGAACAAGACGACGAAATACGAGCATGTCATTCCGCAGCTCGTCGCGGCGGAGCAGAATCCGAAAATCGAAGGGCTGCTCATCGTGCTCAATACCGTCGGAGGCGACGTGGAGGCCGGACTCGCGATCGCGGAGATGATCGCTTCGCTCAGCAAGCCGACCGTAACGGTCGTGCTCGGCGGGGGCCATTCGATCGGGGTGCCGATCGCCGTATCGGCGGATTACACGTTCATCGCGGAGACGGCGACGATGACGATTCATCCGATTCGCATGACGGGTCTGGTCATCGGCGTGCCGCAGACGTTCGAATATTTGGAGAAAATGCAGGAGCGCGTCACCCGCTTCGTTACCCGCCATTCGAAGGTAACGGAGGAGACGTTCAAGGAGCTCATGTTCAAGACGGGCGAGCTGACGCGCGACATCGGTACGACGGTCATCGGCGCGGACGCGGTCAAGCACGGGCTCATTCACGCGGTCGGCGGACTCGGCGACGCGCTTCGGGAGCTGAACCGGCGAATCGCCGAGCGCAAAGCGCCCAAGCCGGAGGGGGTAACGGCAGGATGACCCTCTATACGACGATGCCGCTCGAGCTCGTGCTCGACGGCATGCAGAACGAGCCGGGACCGTTCGTCGAGATCGACCACGACGGCATGACGATGCAGGTCATGCCGACCGCGCCAGGCGTCGGCACGATCGTACGGTTATTGTCGGCGCCGCTGGAGAGGTACCTTAGCCCCGAATATACGCCGGGACGAACGATCTATTATGCGGCCCGACTGCCGATTGTAAGCGATACCGTACAAGAGATGCCCGGGTTATAACGTCCCGGTAACGTCTGCCAACCGCGGGTCAACTGTGGTATAATGTTGAACCGGGAGGTGGCAACTTTGCCCAAACGCAAAAAAAAGCGGGCTTCGTTCGGAGCAAGCTTGAAATACGAAGTATACGGCATTCTATTAATAACGCTATCGGTCATCGCCATCTCCGGGGAAGCCGCCGTCGGACGGTCGTTGTCGAAGCTGTTCGGCTTCCTGCTGGGCATCCATTACTACATGCTTGCGCTTGCCGGCATCTGGGTCGGCTTATACGTGATGGTGAAGCGCGCCTGGCCGCGCGGCTGGACGTCGCGCCGGTCGGGCTTCATTATCGTGGCGTTGGGATTCACGCTGTGGAGCTCCATGGCGGCGATCGACAACAGTCTCGGCGTCATCGACGCCGTGACGCCTTCGAGCATCGTCAGCCAGACGATGGACCAGCTGCGGGAGCAGCTATGGTCGGTGCCGCCCGAGGAAGACACGGCGATTACCGAGAAGGCGATCGGCGGCGGGATGACCGGAGCGCTGCAATATTCGATGCTCTACTGGCTGTTCGGTTACTACGGCGCCAAGTTCGTTCTGATCATCGAATTCGCGATCGCGCTGTTGCTGATCACGAATCGCTCTTACGTCGAGATGGGCCGCGCGGTCAAGCTGTTCCTCATGCGCGTCATGCCGCTGCTCGCAGCGCGGTTCTCTTCCGGCCGCAAGCTGCTCCGGGCGAAGGCGATTCCGGTCAAAGGCGCGGGCAAGCCCGCGACGATGCCGGCGCTTCCGCTCGAGCCGGACGACGATCCGTTGGACGAGCAGCCGCTTATGCCGAGGGAACGGAAGACGCCGCTATTCTTCCAGCTGTTCCACGGGAAGCCGGAGCGCGAGACGGGCTCCTCTCATGAAGATCAATGGGACGACGAAGAGCCGGTGGAGATGACTTCTCCGAAGAAGGCCGAACCGTCCGGATTCGGACGGAGAGGGCAGTCGCCGGAGAAGGCGAAGCCGACGATCGAGACGCAATACCAAGAAGATACCGAGCCGGCGCCGCCGACGGGATTCGTACCGCCGGTTCCCCCGGCCGTTCCTGCGCAGCCGCCCGTCCAACCGCAGCCGCGGTTCACGGATTTCGCCGCGCAGGCGTATCCGAGCGACGCTTGGAACGACGCCGCGGACGACGCGGACGACGACGCGATGCCGGCTCCCGATCGGATCGTACAGGCCGAGCTCGACTTCGAAGAGGAGCGCCTGCCGGGATTGGAGGAGGCTCAAGCCGCGACGTCCGGCGCGGCCGTTGCGGACATGTCCAACGCAAGCGCAACCGGCACCGCAGCCGCAGCCGCAGCACCGAAGCCGCCGCGCAAAGTGCCGAAACCGTATCGCCTGCCGGGCATGAACCTGCTGGACAAGCCGGCTTCTTCCGGCAAGTCCGGCAATGCCGCCGATTACATGAGCACGGCCCGCAAGCTGGAAGCGACGCTCGAGAGCTTCGGCGTCCGCGCCAAGGTGCTCGACGTGGCGCGCGGTCCGGCGGTAACGCGTTACGAGCTGCAGCCCGACGTCGGCGTCAAGGTG
This sequence comes from Cohnella sp. GCM10027633, assembly GCF_042675445.1. Taxonomy (NCBI): domain Bacteria; kingdom Bacillati; phylum Bacillota; class Bacilli; order Caryophanales; family Paenibacillaceae; genus Cohnella; species Cohnella sp. GCM10027633. The sequence continues at coordinate 36,412 of NZ_JBHTGV010000003.1, read as the reverse complement.
AGCCGGATCGTCAACTTGACGGACGATATCGCGCTCGCGCTCGCCGCCAAGGACATCCGGATGGAAGCGCCGATTCCCGGCAAATCCGCCATCGGCATCGAAGTGCCGAACAACGAGGTCAGCGTCGTCACGCTGCGCGAGGTGCTCGAGACGCAGCCGTTCCAAGAGTCCGCGGCGAAGCTGACGATCGCGTTCGGACGCGACATCTCCGGCCAGCCGATCGTCGGCAACCTGGCGAAGATGCCGCACTTGCTCGTCGCCGGCGCGACGGGCTCCGGCAAGTCCGTCTGCATTAACGGCATCATTACGAGCCTGCTCTACAAGGCGAAGCCGGATGAAGTGAAGTTTCTGATGATCGACCCGAAGATGGTCGAGCTGAACGTATACAACGGCATACCGCACCTGCTCGCGCCGGTCGTCACCGACCCGCGCCGCGCGTCGCTTGCCCTGAAGAAGATCGTCGTCGAGATGGAGAAGCGTTACGAGAAGTTCTCCAAGTCCGGCACGCGCAATATCGAGGGTTACAACGCGCTTATGATGAGCGGGGACAATCCGGACGGCGTGCTGCCGTACATCGTCGTCATCGTCGACGAGCTCGCCGACCTCATGATGGTCGCCGCCGGCGACGTGGAAGACGCGATAACGCGCCTTGCGCAGATGGCCCGAGCGGCGGGCATCCATCTGATCATCGCGACCCAGCGTCCGTCCGTCGACGTCATTACCGGCGTCATCAAGGCCAACATTCCAAGCCGGATCGCGTTCGGCGTGTCGTCGCAGGTCGACTCGCGGACGATTCTCGACATGGTCGGCGCGGAGAAGCTGCTCGGGCGCGGCGACATGCTGTTCTTGCCGATGGGCGCGTCCAAGCCGATCCGCGTGCAGGGCGCGTTCCTGTCTGACGGCGAAGTCGAGTCCGTCGTCGGTTACGCCCGCGGACAAGCCGAAGCCGAATACAACGAGGATCTCGTTCCGGAGATCGACGATTCGGAGCCGGCCGACGCGGACGACCTCGACGAGCTGTTCGACCAGGCGGTCCAGATCGTCATCGAGGCGAAGCAAGCGTCCGTGTCGCTGCTCCAGCGGCGCATGAGGATCGGCTACAACCGCGCCGCGAGGCTCATCGACTCGATGGAGGCCAAAGGCGTCGTCGGCCCTTACGAGGGCAGCAAGCCGCGCGAGGTGCTCATGACGATGGAGCAATATCAGCAACGCATCCCTTCCTAAGAACCTTCAGCAAGGCCTGCGATCCGATACCGGATCGCGGGCCTTTTTCGTTCCGCGCGAGGAACTGGGTATAAGAGGCATTGCCCTATCTCATACTAACGGGCGAACGACCAACCAGTACAAACATAAGAAAGGCGTGAACGCTAGTGAGCTATCGTCTGGTCATTCTGACCGTGTGCTTGATGTTCGGCTTGCTCGGCCTCTATTCGTTGCAGCACCACGGACTGAGCCGGGAGACGTTCGGGACGGCGACGCTGAAGCAAGGCTCGACGGGCAAGGACATCTACGAGCTGCAAGGCAGGCTGAAGGCGTTAGGGTACTTCAACGGCAAGGTCGACGGCGTCTTCGGAGCGAAGACGAAGAACGCGGTCACCTGGTTCCAATGGAAGTTCGGCTTGAAGTCGGACGGAGTCGTCGGATCGAAAACGAAGCTCAAGCTATGGAACGCGACGAAGAACTGGAAGCCTACCGCGGAGGAATTGCCGGGAGGCGGCGGAGGAACGGCTTCGCCCGGTTCGGGATCGTCCGGATCGTCGGCTAAGCTGCCGGCTTCCAATGATCTCGGCCTGACGGACAAGGATATGAAAATGATGGCGAACGCCGTCTACGGAGAATCCCGAGGCGAGCCGTACATCGGCCAAGTGGCGGTCGCCGCGGTAATCCTGAACCGGGTTAAATCGTCGCAATTCCCGAATACGGCGACGGGCGTCATCTTCCAGCCGGGCGCGTTCACGGCGGTCGCGGACGGCCAAATCTGGCTTACCCCGAACGACAGCGCGTTGAAAGCGGTGAAGGACGCGGTCAGCGGACTCGATCCGACGGACGGCTGCCTGTACTACTTCAACCCCGAAACCGCGACGTCCAAATGGATCTGGACGAGACCGCAATACAAGACGATCGGAAAGCATATTTTCTGCCGGTAAGCGGGGTTGCGGGGACAAATTTCCACTATTTGCTTCCGGCTTGTTCAATCGGTTAGAATGGGGCTGAACGCAGCGAGACGAAGACGCGAATTCACTGATAAGGGGCATGATCACAATGTCTGAACAGTTCCAGAGAGGCACGCTCGGCCGGCTGCGGCTGCACGTCCTGCCGACCAAGCGCTTCAAGACGTTCGCCGTGTCGTTGTTCGCCGGCATACCGCTTACCGAGTCCGGGGTGACGCCGATCGCGCTCACCCCTTTCGTGCTTCGTCGGGGTACGAGATCGTACCCGGAGACCCTCTCGTTCCGCGAGAAGCTCGACGACCTGTACGGAGCAGGCTTCGGCTTCGACCTGTATAAGCGCGGCGACAACCAAGTGGTCCAGTTCAGACTGGACATCATTAACGACCGGTTCGTCTCGGCGAAGGAATCGCTTCTCGGCGAGGCGCTCGGATTCCTCGGCGAGGTGCTGACGGCGCCCGCCCTGGAAGACGGACGATTCCGCTCGAAGTACGTGGAAGCGGAGAAGACGACGGTAAGCAAGCGAATCGACGCCATTATCAACGATAAAATCCGGTACGCGTCGGAACGGTGCGTCGAAGAGATGTGCAAGGGCGAGCCGTACCGGCTTCCCGCGCTCGGACGCAAAGACGAGCTGGCCGCCTTGGACGGCGCGGCGCTCTACGAAGCGTACCGCAAGTGGTTAAGCGAAGCGAGCCTGGACTTGTACGTCGCGGGCGACACGACGCTGGAGGAAGTCGAGGCGTTCGCCAAGCGATCGTTCGACTTGCCGGGCGGCACGCCCGCGTCTTACGCGGCGCCGAAGCTCGTGCCGGCGAGAGCCGACATACAGACGATCGTCGAGAGGCTCGAGGTCGGGCAAGGCAAGCTGAATATGGGCCTGCGCGTCGGTTCGACTTACGGCAGCCCGGATTACGCGTCGTTGCTCGTCTATAACGGCCTGCTCGGCGCGTTCCCGCATTCGAAGCTGTTCATCAACGTCCGGGAGAAGGCGAGCCTGGCGTATTACGCTTCTTCGAGGCTCGACGGGCACAAGGGCATCATGACGCTGCAATCGGGCATCGAGATCAAGAACTACGAGCGGGCTTCGCGCATTATGCAGGAGCAGCTCGACGCGCTTCGGGCCGGGGACTTCGCGGAGTCGGATCTGCAGAAGACGAAGGCGATGATCGTCAACCAGCTGCGCGAAATTCAAGATTCGGCGTTCGAACGCATCTCGTTCGACTTCAGCAACGTGCTCTCTAGCGTGGAGCGGACGGGCGAAAGCTTCATCGCGGATATCGAAGCGGTTACGGCGGAGCAAGCGACGGCCGCTTCGCATCTCGTTAAGCTCGACACGATCTACTTCTTGCGCGACCGGAAGGAGGAGGCTTAAGATGCCGATCTTGGACTATCCGAATTTGCAGGAAAAGCTCTGGTACGAGAAGCTGGACAACGGGCTCGAGGTGTTCGTCCTGCCGAAGCCCGGCTTCACGAAGACGTACGCGACGTTCACGACGCGGTACGGTTCGGTAGACAACCACTTTACGCCGCCGGGCGGGGAGACGATCCGCGTGCCCGACGGCATCGCGCACTTCCTCGAGCACAAGATGTTCGAAGAGCCTGAGGGAGATATATTCTCCAAGTTCGCCGCCCAAGGCGCTTCGGCCAACGCTTATACGAGCTTCGACCGCACCGTCTACTTGTTCTCCGCGACGAAGGACGTGTCCGCCAACCTCGATACGTTGCTGCACTTCGTGCAAAATCCGTACTTCACCGACGAGAACGTCGACAAGGAGAAGGGGATCATTATCCAGGAGATCGACATGTACCGCGATAATCCGGACTGGCGCGTCTACTTCGGCTTGAACGAGGCGATGTACGCGAAGCATCCGGTCCATATCGATATCGCGGGAACGGCCGAGTCGGTTACGTCGATCACGAAGGAAATGCTGTACGACTGCTACTATGCCTTCTACCACCCGTCGAACATGACGGTGTTCGTCGTCGGCGGCGTCGATCCGGAGGAGACGCTCGCGCAAGTGAAGCGGGATCAAGCCGGCAAGACGTTCCGCGGAGGCGGCGACATCGCCCGCTTGTTCGAAGAGGAACCGCGCGGCGTGCACCAGAAGCTGAAGGAGATCAATCTGCCCGTATCGCTGCCGAAATGCATGTTCGGCTTCAAGGATGCGCCGGCGCCGGAAGGCACGGATCAAATCCGGTTCGAGATCGCGACGAAGATCATGCTCGAAGCGCTCATCGGTTCGAGCTCGGCGTTGTACCAATCGCTGTACGACGACAATCTGATCAGCGACAACTTCGGCCATGAGTTCAATACCGGGCCGGGCTACGCCTTCTCCGTCATCGGAGGCGAGACGCGCGATCCCGACGAGCTCGTCCGGCGCGTATCCGAAGCGATGGTGGAAGCGGCCGCCAAGGGCATTCCCGAGGAGATCTTCGAGCGGACGCGCAAGAAGCGGATCGGCGCGATGCTTCGCATGATGAACAGTCCGGAGGCGATCGCGAGCGAGTTCACGCGCTTCCGCTTCAAGGGAGGAGACTTGTTCCGGTCGATCGAAGCGTTCGAGAGCCTGACGCTGGACGAAGTGAACGCGAGGCTGCGCGAGCATGCGCGGCCGGAGCAATTGGCGGTGGCGGTCGTAAGAAGCGGAGGCGAACCTTCTTGACGCGCGTCGCGCTAGTCACCGGCGGTTCCCGAGGGATCGGGGCCGCGGTGGCCGTGCGGCTCGCCTCGGACGGGGTCGACGTCATCGTGCAATATTACGCCGCCGGGGAACAAGCGGAAGCGGTGGCCGCGCGCTGCCGCTCCATGGGCGCCAGAGCGGTCGCCGTGCGCGCGGATGCCCGGTCCGGCTCCTCGCTGCGCGAGATGAAGGCCATGCTCGACGCGGACGGCTGGATGCCGGATATCGTCGTTCATTGCGCCGGCGTCGCGCATTACGGCTTACTCGAGGAGACGGATGAGGCGTTATTGGACGATATTCTCGGCTTGCATCTGAAGAGCGCCTACCATCTGACGAAGCTGTACGGTCCCGCGATGGCGTGGGGCAGAAGGGGCAGATTCGTCCATCTATCCAGCCTGTGGGGCGTCGTCGGCGCCGCCGGGGAAGCGATCTACGCGGCGTCCAAGGGCGGGTTGAACGCTTTCGTCAAGTCGATGGCGAAGGAGCTGGCGTCTTCCGGCGTCACGGTCAACGCGGTCGCCCCCGGCGCGATCGACACGGACATGCTCGCCTCTCTCGACGATTCGGACAAGGCGTCCCTTCGCGCCGCGATACCGCTCGGCCGGCTGGGCAAGCCGGAGGAAGTCGCGGACTTGGTACGCTTCCTCGTCTCCGACGATGCGTCGTACGTGACGGGCCAAGTGATCGGCTTGAACGGCGGCTGGAACGGGGAAGGCGCATAAAACGGGGGATTCCGGCGCATATTATCGATGAGCTTTTATCCCGTTCCACCACGAGGAGGCTGCTACATGTCAACCGTACTCAGCGATTTCGACACTTGGAAGAAGTTTTTGGGCGACCGCGTCAGCGCCGCCAAGAAGCTAGGCATCAACGAAGAAGCGATCTCCAAGCTTGCTTACGAGATCGGTTCGTTCCTCGACGCGAAGGTCGATCCGAAGAACGACGAGGAACGCGTGCTTAAAGAGCTGTGGGACGTAGGGGACGAAGGCGATCGGAAGACGATGGCGAAGCTGATGGTGAAGCTCGCCGATCAAAGCTGACGCAAGTCGCAATCATTCGGGAAGCCTCCGCAAGGAGGCTTTCTGTCCGATATGGCTTGCAAGCGCGTTATTTCGCGTTCCGCATAGGACTTTCGCATTAATAAATCGTTTTATTTTGCAGGATAACGGCGAGCGTTGTAGAATAACAAAGAATGACGAAAAAATCGCAGCAAGACGTCGCTTGAATCGGATGAGGTGCAATGATGGAGCCTAAACAATGGTACATGGAATATAAAATTCATAAGAATAGGCCGGGCTTGCTCGGCGATATCGCTTCGCTGCTCGGGATGCTGGAAGTGAACATACTGACGATCAACGGCGTGGAAGACCGGACGCGCGGCATGCTGCTGCAGACGGACGACGACGAGAAGATCGAACTGCTCGGCAAGATGCTGACCAAGGTAGAGAATATTACCGTAAACACGATTCGGCCTCCGCGGCTGACGGATATATTGGCGGTTCGGCACGGCCGTTACATCGAGAGGGATTCCGACGATCGGAAGACGTTCCGCTTCACGCGGGACGAGCTCGGCCTCCTCGTCGATTTCCTCGGAGAGCTGTTCAAGCGCGAAGGCAATCAGACGATCGGCCTTCGCGGCATGCCTCGCGTCGGCAAGACCGAATCGATCATCGCGGGCAGCGTCTGCGCGAACAAACGTTGGACGTTCGTATCGTCGACGTTGCTCAGACAGACGGTACGCAGCCAGCTGTCGGAAGAAGAGATGAATCCGAACAACGTGTTCATCGTCGACGGCATCGTGAGCACGATCCGCTCGAACGAGAAGCATTACGCGCTGCTGCAAGAACTGATGGCGATGAACTCGACGAAAGTGATCGAGCATCCGGATATTTTCGTCAGGGAATCCCAATTCGATTACGACGTATTCGACTTCATTGTCGAACTGCGCAATACGCCGGACGAAGAGATCTCGTACGAGAACTTCACGACGGCCGGCATGGACGACGACCTGTAATCTTACATAACGATAGAAGTTGATAATCGAGGAGGTGAAGTCATGTCCGATCTGGGTGCGCTGCTGCGCAAGGCGCGCGAGCATCGCGGCTACTCGCTCGACGATGTCCAGGAACTCACGAAGATCCGCAAACGGTATTTGGAAGCGATCGAAACCGGCGATTACAAAGTGCTGCCGGGTTCCTTCTACGTCCGCGCGTTCGTGAAGACCTATGCCGAGACGGTCGGGCTTGATGCCGAGGAAGTGTTGCGGCTGTACCAGAAGGAGCTGCCGAAGTCGGCTTCGGTCGAGATCGGATCGGTCGAGCCGCGCATGCAGCCGAAGCGCCGCAGCGTTCAGCATAACGACAGATGGGGCAAAGTCGCGGTGTCGCTGCTCATGTGGGCGTTCCCGATTCTGATCGCCGCCGTCATCTATATTTATTACGCGAATACGAAGGACTCGGATCCGGAAGAGCTGGGTACCCCGCCGCCGATCACGTCCGACACGGCGACGCCGTCGCCGAGCATGACCGCCACGCCTACGCCGTCGCCGACCCCAACGCCGACTCCGACGCCGCCGCTTGTGCGGGTGGAGCTCACGGAGACGAAGTCGGGCAAGCAGTTCTATACCGTCACGGGCGGCAGCAAGATCGAAGTCGAAGTAACCGGCTACGTCTGGCTCGGCGTGTATCCGGGATCGGTGGCGAAGGGCAAGGGCCTCTATAACAAGACGATCACGGAGAAGGACGTTCCGGTGTCGCTCAGCTATCCGCTCGACCAGCAGCTGTACGTTAACGCCGGCCGGTCGGACCGGATCTCGATCAAGATCGACGGCGTCCCGTTCGACGACGGGGACAAGCCCACCGCGGGCAGGTTCGTCTTCACGCCGGCGACGGGAGAAGCGCAATCGGAATAACGACAATCGAGCCCTCTTCGGAGGGCTTTTCGTTTTTAGGAACGGAACGATCGTGCTATAATGGAAGAAAATTCGGGCAAGCGAAAGGAAGATTGGCGCAATGGCATCAGAATATTCGTTCGACGTCGTATCCAAAGTGGACATGCAGGAAGTGAACAACGCGGTCACGCAAGCGATGCGGGAAATCGAGACTCGCTTCGACTTCAAAGGAAGCAAGAGCGACATCAAGCTGGAGAACGAGCAGCTCGTCGTGGCTTCGGACGACGATTACAAGCTGAAGGGCGTCATCGACATCCTGCAGACGAAGCTGATCAAGCGCGGCGTTCCGATTCTGAACCTGGACTACGGGAAGATCGAGCCCGCCTCCGGGGGCACCGTTCGCCAAGTCATCAAGCTGAGACAGGGCATCGATCAGGAGAACGCGAAGAAGATCAATATCCTGATCCGGGACTCGAAGCTGAAGGTCAAAAGCCAGATTCAAGGAGACCAACTGCGAGTGACGGGCAAGAGCAAGGACGACCTCCAGAGCATCATGGGCCTTCTTCGCGGAGCGGGCCTGCCGCTCGAATTACAATTCTCGAATTATCGCTAAACGACGGCTTTTGACACGTATATAGCGTTCGTTTATACTTTGATGTGGGTTATCGTTACGGACGAACGGTTGGGGGATAGAAGCGATGCAAGAGTTAGTTAACATCACGCACGCATACGAATATGGGCTTTCAGGGGAGGGAATCGCGTGAACCTCGCCAACCGGATAACGCTTGCGCGTATTTTTCTCGTTCCGATCATGACGTTCTTCCTGCTCGTGAAGCTGGACGTGAACGATCTGTCGATCGGCAACTATTCGATCTCATGGAACCAAGTGTTCGCGCTGCTGCTGTTCATTATCGCGGCGAGCACCGACGGCTTGGACGGGTACATCGCCCGCAAACGCAAAATCGTCACCAATCTAGGCAAGCTGCTCGATCCGCTCGCCGACAAGCTGCTGATCGCGGCCGTACTTATTTCGCTCGTCGAAATACATAAGCTGGACGCCTGGGTAGCGATCGTCATCATCAGCCGCGAATGGGCCGTTACCGGCTTGCGTCAAGTCGCGTTGCTCGACGGCTCGGTCATGGCGGCAAGCAAATGGGGCAAGTGGAAGACGGCGGTGCAGATTACGATGGTCATCGTCATTCTGCTCAACAACTTCCCGTTCAACTTCATCGAGCTTCGCTTCGACGTCGTGACGATCTGGGCGGCCGTCATCATTACGGTCTACTCCGGCGTGGACTATTTCGTAAAGAACAAAAACTTGATTCCGGTGAACGACTGATCGTGTCGTTCGTCTCGGGTACATAACGAGGTGCAACCGTACGCATGAGAGCAGAGATCATTGCCGTAGGCACGGAACTGCTCCTCGGTCAGATCGTTAACACGAACGCCCAGTTTCTGTCGAGAGGGTTGGCAGAGCTGGGCATTGATGTTTATTATCAGACCGTGGTGGGAGACAACAAGGAACGATTGATCCAAGCGATCGAGATCGGAAGGGGAAGGGCGGACCTGCTCGTGTTCACCGGCGGTCTCGGACCGACGATGGACGATTTGACGCGCGACGCGCTCGCCGAGTATCTCGGCCGGGGCGTGTCGCTGCACGAACCGACGATGAACAAGATCATGTCGATGTTCTCGGGCCGCGGAGGCGCGTTCATCGAGAGCAATCGCCGCCAGGCGCTGCTCGTCGACGGGGCGGAGCCGCTGCGCAACGACACGGGTCTTGCGGTCGGCAACGCGCTTAGCGCGGACGGGACGCACTACTTACTGTTGCCGGGGCCGCCGCGCGAGATGAAACCGATGTTCGCGAACGACGGGTCTACATGGCTGAAGTCGCTCATGGGCGAAGCGGACGCTCTGCATTCGGTTATGCTGAAATTCGCCGGCATCGGGGAGTCGGGACTCGAGGACTTGCTGATCGATCTGATCCGCGAGCAGCAGGATCCGACGATCGCTCCGTACGCCGCGGAAGGCGAAGTAACGATTCGCGTGTCGACGAAGGCGTCCGGCGAGGAGGAAGCGGCTCGCAAGCTGGAACCGACGTTGATGGAAATCCGGGGACGCACGCCGCTTCATCTCTATGCGGAAGAAGATATTCCGATCGAAGCAGCGGTCATTCGCTTGCTCGCGTCCCAGCGCCGCACGGTCGCGTTGGCCGAAAGCTGCACGGGCGGCATGGTGGCCGCGATGCTGACGACGGTACCCGGCAGCGCGGACGCGTTCCGCGGGGGCGTGGTGAGCTACAGCAACTTGCTGAAGCACCGCGCGCTGGGGGTTCCTTCGGCGTTGCTCGAGGGCAACGATGCGCCGGGCGCGGTGAGCGCGGAGACGGCTTCGGCGATGGCCGAGGGCGCGCGCGAGCTGGCGGACGCGGACTTCGCCGTGTCGATTACCGGCGTGGCCGGGCCGGCGTCGTCGGAAGGCAAACCGGTCGGCCTCGTGTACATCGGGCTGGCGGAGCGGGGCAAGGAGACGCGGACGACGCAGCTGCAGCTGTCCGGCGACCGCGAGGGCATCCGCCTTCGCGCGTCGAAGCGGGCGCTGTACTTGCTGTGGCTCGCGCTGACGGGCCGGGGGTAAACTATGGGAGGCGCTGCTGGGCAAGCGCCTTATGGGCATTATCCCGTTGCGTCAGGCGGGGAGGCTGGGAGCGTTGGGGCGCGCGTCTTTGCGGGAATCTCGCGGAGAGTAACGGTGTGTCATGGCGCTAAATCCGCGAGTGTCGGGTTTTGTGGGGAATAACGCTGTGTCATGGCGCTAAATCTGCGAGTGTCGCGTCTTGTGCGAAATAACGCTGTGTCATGGCGCTAAATCTGCGAATGTCGGGTCTCGTGCGAAATAACGCTGTGTCATGGCGCTAAATCTGCGAATGTCGGGTCTCGTGCGAAATAACGCTGTGTCATGGCGCTAAATCCGCGAGTGTCGCGTTTTGTGGGGAATAACGCTGTGTCATGGCGCTATACCGCAGAAGAGCACGTACCGAACAAACCTTATCATCACTATCCCGTCGAGTCAGGGCGTTGGCTGCCGGAAACGGCAAGACTAAATAGTTAGCGCGTTCACAATTCTGTCAAACATGGTCTTTCAAGGAAGCTTGTCATCCGCAGTCGGTTATGATAAAGTTTTGTTGAAAGTTTCGGAAGAACCGGGGCGAAGATAACTTTGCTTCGGTTTTTTTTCGGAGAAAAATCGAACAAACGTTCTCGAAAGACTTGGCAAACGCTCGAAAACGCGGTATGATAGATTCATAAACGAACAGATGTTCTCAAAATGCTTGGCAAACGACCGCAAACGCGGTATGATGAAACTATTAAAGGATAAGGATGTGGGTGTGTTGTCAGATCGTCGCGCCGCATTAGACATGGCTTTGCGCCAGATTGAGAAGCAATTCGGTAAAGGTTCGATCATGAAGCTCGGCGAGAACGCCCATCTGCAAGTCGAGACGTCCTCCAGCGGCGTATTGGCGCTCGATATCGCCCTCGGCATCGGCGGGTTCCCGCGCGGACGTATTATAGAAGTGTACGGACCGGAATCGTCCGGTAAGACGACGGTCGCGCTCCACGCGATCGCGGAAGTTCAACGGAACGGCGGACAAGCGGCGTTCATCGACGCCGAGCATGCGCTCGACCCGATTTACGCGAGAAACCTCGGCGTCAACATCGACGAGCTGCTGCTCTCGCAGCCGGATACGGGCGAGCAAGCGCTCGAAATCGCGGAAGCGCTCGTACGCAGCGGCGCCGTAGACATTATCGTCGTCGACTCGGTCGCGGCGCTCGTGCCGAAAGCCGAGATCGAAGGCGACATGGGCGATTCGTTCGTCGGCCTGCAAGCGCGTTTGATGTCCCAAGCGATGCGCAAGCTGTCCGGCGCGATCAGCAAGTCGAAGTCGATCGCGATCTTCATCAACCAATTGCGCGAGAAAGTCGGCGTCATGTTCGGCAACCCGGAGACGACGCCGGGCGGACGCGCGCTCAAGTTCTACGCCAGCGTACGTCTCGACGTTCGCCGCGTCGAATCGATCAAGCAAGGCAACGACGTCGTCGGTAACCGGACGAAGATCAAGGTCGTGAAGAACAAAGTCGCGCCTCCGTTCAAGCAAGCGGACGTGGACATCATGTACGGCGAAGGCATCTCCAAAGAAGGCAGCATCATCGACATCGGCGCGGAGCAAGATATCGTGCAGAAGAGCGGCGCGTGGTTCTCCTTCTCCGGCGAGCGTCTCGGCCAAGGCCGCGAGAACGCGAAACAGTATTTGAAGGATCACCCGGACATTTCTCTGAAGATCGAGACACAAATTCGCGAGCTGCTTCTTAGTTCTGCAGCTAAGGCTAAGGCGGCTTCCGCGGCGAGCAGCGCCGCCGATGAAGACGAGGACGATTCGGAGTTCGCGGAAGAATAATATCGCAAGGAAACGAATGGAAACAGCTAGCGGCATATTGTGCCGCTATTTGTTTTTTTCTAACGAATGGCCGAGAGGTGGGACACAATGGTAAAGCCGAAGCGTCCGGGTCGATGGGGCGGCAACTCGAAGGATCAGCGCGTCGACGATAACGTCGCGGCGGATCCGCGCACCGTCATCGGAGCGACGATCGTCTCCATGGAAGCGCATCTGAGAAGATCGAAGATGTATAAGATTACGTTGGAGCTCGAGTTCGAGACGGATGAAGACGATCCTGAACTAGGGGGATACCGGGACAAGCGGAACACTTCTCCAGAGCAAGCCAACGAAGAGGATAAGAGCGGGTCGTGGCACGACGAAGTCGACGCCTTGATCGTGAGCGCGCAGACGGCGACGGAGCCTGGAGAAGCAACGCTAACGATCCACGAGGATACGCTGGTCGGTTGGCGCCTGTTGAAGGGGCGTCGGTTTACCGGAGAAGAATACAGGCTGTTGCTCGAGGAAGAACGGAAGGAAGAGGCGTATCGCGACGCGCTGGCGATGCTCGAGCGCAAAGCTCGAACGACGACGGAGCTGTCCAGGGCGCTGAAGCGCAAGGGCTATGCGCAAGAAGCGGTCTCGGGAGCGATCGATCGGCTGCGAGCGAACCGCATGGTGGACGATTCCGCGTTCGCGAAGCGATTCGCCGAGCAGCGGGCGACGAATCAGCGCAAAGGCCGGATGCTCATCCGCCAAGAATTGCTTCAGCGGGGCGTCGGACGTCCCGACATCGATGAAGCGATCGAACAGATCGAGCCGGAGGTCGAGCAGCAATCTGCGCTGGCGCTCGCTCGCAAGAAGTGGCCGACGACGGGCAGCGAGAGGGAACGCAAGATGAAGGTGATGGCGATGCTCATGAGGCGCGGCTATACCGGCTCCGTCGTCAAGTCGGCCGTCCAGCAAGCGGCTTCCGAGGCGGGCGACGATAGGGACGAAGACGACGCGGAGTGGAACGAGTACGACGAGTCGATGGATTGAGCGATGCTGCCCGGCGAGCTCGCTGTCCGTCGGCCGAATCGGAGAGGGAGACCGGCTCCCGGATACGTACCCGAAACCTTCGATCACCGTACACGAAACCTTCGATCACCGTACCCGAAATCTTCAATCACCGTATCCGGAACCAGTCGGCACCTTCCCGGAAGGTCCCGAGCACCGTGCCCGGAACCTTCCGGGAAGCTCTCCGAGCCGGATGTTTTCTACGCCGAAATAGCGCGGAGAACGTCACCGCGCGATTCGACGCGAAGCCGTTCGCTCGCCTAAGGGCAGCGAATCGAACGAAGCTTGCCATTATGGTGGCTTGACAAGCTATTTTCACAAAAGATACAATGATTTTGTATTAACCCTTCTCTTTCCGAAATCGGTTTCCTTCCAAAATCGGCTTCGGATCACGTTTTTTCGACCTTAAATGCAATGTTCACACGACAACAAAACGGTTTGGAAACCGGCAATGAACCAATTGAATAAGTATCCCCAAGCGAAACGCCTTGGTGATGCAACGAGGAGGTGAAGACCATGCCTGCATTAATCTGGGTCTTGATCGTTCTCGTTGTTGGCATCCTTAGCTTTGGGATCGGTTATGTCGTACGCAAATCCATTGCGGAAGCCAAAATTTCCAGTGCCGAGACGGCCGCGGGACAAATCGTCGAAGCGGCTAAGAAGGAAGCGGAAGCGCTTCGCAAGGAAACGGTACTGGAAGCCAAAGACGAGGTGCACAAGCTCCGTAACGAAGCGGAACGCGACATTCGCGAACGCCGCAACGAAATTCAACGCCTGGAAAGGCGGCTGCTACAGAAGGAAGAGTCGCTGGATCGCAAACTCGAAGCGTTGGAACGCAAAGAGGAGCAAGTCGCCAACAAAGAGAAACGTATCGAAGAGATGCAAGACCAGATCGAACTGCTGCATAAGCAACAGGTAACGGAATTGGAGCGTATCTCGAACCTGTCGACGGAAGACGCGAAGCAAATGATTCTAACGACCGTCGAGCAGGAAGTGCGCCACGAAACCGCGCAATTGATCAAGGAGATCGAATCGCAAGCCAAGGAAGAGGGCGACAAGAAAGCCCGCGACATCATCTCTCTCGCCATTCAGCGCTGCGCCGCGGACCACGTGGCGGAGACGACGGTATCCGTCGTATCGCTGCCTAACGAAGAGATGAAGGGACGGATTATCGGTCGCGAAGGCCGCAACATTCGCGCGCTGGAGACGTTGACGGGGATCGACCTCATCATCGACGACACGCCGGAAGCGGTCATCCTGTCCGGCTTCGATCCGATTCGCCGCGAAATCGCGAGAACTTCACTCGAGAAGCTCGTCGCGGACGGACGAATTCATCCGGCCCGCATCGAAGAGATGGTGGAGAAGTCCCGCAAGGAAGTGGACGAGAGAATTCGGGAGTACGGGGAACAAGCGACGTTCGAAGTGGGCGTCCATGGCCTCCACCCGGATCTGATCAAAATCCTCGGCCGTCTGAAATTCCGGACAAGCTACGGCCAGAACGTGCTGAAGCACTCGATGGAAGTCGCGTACTTGACCGGCCTGATGGCAGCCGAATTGGGCGAAGACGTGACGCTTGCGAAACGCGCCGGATTGCTGCACGATATCGGGAAAGCGCTCGACCACGAAGTGGAAGGCTCGCATGTCGAGATCGGCGTGGAATTGGGCAAGAAGTACAAGGAACATCCGGTCGTCATTAACAGTATCGCGTCCCACCATGGCGATGTCGAAGCGACTTCGGTCATCGCGATGCTCGTAGGCGCGGCCGACGCGCTGAGCGCGGCTCGTCCGGGCGCGCGTCGCGAGACGCTGGAGACGTACATTCGCCGGCTCGAGAAGCTGGAAGAGATCTCCGAATCGTTCGACGGCGTCGAGAAGTCGTACGCCATCCAAGCCGGACGCGAAGTTCGCGTTATGGTTCAACCGGAGAAGATCGACGATACGGAGGCGTTCCGCCTCGCGCGCGATATCACGAAGAAGATCGAGGGTGAACTGGATTATCCGGGTCACATCAAGGTTACGGTCATTCGCGAGACGCGCGCCGTAGAGTACGCGAAATAACGAACGGTAATGCAGGGAAGGCTGAGAAGTGGCTGCGGCAATTGCAGCCACTTTTCTTTATTGCTCGCAAGCAAGCATCGGAAGGATGAGTAGTCATGAGAGTCGTGTTCATCGGCGATATCGTCGGCAACGTCGGGAGAGATACCGTGAAGCGTCTGCTTCCCTGGTTGAAAGATAAATACCAACCCCATATCATTATCGCGAACGGGGAGAACGCGGCCGGCGGGCGCGGCATTAACGCAGCGATCACGCGCGAGCTGTACGAATGGGGCGTCCATGGCATTACGATGGGCAACCATACGTGGGATAACCGCGAAATCTTCGAGTTCATCGACGACGAATCCCGCATGATCCGTCCTTCGAACTTGCCGCACGGCACGCCGGGACGCGGAAGCATGATCGTCAAGGGAGGCGGCAAAGAGCTCGGCGTCGTCAACCTGATCGGACGGACGTTCCTTCCGCCGGCGGAATGCCCGTTCCGCGTCGCGGACGAGGAAGTCGAAGAGCTGCGCAAGCGGACGAAGTGCATCCTGGTCGACTTCCATGCGGAAGCGACGAGCGAGAAGATCGCCATGGGCTGGCATATGGACGGCTACGCGTCGCTCGTCGTCGGAACGCATACGCACGTGCAGACGAACGACGCTCGCATATTGCCGGGCGGTACGGCATACGTCACTGACGCGGGCATGACGGGGCCGCGCGACGGGGTGCTCGGCATGGACAGGGACACGGTCGTGCGCAGGTTCATTACCGGCATGCCTGCCAGGTTCACGGTCGCCGAGGGCAAGTGGATCTTAAGCGGCGTATTCGTCGACATCGACGAAGCGACGGGACGGGCGACCAAAGTGCAACTCATCTCCGTCGACGAGGACAATTGGATCGCCGTGTAACTATTATCAGATTATATTGACAATTTCATGGCCATACCTTCTCGGAAAAGAAGGAATTTTCGGTCGGGCTCACGAATATGTATGCCTTAGTGGGCCCATCCTTATGATTCCTACTGCAGCCGACCCCGCATCCATCGCTAACGTTGCAGGCAAGATGCAACCGATTCTCTCGCGTACAGCCTAGTGTTGGTTGTCATAAGAGGAGGTAATGGTCATGGAAGTCTTGAAAGTATCCGCAAAGTCGAATCCTAATTCCGTAGCCGGAGCACTGGCAGGCGTGCTTCGCGAACGCGGGGCTGCCGAATTGCAGGCAATCGGCGCGGGAGCGCTCAATCAAGCGGTGAAAGCGGTGGCGATCGCGCGCGGTTTCGTCGCGCCGAGCGGCGTGGATCTGATCTGCATCCCGGCCTTTACGGATATCGTAATCGACGGGGAAGATCGCACGGCGATCAAGTTGATCGTCGAACCGAGGTAAGACGATACAGATATAACGATAGTACGGTCGACCTGTTACGCAGATGACATGCTGAAGCGATGAGCGCGCGCGTTCGTCCATGGCATCTTCGCGGCAGGTTTTTTTGTGCGCGCGCCAAGGGATTAATCGATTCGGGAGGGGAATAACTGTGAAGGTAACGGATCTGCATGCCGACGTGATCTGCAAGCTGCTGGAGAATCCCGGGATGCGTTGGGGCAACGACGCTCGCGACGATCTATTCGACGTGACGCCGCAGCGGCTCTCGGAAGGCGGAATATCGCTGCAAGTGTTCGCGCTATACTTGCCGGACAAGGTGGCTCGCAATACGGATACGCTGTTCAGAGCGGCGGAGCTGTTCTGGAGCGAGATCCTGACGTCGCCGCGCATGAAGCTGATCCGCAGACCGGGCGACATCGCGGACGCGGAGCGCGAGGGACGGATCGGCGCGATCCTGTCCTTGGAGGGAGCGGACGGCTTGCAAGGCCAGCTGTGGGCGCTGCGGCTCATGCATCGTCTCGGCCTGCGCTTGCTCGGACCGACGTGGAACAACGCGAACTGGGCATGCGACGGGGCGATGGAGCCGCGCGGAGGCGGCTTGACGCGCGCGGGCAAGGAGCTTGTCGCCGAGTGTGGCAAGCTCGGCATTCTGATCGACGTCTCCCATTTGTCCGAACGCGGATTTTGGGATGTCTCGCAGCAGTCGGCGAAGCCGATTTTTGCATCGCATTCGAACGTTCGAGCGTATAAAGAGCATCCGAGAAATTTGCGGGATGACCAGTTGAAGGAGTTGATCCGGGCGGGCGGCTTGATCGGCGTCACGTTCGTGCCCTGGTTCTTGACCGAGCGCGAGCAGGCGACGACCGACGACGTGCTGCGCCACGTGGAATACGTCTGCGCGTTCGGCGGCGAATCGAACGTCGCGTTCGGCTCCGACTTCGACGGCATCGACCGCCATCCGGTCGGGCTGCGCCATCCGGGCCAATACCCGGCATTGATAGAAGCTCTCCTGAAGAGATACCCGGAATCGCTCGTGCGCGGGTTCGCCGGCGAGAACGCCAATCGCTTCTTCGCGAAAAATCTCTGAATCGAATGATGGAATATGTAATCGTTCTCATATGGGCATGAATTCCATCGAAAACGGTTATTAGTCGTTTACGCGAATAGGTCTTGCATTTTATACGGCGTGCACATAAGATTTAACTGTTTGATCATTTAAATTATATTGGGATTAGTGTCGAAAATCGACGAACGTAAGCTTAAGAGGAGATGGGCATGTGATCAGTCAACTGTCATGGAAAATCGGCGGCCAGCAAGGGGAAGGCGTCGAGAGTACGGACCGTATTTTCTCGACAGCGCTTAACCGGTTGGGTTATTACCTGTACGGGTACCGTCACTTTTCCTCGCGGATCAAGGGCGGACACACGAACAACAAAATCCGCATTAGCACGAACCCGATTCGAGCGATATCCGACGACCTAGACATCCTTGTTGCGTTCGACCAAGAGACCATCGATCTGAACGCGCACGAGCTTCGCGAAGGCGGAGTTATCGTGGCGGACGCGAAGTTCTCCCCGACGGTCCCGGAAGGCGTGCAAGCGCGCCTGTTCGCAGTTCCGATCACGGCGATCGCCGAAGAGCTTGGTACATCCCTAATGAAAAATATGGTCGCGTCCGGGGCTTCTTGGGCGCTGCTCGGCCTGTCCATGGACGTCTTCAATAAAGCGGTGGAAGAAGAGTTCGGACGCAAAGGGCCGGCTATCGTCGAGAAGAACATCGAGGCGGTGCGCCGCGGCGCGGAATTCGTCCTCGAGCAAGCGGGCGGACCGCTCGAAGAGTTCAAGCTGGCCGACGCCGACGGCAAGCAGAAGCTGTTCATGATCGGCAACGAAGCAATGGCGCTCGGCACGCTCGCGGCAGGCTGCCGCCTCATGTCCGCGTATCCGATTACACCGGCCTCCGAGATCATGGAATGGCTCATCAAGAAGCTGCCGAAATTCGGCGGCACCGTCGTTCAGACGGAAGACGAGATCGCGGCGGTCACGATGGCGATCGGCGCGAACTACGCGGGCGTCCGCACGATGACCGCTTCCGCGGGTCCGGGGTTGTCCCTCATGATGGAAGCGATCGGCCTGTCCGGTATGACCGAGACGCCGCTCGTCATCGTCGATACGCAGCGCGGCGGTCCGTCCACGGGCTTGCCGACGAAGCAGGAGCAATCGGACATTAACGCGCTGATCTACGGTACGCACGGCGAGATTCCGAAAGTGGTAGTTGCGCCGAGCACGATCGAGGAATGCTTCTACGATATGATCGAAGGCTTCAATATATCGGAGGAATATCAAGTACCGGTCATTATCGCGACCGACCTGCAGCTGTCTCTCGGCAAGCAGACATGCGAGACGCTCGACTACGACAAGATCGAGATCAAGCGCGGCAAGCTGCTCTCGGGCGACCTCCCGGCGACGGAGGACAACAAGCTGTTCAAGCGGTACGAGTTCACCGAGGACGGGGTATCCCCTCGCGTCGTGCCGGGCATGAAGCACGGCATTCACCACGTGACCGGGGTCGAGCACGACCAAGAGGGCCGGCCTTCCGAGAACGCGCTCAACCGCGAGAAGATGATGGATAAGCGGCTCGGCAAGCTGAACAAGCTGCGCATTACGGACGCGATCAAAGCGGACGCGCCTCACGCGAATCCGGATCTGCTCATCGTCGCGATGGGCTCGACCGGCGGCACGATCGAGGAGGCGCGCGAGCGCCTGACGGCAGACGGCGTCGCGACGAACCGCGTCATGGTGCGCCAGATGCATCCGTTCCCGAGCGACTTGCTGGCGCCGCATATCGCGAGCGCGAAGACGGTCGTCGTGCTCGAGAACAACGCGACTGGACAGCTCGCGAACTTGATCAAGCTGAACGTCGGCTCGCACGACAAGATCCGCAACCTGCTTAAATACGACGGAACGCCGTTCCTGCCTTCGGAAATTCACCAAGCGTGCAAGGAGCTGAAGTAAGATGGCGACATTCAAAGAGTTTCGCAACAACGTGAAGCCGAACTGGTGCCCGGGCTGCGGCGACTTCTCCGTACAGGCGGCGATCCAACGCGCGGCGGCGAACGTGGGTCTGGAACCGGAACAGCTCGCGGTCATCTCCGGCATCGGCTGCTCGGGCCGGATATCCGGCTATATTAACGCGTACGGCTTGCACGGCATTCATGGCCGCGCGCTGCCGATCGCGCAAGGCGTGAAGCTGGCGAACCGCGAGTTGACCGTTATCGCGTCGGGCGGCGACGGCGACGGCTTCGCGATCGGAATGGGCCATACGGTCCACGCGATCCGCCGCAACCTGGACGTGACGTACATCGTCATGGACAACCAGATCTACGGCCTCACGAAGGGCCAGACGTCCCCTCGTTCGGCGGAAGGCTTCAAGACGAAGTCGACGCCGGAAGGCTCGATCGAGTCGACGCTGTCTCCGCTGGAGATCGCTTTGTCGGCCGGCGCTACGTTCGTCGCGCAATCGTTCTCGAGCGACTTGAAGCAGCTCACGGCGCTCATCGAAGCGGGCCTGCAGCATAAGGGCTTCTCGCTCATCAACGTGTTCAGCCCGTGCGTGACGTTCAACAAGATCAACACGTACGATTGGTTCAAGGAGAACATCGTCAACCTGGATCAATTCCCGGAATACGATCCTTCGAACCGTATCGCGGCGATGACGAAGATCATGGAGACGCACGGCATGCTGACCGGTCTGATCTATCAGAACAAGGAGCGCAAGTCGTACGAGGATCTCGCGGTGGGCTTCAAGCAAGAGGGCCTCGCGAAGCAAGACATCAAACTGTCGCGCGAAGACTTCGACAAGCTGCTCACGGAGTTCAAATAAGGTTCACGATTGAAGAGGCGTACGGGCTTTGTCCCGTGCGCCTCTTGCGCTATACTGAGGGCATGAGCCACAATTTAACATCCCTGCAGAGAGGCCGTGATGCAACATGACAGAACCGAGACGAGTGCCGATCGGAATATCGGCGCGCCATATCCATCTATCGAGCGAGCATGTGCGGGCGCTGTTCGGCGAAGGGGCCGAGCTGACCGCGTTCAAGCCGTTGTCGCAGCCGAACCAATACGCGGCGAACGAGACGGTCGCCGTCCACGGGCCGAAGGGTTCGTTCGCCAAAGTGCGCATTCTCGGGCCCGTGCGCAAGGAGACGCAGCTGGAAGTGTCGCGCACGGACGCGTTCGCGCTCGGGTTGAACCCGCCGGTTCGCGAGTCGGGCAACATCGAAGGATCGCCCGGCATCCGCATCGTCGGTCCGGCGGGAGAAGTGACGGTGGACCGGGGCGTCATCGTGGCCGCGCGCCATATTCACTTCCATACAACGGACGCGGAGCGGTGGGGCATCGCGGATAAGCAAATGCTGCGGGTACGCGCCGGCGGCGAGCGCGGGGTCGTGTTCGAGCAAGTACTCGCGAGGGTGTCCGAGCAGTTCGCGCTGGACATGCACATCGATACGGACGAAGGCAATGCGGCGGGCCTCGCGACGGGCGACTTCGGCGAGATCCTGGACTAGCGCGCGCCATCTCGGCATAAGCTGAACGAATCTGGAGGCGATACGAATATGCGGAAAATCGCGAGCATGATGCTAATGATCGGGCTGCTGCTGCTGTCGGGAAGCCCGCTTGCCCTTGCGGCGACCCCGACGGCGGTCGAGCAAATCTCGGCGCAGCTGGCCGCGCGCTCGGCGACGTTCACGCTGTCGCTGCCGGACTTGAAGCAGGCGGAAGCGGTGTTCAAGCAAGCGATGCAAGCCGACGATTACACCGGCATGATCGTGAAGAGCTATACGATCCGTACGAAGGGCGTCGCGGGCTCGAAGAAAGGATCGGCGACGTACAAGGTCGTCTATCTGGAGAGCAAGGCGCAATCGGATTACGTGACGGCGCAGGCGAAAGCGATCGTGGCGAAGCTTACGACGAGCAAGATGAACGATTTCCAGAAAGAGAAGATCCTGCACGATTACATCGCCTCTCACGTGACGTACGACGACGCGCTGCGCAACTATTCGGCTTACGAAGCGCTCAAGACGGGACGCGCGGTGTGCCAAGGCTACGCGCTCTTGACGTACCGGATCATGACGGAAGCCGGCATACCGGTTCATATCGTATCGGGATCGGTCAGCACGGGGCTGCATGCTTGGAATAAAGTGATGCTCGGCGGCGCTTGGTACAACGTCGATACGACGTGGAATTCGCAGAAGACGGGCGTCGAGTACCGCTACTTCAACGTGACGGACGCGGCGCTGAAGCGGGACCACTCGTGGCAGGCGAACGGGCTGCCCGCGGCGACGACGGATTATCGCGGCACGCTGGAAGCGAAGATCAAGGCGAAGGACAAGTTCGCGATCGCCTATCAGTCGATCTTGAACGATCTCGGCGAACAAGCTGCAACGTTGGATGAAGCGATTAACGTCATTAACGATGCCATCTCCGATAAGAAGGCGACCGTGAAGTTCACGTACGTCTACGGCAAGCGGAATCTTCGCCAAGACGTTCAGGCGATGATGGACGGTCAAGAGGGCGCGAAGAAGATTGCAATCTCTTATAGTTACGCTAGCGGGACGGCTACGATCGAGGCGAAGCTCGGCTATTGACCGCGGATAGGATGGATATCTATCGGACGGAATGGTATAATTTCTTGATGGATATAGGCTTATAAGTGGAGGAGTGGATCCCGCTATGTCATCCGAGAAGGGGAATAAGGATTACGCCAGCTATT
Organism: Cohnella sp. GCM10027633; assembly: GCF_042675445.1. Lineage (NCBI taxonomy): Bacteria > Bacillati > Bacillota > Bacilli > Caryophanales > Paenibacillaceae > Cohnella > Cohnella sp. GCM10027633. Next base: position 13,987 of record NZ_JBHTGV010000003.1, on the reverse strand, counting down.
TCGACTTCTCCTCGGCCAAAGTCGTCCGGCAATCGGACGGCAAGACGATCTACCGGATCAACGGCCGAGACATCGCGATGCACTCCGCGCCCAGCTATTCCGAAGAGAAGAAGCGCGGCAAGGAAGAGATTCAGGTCCTTTACGAGAACGGTATTCCGGACGGGCTCGCCGGGCTCGGACGGGGGAAGAAATACCTCATCTATACGTACGGCTGCCAGATGAACGAGCACGACACCGAAATTATGCGCGGCTTGTTCGAGGCAATGGGTTACGAGGCGACCGACGTACGCAAGGAAGCGGACGTCATCCTGCTCAATACGTGCGCGGTTCGGGAGAACGCGGAGGACAAGGTGTTCGGCGAGCTGGGGCATCTGAAGATGCTCAAGCAGCAACGGCCGGAAGTCATACTCGGCATCTGCGGCTGCATGTCGCAGGAAGCGTCGGTCGTGAACCGGATCATGCACAGACAACCGCACGTGGACTTGATTTTCGGAACGCACAATATTCATCGGTTGCCTTACCTGCTGCAGGACGCCCATTACGGCAAGGAAATGGTCGTCGAAGTGTGGTCGAAGGAAGGCGACATCATCGAGAACTTGCCGAAGAAGCGCGCGGAAGGGCTTCGGGCTTGGGTGAATATCATGTACGGCTGCGACAAGTTCTGCACGTACTGCATCGTTCCGTATACGCGGGGGAAAGAGCGGAGCCGCCTGCCGGAGGACGTCATCGCGGAAGTCCGCGACCTGGCGCGCCAAGGCTACAAGGAGATTACGCTGCTCGGGCAGAACGTGAACGCGTACGGCAAAGACTTCGACGACCGGGACTACCGGTTCGGACACTTGATGGACGACATCCGCCGGATCGACATCCCGCGCGTCCGCTTCACGACGAGCCACCCGCGCGACTTCGACGATCACCTGATCGAGGTGCTGGCGAAGGGCGGCAACCTCGTCGAGCATATTCATCTGCCGGTGCAATCGGGCAGCACGGACATATTGAAGCGGATGAGCCGCAAATATACGCGCGAGCGGTTCTTGGACCTCGTCGGCCGCATTCGGGAAGCGATTCCGAACGCCGTGTTGACGTCGGACATTATCGTCGGATTCCCGGGCGAGACGGAGGAACAGTTCGAGGAGACGCTGTCGATCGTGCGAGAGGCGAACTTCTCGTCGGCGTACACGTTCATCTATTCGCCCCGCGAAGGCACGCCGGCGGCCGAGATGGACGACGACGTTCCTTACGAAGTGAAGCACGCGCGGTTAACCCGGTTGAACGAGCTCGTCGGAGAGCTGTCGCTGGCGAACCACCTCGAGCTGCAGGACCGGATCGTCGAGGTTCTCGTCGAAGGCGAGAGCAAGAACAACGCCGACGTGCTGACGGGCAGGACGCGGACGAACAAGCTCATTCATTTTCAAGGGCAGAAGGAATGGATCGGGCAGTTCGTGCACGTGCGCGTTACGGAGCCGAAGGCGTGGTACATCAAAGCGGAAGTCGTGGCGGGGCCGGATACGGCAGCCGTTCAAGCAGGATAATGAATCGAAATACGAACGCATAGACAGGAGAGAATCAGATGTCGGCACACGCACACGATCACGACCATCATCACGATCACGAGAATGGCTGCGGCATCCCGTCGTTCGACAGCCGGGAGCTCGTACTTCGCGAGGACATTATGGTCCGGGCCAAGGAATTGGCGGCGCTCATCACGACGACCGAAGAGGTCGAGCTATACCAGAAGTCGGAGAAGGTCATCCAGTCCCACAAACGGGTGCAGGATCTCATCGTTCTGATCAAGAAGAAGCAGAAGGAGCTCGTGGCCTTCCAGAATACGTTCAACAATCCGAAGATGGTCGAGAAGATCGAAGCGGAAATTTCCGAAATTCAGGACGAGCTCGACGGCATGCCGATCGTGCAGCAGTTCCAGCAAAGCCAAGTGGACGTGAACTACCTGCTGCAAAATATTATCTCGATCATTCGCGATTCGGTTGCCGAGACGCTCGACGTCGAGGGCAAGAAGCCGGCGGAAGATCCGGAAGAGTGCGACTAAGCGACCGGTGATGAATGGCGGGGGCGTTTTCACGAATAATGAGACCTTGAGTCTGCCAACCTACTGACGCCGGGGAATATCGATTCCCTCGCTTCAAGAAGGAGGCAACGACTCGTGACCGAAGGCATTCCGAACTCGCAGACGCGGGCGCCGAAGAGCGACGACCCGAAGAAGCAAGGCCGTTCCGCGGCGAAGAAGAAATCGAAATGAACGAAGAAGACCGCGCGGCAAGCCAAGCGCGGTCTTCTTGTATCGTAGGGAGCGGCGGGGATCCTTGGCGGCTTGTCGGGGCGATCGCGATTGCCTATGGGCATGGACTGGCCGAAGAGTTTACGTGCGTGCTAGGGTCGGCGACTGGATCGGCGACAAGCTGAGCACGGAATACCGTTGGTCGTAGATCAGCTTGTAAGGGACGTTGGGCGATAGCCGCCACTTGTTGAGCCAATATTGGGGCAGGCGCATCCGGTCGTCCGACAGGTTGGCGGGTACTTGCAGGCGGAGGCCGGCGATGTACTTGCCGTTGCGGACGCGAATCGGCAGGCCTTGTCTCTCGGGAATGCCGAGCCGGGATACGAGCTCGTAGCCGATCGAGATGTTAGCGGCGCTCTGCGCGTGAATGATCGCGGTCGCTTCGCTGATCGGCGTCGGCTGGATCGTCAGCGACTTCGCCGAGCTCATGTACGTGAGGGAATAACGGCGCAGCGCCTGCATCTGAAGGCGCTGGGCGAGCTCGTAGTTCATCTCCATGAAGTCCGCGAAGCATTCCCTCCCTTCGAGAAGCTGCACGTTCACGTTATGCGCCTTGGTCGTTCCGCGGACGAGGACGAGCGGCGTACTCCGGGGGATGGCCAGCAGTTCCGAGGCGGAATCTGTGCAGCCCAGCGTCAATACGACGGTGTTGTTCGGGATTTTGGCGATATACAAATCTAACCGGCCGGTTGCCATCTGGAAGGTACACGCTCCTTATCGAAAGTCGCAAGAATCGAAGAGGGTTGCTAGAGAGAGCGCACCTAATATCCGGTTCAAGCGCCACACAATCTTGTTAATTGTATGCCTGAGGCGTTCCGCTTGCTTGTACCTTCGTCCCGATCGGAGATGTCAACCGAGCTGTGCTCCCGCACAAAATGCAAAAAGCTCCCTGGCGGGAGCTTCGGCACGATTATATGTGGCTTAAGCGCGAGTGGCATTATTGGCGATTCGCCGGCTTGCGGGGCCGGATCGCCGGGATGACGGGTCTGAGCGAGGCGATGACGAGCGCTCCCGCTACGGCCTTCAGCGCGTCGCCCGTGAGGAACGGAGTCATGCCTTTGTCGATCGCGGTGCTAAGCGTCAACGTCTCGGAGTAGTGGGCGAGCCATGGCACACCGGTTACATACAGCAGCAACGAAGCCAGACATGTCGTGACGATCAGGGCGATCAGTTTCGGCAGCGACAGCCGCTTGCCGGGCTCGAACAGCCTATCGCAGACGAAGCCGATCAGGTAGGCGGCAATCGGGAACATCCAGATGAAGCCGGCGGTCGCGCCGGTCATCTTGGACAGTCCGGCGCCGTCTCCCATCAGGGGAAGGCCGGTTGCGGTTAGGATGATCACGATGAATATACTCAGGAATCCGTATGTAGCGCCTAGCAGTCCTCCCGCGAGAATGACGGCTAGCGTCTGGAGCGTAATCGGGACGGCGGAGAAGCCTAGCTTGATTTTCATATAGCTTCCTGCGATGAAAAGGGCGCCGAAAAGCGCAGTGAACACGATGCCTTTGATCCATTCGCTCGTATTCTGGCGTCTTGCCACGGTTGCGGCGGAGGATGGGGTAGTCATATTGTCAAAACTCCTTTCGAATGTTAACCTTGGTTTAGTGTTGTGGTTAACAATTCGGATTGTAGCACGAGATGGTTCGATTTGGGAAGAGGGAATTTACGATGGATAGTTCGGTTCTCGATCCGGTCATTCTGGATGGGGTATCCGTTATCGGCACGAACGAGAGCGGGGATGCGGCGACGCGGCTCGAGGACGTGCGGCTGACGCTGGCGCGGGGCGAGTGGTTGTACGTCGTCGGCGTGAACGGAAGCGGGAAGTCTACGCTGGCTCGGACATTGGCCGGCTTATATACGGAAGGCTTGGTCGGAAGCTATAGCCGAGGGTTCGCCGGGGAAGCCTGCAGCCCGATCGTGCTGCAGCAGCCGGAGGCGCAGCTGTTCGGCGAGACGCCGCGCGAGGAAGCGCAGTTCGCGCTGGAGTGGCGGCAGACGCCGGCTGAGCGGATCGCGTCGATGGCGGAAGACGTCTTGCGCCGAGTCGGGCTGCTCGCGCTCGCCGACGAACCGTGGGAGCGGTTGTCCGGCGGGCAGCGGCAGCTGGCGGCGTTCGCCGCGGCGATCGCGGGAGGCGCGCCGCCGATGCTCGTGCTCGACGAGGCGACCTCGATGCTGGACGAGGCGAATCGGGAGACGATCGAGCGCGAATCGCGTCGGCTGCAGCGGGAAGGCACCGCGATCGTCTGGGTGACGCAGCGGCTAGACGAGCTGGCGCCGGATTCTCGCGTCGTCGTCATGGAGAGCGGACGCGTCTTGTTCGATGGGGGCGTTCGCGAGATGTTGTTCGGCCAGAGCGGGGATGCAGGAGCGAAGGCTGAGGCGGGAACGAGGGCGGAAGCGGCAGAGAATGCTGATGATCCGCGCCAAGTGGGGGCGAGAGCAGCTTCGAATGCTGCTCCGAATGCGGAATCGCGGGACTCGGTTCCCCCGTGCGAACGGGCAGGGCTGCGTTTGCCGTATCTATCTTCTCTCGCATTACAGCTGCGGAGAAATGGTAGATTGGAAGGCGTATTACCGGTAACGGCTGCGGAATGGCAGGCGGCATCATTGACTCCGGTAGATGAGTGTCTTAGCGGCGCTAGTGAGACTCCAATCGGTTATTCGGTTGATCTATTGACATCTTCCGGTGGCCACTCGTCTACGTTTCATAGTCGTCCGCCGCTGCGTGCAGAAGGGGTTCCTTGGCGAGATGCGTCCGTCGAGACAGTTAGGGATGAGGGGCTGGAACTGACCGCTGGCAAGCTGACGCTGTTGATCGGCGCCAACGGCGCAGGGAAAACAACGCTGCTTGAGAAACTGGCCGGATTGAGGCCGCCGGAGAAATTGAATCCCTCGTATGGAGACGAACCGGTATGGGTGGCGGGGCGCTGGGGAAAGCGGAAGCTGAATGCCCGTTCGCTCATGCATTACAGCTATGTGCCGCAGAGCGCGGAGAACGGCTTGTTCGCGCGGACGTTGGCGGAAGAACTGCGCTTCTCCGCGCGGCCCTATCGGCTCGGGACAGAGCAATTGGCCGAAAGGATGACGGGGGCGCTGACGGCGGTCGGTTGGAGCGAACCGTGGATGGCGCGCGATCCGTATCTCATGAGCGGCGGCGAGCGGCGACGGGCGGCGTTGGCGGCGTCGTTCGTACCGCCAGTTGCGTGGCTGCTGATGGACGAACCGACCGCGGGCTTAGACGGTGTCGGGCATGAAATTGTCGGCAGATACTTAATGTCATTAAAAGAAAATGGAACCGGCATGCTGCTCATCTCGCACGATCTGGATTGGGCGTTGCCGCTAGCGGACGACGTGCTACTGCTCGACGCGGAAGGCGTCGTTCGGCGATGTACGCCTAAGCAGCTGCTGGCTCATCCGGAATGGTTGCGCGAAGCAGGGATAGCGGTGCCGCTGTGGCTGGAAATTGCGCGTCGGCTGCACCTGCAAGGCATTCCTGCCGAGCGATTGTGGTCGCCGCGCGATGCTGCGAGCGAGATCTTAGTACACGAGGACATTGCCGAAGGGAATGTAGTTGATGTAATTAATGACATTAATTCATCTGCGAGGACAGCTGGCAATGATACCGCTGCAGGTGACAGAGCTACCGGGCAATCGGGAGGTACGATAATTACGAGGATTCGCGGCGAAGTGCCTGGAGCGAGGCATCGATTAGGCTCATTCGACCCGCGTACGATCTGGTTATCCTACGTGCTGCTGTCGATTGGGATTTTCGCGCAGTCTTCATGGTTCGGAATCGCGACGGCAGGAGCCGTGACGTTGTTGTTGCTGGCCGCGGGACGCATCTCGTTATGGCGATGGCGGTCGCTGCTGCAAGGCTATGCGATCTTCTCGATCGTTGCATCGGCATTTTTCGCGATCGGAGCGGGTAGCGGGGGAATGTCATTCGATACGGATGCGTTCGCGGGCATGCTGCTACCTTTTACGAGGACGTATATCGTGCTGCTGCTCGGTCTTGGCATTCCGCTGGTCATGACGCCACTCTCTCTTCGCAATGCGCTGCAGAAGCTGCTGACGTTCGGAGGGAAGACGCCGGGACCGGCGCACCGCCTCATTCTGACGGTCACGATCATGATTCGGTTCATTCCGGTACTTGTGGCGGAATGGGGCAAGTTCGCACGGATCGAGCTGTCCCGGGGTAAGCTGCGGTCTGGCAAGGCGTGGAGGATCGTCGCTCGTATGCGGGATATGGCGTTGCCGTTCATGCTATCGCTTTTCCGCCTTGGGGACGAGATCGCGGTTGCCCTCGAAAGCCGCGGCGTAACGATGGACAGCCGGCCGACTTCAGCGACGAAGCTTCGGTGGGCAGGACGTGATTACGCGTTCGTCGTCTGCGCGTTGCTGCTTGCGGTGGCGATGTGGATGTATGCTAGGGTGTGGGGGTAAGAATCTCCCAAACGATAGACTGATACGTTAATTGGGCCAGCGTTGCAGCTAGACGCGAATGAGCTCGCAATGGTATGATCGGACTAATCGCATAAACTCGAAAGCATCGAGAGACTATTTCCGCGCGGCGCGGGAACGGTCTCTTTTTTGCGTTAGCGGAATGTGGTAGTGGGTTTCCAAATTCTAGGTTGGTTGATAAAATGAGAGGGGATATCGCATGAACGTTCGATTGCGGAAGAGGAATGAGGGAGAGCTACTTGTAGAAGGTCCGTACGATGAGGAGTGGGTCTCGCGCGTTCGAAAGCTGTCATTCCGTAGATGGGATCCTTACGAACGGGCATGGGTCATTCCTAATACGACGGACAGCTTGCAGCAGCTGTTGCGACAGTTCGAAGGAATAGCGTTACTCATCGACGATGCCTTGTTGGAGGAGTCTGAGTTATTAAGCGAGTATGCGCTGAAATCCATGCCCGTTCGGTTAGAAACCATCGAATTGGAACAATCCAGTTGGAACACCCGAGTAAAGCGTCAATTGATGATTAGATTGAGACTTAAAGGCTATAGCGTACAGACGGTGCGGACGTATATAAGTCATGTCGAACGATTCTATCGATTTTACGATGGGCATCGCACTGTGCCTGTCTATGATCTATTAACTGTATATTGCGAGAAGTTGATCGGCGAAGAACGTTCTCATGCTTACGTGAACCAAGCAATTAGCGCAATCAAGCTGTTCTTGAATCAAGTGTGCGGTTTGACGGAAGGCAGATTCGCTTACGTTCGTCCGAAGAAGAAGCGCAAGCTGCCGAACGTCTTGTCCATGAAGGACGTGAAACGGCTGCTAGACGGAGTACGAAACGTGAAGCATCGTACGATTCTGTTGCTCACGTACTCGTCAGGCTTGCGAGTCAGCGAGGTTGTCAGACTGAAGTTCGGCGACTTGGATGCCGACAGGCGGACGCTGCTCGTACGTCAAGGAAAGGGGAGGAAAGATCGGATAACCGTGCTGTCAGAGCATGCTTTTGCGGCGGTACAGACATATATCCTAAGCTACAAACCGGATAAGTGGTTATTCCCCGGCCAGCGACCGAACAGTCCGATCAGCGAAAGATCGGTTCAGAAGATGTTCGAGAAAGCGTTATTCGATGCGGAGATTAAGAAAGACGTCAGCCTGCATTGCCTGCGCCACTCGTTCGCCACCCATCTGCTCGAAGGCGGCATCGATATTCGCTACATCCAGGAGCTCCTGGGGCACAGAAACGTGCAGACGACTGAAATATACACGCACGTCGCCACGAGGAATATAAAGAATATTAAGAGCCCTCTCGATACAATGATGGAGTGAGGTGACGAGTTCGTAGATTCATGTCTATTCAATTAATATACGAAATACGTAAATCCAAATTGAATGTAGATATAAACGAATACGTAGATTAGTTAGTTATACGCCATTGCCTAAATTCATTGAAGAACATCCATCCCAGACCCAAACCTGAAAACCTGCATTTTAACAGAGAAGGATGTCGAGGAAGAATTCCAACCATTCCTATTAGTTAGTTTCAGATCGCAAGCGTACTGATACAACGACGAATATGAATGGTTGAATGCAGGTTTCAGAACGTTTGGGTCGGGCACGTAAGATTCGTCAAGAGCACTTAACTCGATTGAAGATCTTGATTCAACACCATTCAGTTACTCCGTAAACCTTGTCCAGACACATACCGCGGCGCACGAATGGATGCGCACTGACGGTATGAGATACTTTGGACAAGGCAAGGGCACGAAGTAACAGAAATTGAATCAAGATTTCACATCAAGAGCACGAGTTAAGTGACGATTCTTACTTGGATGATTCGAGGAAGAAGGCAACGGCGTATAACACAATATTCACGCATCGGGACGACTCCGTCGCCCCTCGGTCCGGCAGAAGTCCGATGAGAATCGATGAGGCATTTCAGTACACGGGGAAGCATTTAGCAGCCGGACACACCCGCACCACCTAACCGCATCGCGGTCGTCCCTTCGGGACTTAAGGTGGTGGGGCGTCGTGAATACGATAACGTTATCTGCAATTGCCCAAATCAATGAAGTGCATCCATCCCTGACCCCAAACATGAAACCAAAGTGGACACGAAGGGATCTCAACGAAGAAGTCGAACAATTCATATTAGTCAGTAACCCTTTTCTCGCCGAGGACGGCGATGAAGATGAATTGTTCGACGAGCTTGTCCACTTGATTTCATAACCGTTTGGGTCGGGAACGAAAGATTCGTTTATGAATTCTTAATTCTAATGAAGATCTTGATTCTAGAACATCAGTTACTTGATAAAGTCTCACACCGATCGACCGATCCAGCGCCGCACCAATGGTGCATTGTGGATCGACCGAAACCTCGGGATGAGACTTCAAGTACCTGATAGACAAAACGAATCAAGACTTCAAAAACAGAGTTAAATCAAAAAGTAAACGAATCTTTCTTGGATGAATCGAGGAAGAGGGCAACAGCAGATAACACAATATTCACGCTACGGGCCGGCATTCGCCGTCCCTCGGTCCGGATAGAAGTTAGAAGCTTATCAAAGAGGCATTTCAGTTTCAGGGAAGTAGATTCAGCCGGACACACCCGCACCACCTAACCGCATCGCGGCCGCCCCTGGCGGGGCTTAAGGTGGTGGGACGTCGTGAATACATGAACGTTATCCGAAACCTCCGAGTGCTATAAGAGCGTTGGAAAGAGCATTTAATTAATGCAATTAAGAATTCGATACTCGCGGCAGCATGAAGTGAGTAATGATACTTTTGGTGTCGCAGTGAACTGTATAAATAATTGATGATATCTGCTCTTGTATGGATTACAATTCCATTTAAGGGCTGTATTTATATTAAGAGCTAAGAACAGATAAAGATCCAGACAGATAAGATCAAAGACAGATGAAGATCAAAGACAGATGAAGATCAAAGACAGATGAAGATCAAAGACTATTAGAATCTAATAGAGATCCAAAAGTTGGAGATCCAAAACAGTTTGAAGAACAAAACAGAAAAGATCATAAGTGTAAGTTATTCGAGAAGTCGGAGGCATCGGATAACACCATATTCACGCATCGGGGCATTCGCCCCTCGGTCCGGCTGGAGTAGAAGAGGATTCGACGAGGCATTTCAGTAGCAAGGAAGCAGAATCAGCCGGACACATCCGCACCACCTAACCGCATCGCGGCCGCCCTTCGGGCTTAAGGTGGTGGGACGTCGTGAATACAATAACGTTATGTGACATTGCTCAAATACATATTCAAGGAGCCAAATAACATGTGGGCTGATGCACTTGATGAACACCAACAAATATTTCTTAAGTCTTTATTTAACACTGTCCCACAATTACTTAGTGTCAGCATTCTTGAAATAAAAATTGAATACGGTGATAGTGTTTCCATAAGGTTCGATTTACCTGAATATGCAGATAAGCCACCTCAAAAATGGACGAATCAGGGATATAATACGGTTCAAATTCAGTTGGATTTTTCTGGTGTATATATTTGCGATATTCAATTAAGTAGAAATTCAAACAGTGATAAGCATTTAAATAATATTGAAATAATTAAAAATGAAGAAGAGAAGATGATTAATATAATTCTCGATGGGTCTTTTAAAGGAAAAATTAAAGCAGATTATGGATTTATTCAATCAATACAAGGATATATAAATGAAACTAAATAATTTGTGCTGGTATTTCATTGAAGGAGCAACGTCACATAACACCATATTCACGCATCGGGCATTCGCCCTCGGTCCGGCACGAAGTTAGAAGTGGATTCGGAGAGGCATTTCAGTAGCGGGAAGTAGATCAGCCGGACACATCCGCACCACCTAACCGCATCGCGGCCGCCCTTCGGGCTTAAGGTGGTGGGACGTCGTGAATACAACAACGTTATATGAAAGTCAGCTAGAGCTTATTAAGATCAGGAGCAGTTTGTTCAAAGTCAGAAGTGCATGCGTGTCCGCGGTAAATATCATTTGAGCCTTTCGGGAGTAGCTTAGTTGAACGAATTTAGCAAACCTAATGTAAGAGCAGCACGACGAAATTTTCGTGCCAAAGAAATATGATAATGAAGGCAGCTCAATGAAGTCAGCGTGTCAACATTCAGCAAATCTATCAGTAAGGAAGGCATACGACAGACTTATCGTAGAAACATTAAATAAAGCGTTATGAAGGTAAGATCCAGGAAGTCAGCGTGACAACATTCAGCAAAACCGGGGGAATGAAATGGACGATAAATATAATCCATATAAAGACGAAACCATTCATACTACCCAACCAGAAGAACTGAGAGATGAGTTACATACAAGAGAAGGATTCAATGATGTGTTAAAGCATTATGACTCTGTAAATGGGTTTCAAGCTCCCAAGCAATTAAGACAAATTCCGAAATCGATAAGATTTATAACGAAATGGTTAATTATTTTGTTTGTCGTGATATCCATCGTGGCTATAATAGGCCAGTTAATAGATGTAATAGATCATTTATAAAGCATAAGAAAGTCAAGATCAGCGTGTCCGCTTAGTGAATGTAATTCGAGGAGGAGCTGACCTTCATATAACACCATGTTCACGCATCGGGCATTCGCCCTTGGTCCGGCAGGAGTCTGAAGTAGATTCGATGAGGGATTTCAGTATTCGTGGAAGAGGAATCAGCCGGACACATCCGCACCACCTAACCGCGTCGCGGCCGGCTCCTGACGGAGCCTTAAGTTGGTGGGACGTCGTGAACACATGAACGTTATCGGAAATTCTCGAGTGCTGATAAGAGCGTTCAAAAACGATTAAAGAACTGAAAATACATTAAACAAAGTAGTCGCGTGAGATTCCGAAGATTGATTTACTTCGGCGCCGCGGCTTTTATTTATGCGGATTTAAAGTGCGGATTTAGAATGGCTGGGTTATAATTCCATTAGAATAGAAGTCGAAAACAGATGAAGATCAAAGACTAATGAAGATCAAAGACTAATGAAGATCAAAGACTAATGAAGATCAAAGACTAATTAAGATCAAAGACTGATGAAGATCAAAGACTGATGAAGATCAAAGACTGATGAAGATCAAAGACTGATGAAGATCTAGTGCACGAGTTAGATCAAGATCAGATTTGTGAGTGGATCAAGAGGTCGAGAACTTCCGATAACACCATATTCACGCATCGGGACGACCCTGTCGCCCCTCGGTCCGGTAAGAAGTTAGAGGTTGATCGAAGAGGCATTTCAGACTCGAGGAAGCATAGCCAGCCGGACACATCCCACCACCTAACCGCATCGCGGCCGCCCTACGGGCTTAAGGTGGTAGGACGTCGCGAATACAATAACGTTACATGAAATCGGGGAAGAGCATATTAATTCAAATACAAAGGGGACATGACAGTGGGATATATTGAAGATCTAAGAGAAGTAGTTGGTAATAGACCTTTAATCTTGGTCAGACCTAGTGTTGCAATCATTAATAAACTCGGGCAAATCTTATTAGTTAAATATCAAGATCAGACATGGGGGATCCCAGGTGGGCTCATGGAACTCGGTGAATCGACAGAGGCATGTTTAAGAAGAGAAGTTAAGGAAGAGATCAATTTAAACCTCAAATCAATGCAGTTATTCGGCGTCTTCTCTGGGAAAGAACTCTTTACAAAACTTAGAAATGGTCATGAATATTACAATGTAATAATTGGATACATAAGTACAGAATATGATGGAGAACTCAAACCGGACGGTCAAGAAGTCCTTGAATGTGAATTTTTCAATTTAAATGAAGTTCCTGAAGAAACGAACTCATATATTAAAGAAAAGTTAGAACAACTAAAACCAAAGTTAAAGCAGATTTTGCAAGCAACTCAATGAAGACCCCGACATCATGTAACACCATATTCACGCATCGGGCATTCGCCCTCGGTCCGGCACGAAGTTAGAAGAAGATTCGGAGAGGCATTTCAGTGTCGAGGAAGCAGAAGCAGCCGGACACATCCCACCACCTAACCGCGTCGCGGCCAGTCGCTTCGCTCCTTTAAGGTGGTAGGACGTCGTGAATACAATAACGTTATCTGCAATTGCCCAGAGCAATGAAGACCATCCATCCCAGACCCAACCCTGAAACCCTGGTATTCAGAGAGGTGTGTCAGTGAAGAAGTCGAATAATTCATATTAGTTAGAACCATATTTGGTTGCTGTCACTATGAATCATATGAATTGTTCGACAACCAGGTTTCAGATCGTTTGGGTCGGGAACGAAAGATTCGTTATAGCTATTTAACTCTAGTGAAGACCTTAATTCTAAAGAGATCAGTGACTTGTAAAGTCTCATTCAGACTTATAGTTCGGCGCCCAATGGTACGCTGAACTAAACGTTCTGTTCGAATGAGACTACAAGTACTGATCAAAACAAATCAGATACTTGAAAGTCTCATTCAGTCTTAAGTTCGTCGCCCCAATGGTACACCGAACTAAACGATCTGTTTAGAATGAGACAACAAGTACTGATTAAAATGATAGAATCAAGGCTTCATAATCAGAGTTAAATCAAAAAATATAACACGAATCTTTCTTGGATACTCGAAGAAGTGGGCAACAGCAGATAACACCATGTTCACGCTACGGGCCGGCGTTCGCCGTCCCTCGGTCCGGACCGGAGCTCGATGCATTTCGATGAGGCATTTCAGTATACAGGGAAGCTGGAGCAGCCGGACACATCCGCACCGACTAAGCGCATCGCGCCCGGCAGCTACGCTGCCTTAAGTCGGTGGGACGTCGTGAACACATGAACGTTATCAGAAAGTCAGCAAGAGCTGATTAAGTAAATGGCGTGTCCGCGGATATTGGTTATAGAAGGGATCTCGGTGAAGTCAGTGTGTCAACAAAAAGCAAAGCTATATGAGTAGTCATCTCGGTGAAGCCAGCATGTCAACATTCAGCAAACCTATATGAGTGGGCTTTTCGGAGAAGCTAGCGTGACAACATTCAGCAAACCTATATGAGTAGGCTTTTCGGAGAAGTCAGCGTGACAACAATCAGCAATCTTTATGAGTAGGCTTTTCGGAGAAGTCAGCGTGACAACAATCAGCAATCTTTATGAGTAGGCTTTTCGGAGAAGCCAGCGTGACAACATTCAGCAAACCTATATGAGTGGGCTTTTCGGAGAAGCCAGCGTGACAACATTCAGCAGAGCTATATGTGAAGGCCAATCAATGAAGCTAGAGTGTAAAGATATA